>NZ_JBFDAH010000044.1:0-14934 GCF_040719265.1 Aliikangiella maris | reverse complement strand
TGTTTGATCGCGAAATGAGATTGCGCAGCCGGAACTCACCATTTAAAATGCTTCTGCGCATGATTGGCTGATAAAAAATCAATGGGGGTTTCTTTTTTCAGGGGCGACTAAATAGATTAGTGAATCCTTTTGATATTAGCTAAAATATCCTTCTCAAAATAAAGTGACTGATTAAATACTGATGCGTTATTCTACTGGACAAGGTTGACAGCGTTCGCACGATGCATAAAAAATACACCGTTTATTGTAAAGCAAGCTTGTGATAATCCCCTTAAATACCAGCCAAAGTAAGAATTGAGTTTTATTGGAATGAGTTTTTTAGCCCAACTACGGCAACCACAATCTGATGTTGATGGAATAAAATTATGCTACCTGTTTAAATTTGATCCAATCAAAAAACACTTTAATCTGCTTTTAAGTTTAGCCGAACTGAAAAATAACCAGTTGGTTGAGCTGGTCGGACCGTATATTATTCAACCATCACATCTTAAAAATTTACCCTCATTTATACAAGCTAACGATCATCAGATCCTCAATTATATAATCAAACACCACTCTATCACTGAGGGTTGTCAGCAACAATCCGGCGAAATCACTGTGCCATTAGCGAGAGCTGTTTTGATTCAGATGTTGGCTACGAATCGATGTTTTTGGTTGAACACTGAGCAACAATGGCAACCCATTGAGACTTCACCAAGCATAAAAATCGAACTTGAGTGGCAAATTAATGGAATAGGTGATTACCAATTAAAGTGGATTGTCAGTCGCACCACAACCAATAAACTATTGCACAAACTTCATTGCTATACCTTTCAATACAATCAAGATGCCGTTTTAATTTTCAATGTAGAAAAAAAATCATGGGCATTACCACAAATTGAATACACTGATGAGGTACTTAATTTTCTCGATACAAAAAAACGCCAGATACCACTTGTTAATTTAGCAGGCTATCTCACACAATATGAATCGTATTTAATACAACATCATGTTCCACTGCCTAAGGCAGTACCAATCATTGAAAATGAATCGCTATGTACGCCGGTACTCAAAGTTTCTAACTTTAAACAGGCAACTCAATACTCGGCAATACAAGAAGGAGGCCTGTTAACTTGTGGTTTTCGTTATCAAAACGAAAATTTTGCCATTGAAGTTGCTGCCGATACCTCTTCTTCAGCGATACAATATTGGGATGGTAAACAGTTGGTGCAATGGCAACGTGATTTAAGGCTGGAACAACAATGGTTAAACCAACTAGAAAGTTACTTGTACCAACCAGATAATCAATTGAACCAGCAAGAAAATCGTTTAAATCAATTTAATAAATTGCCTCACTCTTTGGCTCGCTGGTATTGCGTATCTTCACAAAGCTGGTATAAGTTTTTTACTCATCATCAGCAAAAGCTAGTTAGTGCAGGATTTCAAATTCATATTGCTTCAGAATTTAAATTTCACTTTGTGCAGGCGGATAACTGGCAAGTTGAACTGACGCCCGATAAAAATAAAGACTTGTCTATTTCTTTCACTGCAACCATAAAGAATGAAAAAATATTGTTAAATGAGTTGTTGCAACAGCTGCAAGCTTTCAATCAGCAACAGTATGATCAACATGCAGCTTTGACTTTAGCTGATGGTCGGCTGTTACTTTTTTCTGCTGATAAGCTCACTAGTTTGCTTGATGAGTTAGGTGATCTATTTAGTCAGCAAGGCAAGCTAATATTGCCTCATAGTCAATTTTATCGGCTTCAACAAATCGAAAAGGGGCTGCCCGAGCAAACTCAATGGTCAGGTTCAATCGAGTCGTTAGAATTAGCACGCAGCTTATATCAACAACCCGCTTTTCTAGAACAAATATCATCCAGTGTGAATGCAACGTTGCGATCTTATCAATGGCTTGGTGTGTGTTGGTTACAACATTTAAAGCGACATCAGATAAATGGTTTGTTGGCTGATGATATGGGATTGGGGAAAACCTTGCAAACTATTGCGCATTTGAGTGTTGAATTTACCCAAAACCCATTAAATAATCCTGCACTAATCGTTGCGCCAAAAAGTCTATTGCATAACTGGGCTTCAGAAATCAATCGTTTTGCACCGCATTTAAAATATAAAATTGTTCAAGGAAGCCAGCGCAAAAAAAATTGGTCAAGCCTCAATAATTATCAAATACTAATTACCAGTTATCAATTGGCAAACATTGATTCGATGGATTGGCAACAACATGCACTGAGTTGGATTATTCTCGATGAAGCACAACAAATAAAAAATTATAGAACCCAAATCAGTCAATCACTCAGACAGATTTCTTCTGAATATCGCTTATGCCTCAGCGGCACGCCTGTTGAGAATCACTTGGGTGAACTCTGGTCAATTCTCGACTTTTTAATGCCAGGCTGTTTAGGTAAATTAAAAGCGTTTAAGCAACACTTTCAAAAACCGATTGAAAGTGATGCTGATGAAAATAAAATGCAGCTGCTAAAACAACGAATTGCACCTTTTATGCTACGTCGAACCAAACAACAAGTTGCCGATGATTTACCCGAAAAAACCGAAATCTATCAATCGATTATTCTATCTGATGAACAAATGATGTTTTATCAGCAACAAAAAGACAGACAACAAACGCATTTGCAGGAACAAATGTTAGCGAGTGAGAATGATGGACAAAAGCAAATATTACTGCTAACGGCATTACTTAAATTACGTCAGGCTTGCTGTGACCCAGCACTACTAGACGAAATGCAAATCACTTCGGCTAAACGACAGCATTGTCTACAAATGGTTGAAGAGTTAGTAGCAGAAAAGCGTAAGATTTTAATTTTTTCGCAATTTACACAAATGCTTGACTTACTAGCAAGTGATTTAAAGGATAAAAAAATCAGTCATTTGATCTTAACTGGTAAGACGCAACACAGACAGCAACTGGTAGATAAGTTTCAGCAAGGCAATACCTCAGTTTTTTTAATTAGTTTAAAAGCAGGTGGCGTTGGGCTGAATTTAACTCAGGCAGATACGGTGATTCACTATGATCCTTGGTGGAATAGCGCTGCTGAGCAGCAAGCTAGTGATAGGGCGCATCGTATTGGACAAAAAAATCCAGTATTTGTTTATAAGTTAATTGCGCAAGATACCATTGAAGAAAAGATTGCGCTTTTGCAACAGCATAAAGCGCAGTTAAGTCAGCATATTAATCATCAGGCACAACTCAGTGGCGAAAAATTTGCATTGAAGCTTGAAGACCTCATGACATTATGGCAACAGGAAATCGAATAATGACATCTTTAAATATTATTTCTATCAATATCATTGATCACTTTACCAGTCAGCAAGGAAATTTTTGCCTTATCGATTGGCTGCTCGCTGAAAATTATCTGGCCTACAGTGATTATGAAAACTGGCGTTATGCTAACGTTAAGTATGTCGATGAAAAAATTCAGTTAGAAAAAAAATCAATTGAAATAATGGTAACCGAAACACAAAATCATTGTCGGAGTTTGGGTTTGGTTAGCGAACCACAGATTTATCACTGTTGGAATACTAACAGTAATCAAACACTAAAAGCTAGTGCTTCAAGCATGATTAATCAGCAACTAATGCAGCGCTGGATAAGGCCGCAAGATGTGCCTCAACTTGATTTGTTTATGGATAATAGCGCGCAAATGGCTGAGTATGATGTAATTAATGCGCTCGCCGATCGACAGTTTGAAAGTGCACAACAAGCCTTAACTAAACTTCAACAAGTTGATCAAAATTGTAAACAGCTGGGTGCCTACCAAGATTTGGTCAACTATGGTTTACACATGACTACCAATCATCTAATCGAACAACAAAGCTTAATTGCCGAATTTGCTGGTTTAAAAAATGAAGTTGTACCGTTAGCTAGGGATACATTAGCAAGTCAAGCCAGAGATTACTTATCTTTTGCCTGGCAGCGGCTGGCTAAAAATATGCAAAATCTGGCATTTGATCCATTAAATCCAGAATTGCATCAAAGCTTTGCTCTGATGCAAATACCTGATATGGACGCAACTATTGCTTGTCTAGAAAAAAATGCACAGTTATTCGATGAGTACTGTCTTTTAAAACGCCTTGTCGATTGTTATTGGTTGGCTCATCAACAAGAAAAATGTTTATTAGGCTGGTGTAAATTATTAGAGATGGATATTTCAGAAACCTTGACAAGTATTCAGCATGACGATGGTGAAATCTATCAGCTATGGCAAGATTATTGGGAAGAGTGTGAGAACTGGCCGGACGATTTATTCGCCGCTTATGTATTAATTAAAAAGCCGATGTTGGTACATTTTTCTGATGAAATCAATTTGTTAACTGACCAAGTAAATCTGACTGTCGTTGAGTTGTTAAAAGTAAAAATTAATGGCGATGATGAAATTAGTCAGCGTAAAGCACTACAACAATTATCACCACAATTATTAGGTTTATATTTGAAAAATACCTGACGTTATTAACAAGGATTGTGACACAAAATAATCTCGTTGGTCGATAGGAATGTAATAAATATAAATTATTATTTCACTTGAACTTTTGCTCTAGTAGTATTGCAAGCAAACCATCAAATCAGAAAAAATAGGTAATTAGGATGAAAAGAGCGCCACAATTACGTGCATTATCGAACGAACATCATCAAAGTTTGGTACTGGCTCGTAAAGCGAAAAATACGGGTAAGGATGGATTTGCTTCTGTTGAAGATACTTGGCAAGAAGTTGACTCCCACTACCAAAGCGTATTGAAACAGCATTTTCAAATTGAAGAAGATTTTATCGCAAAGCAGCTTACTCAGCTTGGTGAAAAAGAGATGACTTATCGACTTTTTGATGAGCATAAACAATTAAAGCAGTTGCTGGAGTCAGAACAAAAAACACTAGAGAGTTTAGTTCAGTTTGGTGAGTTATTAGAGCAACATGTCAGGTTTGAAGAGCGGGAGTTATTTCAAACTGCACAAAATAAATTGAGCGAAGATGATTTGGCAAATATTCTGAATGCTTGTTCAGTTGAAGCGTAAATGTAAAAACAATAAGTTTATTGGGGTTAGATAGAAATTAGTCAATCGATGAGTCAATGCTTGGTTGTTCTTAATTGATGGTAATGAATAATTTAATGTGTGAAAGCTAATTATATAGGTAATAATTTGTCGAGTGTATGTATTTACTTCGCTTGGCAATTGGTAAATTATTGATTTAATGAATAAACACAAATGACACTTGTATTTATATGCTGTAGAGTTGAGTAATAACGCTCTTGATAATTAACTTCTTTGCTGTAAATGCTGATATTAAAAATAATTTGGAATCAGTAAAAAACTCGCTTGAAGCTTAATGAGATTTATTGCGTTTAATCAACTGTTCTATTTAAAATACTCACAAAATAACGAAGCGGTAAACTTAAATTGCACAATTTGATAGAAGGTCTCAAACGGCAAGGTTCAGGAGATATTGTAAGAAAGGCTTTCTTAAAACTAGTAATGTTTGTTACTTGCTTTATAGCTGGCCTAATCTTCAGTCGCTATTTCCGAGATGTTCCTGAATTATTCAAGATAACTTGGGATAACATTGGTGGTCTGATTGGAATATCACTGATAGTCATTGCTGATATGTGTAGAGATATCACCAAGCTATATGATAATAAAATAGAACAAGGCGCTGAAAAAGACGCCAACAACGGCTCTTATTAGTGAAGTGTTCTAACTAGGAGAAAAAATGAAGAAGATTGCGCATTTGATAATGCTAGCATTTTCGAGTGGAGTATTGGCAGACTGTAATAGCGGGTAATGCTCCAATGTTAAAATAACTCGAATGTATGTTACCCCGAATGGGAAAACAGTGATTAGTACTTCGGGAGACGAATCGAATCTCTCATGTGAAGCCGGGGCCAGCGGCTACATTTCAATGGATGCGGAGCAGAAAAATTACGATGCGGCTTATTCCCTAATTTTGACGGCGCATACAACCGGTCATCCTATCACTGTAAGAGCTACGGAAAGTGGTTCTTGTGAAATTCAATATGTCGTCTCAGATAATTAGTTATAACAATAGAGTGTAATTTCGATTCCGCAAAAAACATGCCTCTCGAATTACGCAAGCGTTAAAAGAAAATTTACTAAAGGAGACTTTTTTGAAGATTATTCTTTTGAACGTATTGTTAGTATTAACAATTGGTGTAACTGGTGATAAATCTGGACAGCCATTTTTCATCATAAGTGAAACACATATTAATAAATAATTGCATACTGGTTCACAAAATTAAATTAGTGAGAGAAGTAATACTTTGGTAGGATATATTCATCACTAAGCAGGCAATGTGATAAATGCTTAGTTACCTGTGATATTTCGAATGTAGAGAAAACATTTAAATATCGAAAAGATTTGAAAAGTGAGTCAATTCTTAAAAAGGACTTAGCATCATGTTATTCGACCCATTCTACGTCAGATCACGCAGCCGCAGGCGCTTTTTATTTGCCCCTTATTTTTTTGAAGCTAACCCCCTCGAATTTGAAATCAATACCGAATGTAAAACGCGTGATGATATTTTTATCAAGCAGTTTTTATGGCGACTGACCGACGAACAAAACTTCCCGCAGCACCTCTGGCGAATTGTCGAAAAAATTGGTCATTACCACGGCTTAACCATTCAATCCTGGTATACCGAGGATGATGTCATCGATGACTTAGTCCACCTCATCAAAATTCAAACGATTATAGTGTATAACTGTTTAATTCGAGATGAATATGAATTAGAGGGCTTCCTTGGTGATTATGGCTGGGGAGATAATCAAATCGAATATTTAGAGCGGTATCGCGCCGAAAATGGTGAGTATGATCCCAATTATTTTTGGCCATTGGAAGAATATTATAAATTGCTGGATACTAATCCCACCGCAGCAGGTATTGCTAAAAAGTTTCGTGAAAAGCATACGCGGCGGGTTGAGGCTGAGCGGCGGTTAATTGTAAATAAAGCTAAGCCTAAGGAAAAAGCAGATTATGATGTGAGTGTTGAACAATCAGGGAATATTGTTGATAATGAGCGGACGCATCGTAGTGAGTTGGGGAGAGATGTTCCAAACAATACTCCAACAAAGCAAGAAGCTCTTCAACGAATGCAAGAAGCACTTCGTTACCGTCAAATGGGATGGAACCATGAGCAGAAAAAATTCAGTATCATTGAAACTTTAGGAATTTCACGAGCAGAAAAAACGTTTGGGCGTAGATTCCAACCATCAAATATTGAAGGTGTTGATTTCTTAGATCCTCAAGGATTTGGCAAAGTTTCCCTTAAAGGGCCTTTCTTAGATAAAGATTTAAATCCTCTTAAATTGGAGTATCAAGAAGGTGCTATTAAAAGTATCTATAAGCACGTTGAAAGAAATACTGCTGTAGATGTACATATAATTGATACTACAGGTTTATCGGATGACGTTTTCAAAGCGATGCAAGAAGCGTTGAAAAACTCCAAAACAAGAATTGAGTATATAAGGTAATTTTGATGGCCACGAGTTCTATTAGATATGGTTCAAACGATGTATTTGTGAAAGATCATGAAATAGGTGATTGGATCAAAGCAATGACAGATCAATTTGATCATTTAATTTCTTCAGGTAAGGACGTTGAGTGGTTGTTGGTAGAATGTAATCGATGGTGTGAGATATATGAAAATTATCCACCAGGACTTAAAGACATAGAGTTTGATGATGTGCTTGCTGTTGATTCGGAAAATAGAATAGATGAAATAGTTGGTGTATTAAACTCCGTTTTAAAACAAACTACTTCTAATGGTTATGAACTAGAAATTGCAAAAAATATTAGCTCAAAAATTTTGAGTGACTTATTTAATAAGTAGCAAAAAGCCCGGCTGTCGCCGGGTTTGCTTTTATCTACTCAGTAATCTATTACTCGATTGGCTTATCATAATCAGGCCCAATGATAAGCAACTCCGGATGCATGGCGATTATGAGTGGACGACCCACAGTAAAACCGCCAACCACCGACCTGCGATACTGATTTGCGGTGTGGGTGGTCCGGGGTACTGGCAAAGCCCTGGGCAATGAAAGGATTGAACGCTGGTCTCACAAAAAGCGAGCCGCCGAGAGTTGGGGTTAATATCAATCTCAACGGTAGAGCATTGAGCCCGATAGTGGCAAGAGTTTGAATTACAAGGCGAATTAGCTGGCCTTGGGTGTTGGCGCACCCTTGGTCAGCGCTTTAAAAAATACTTATCCAGATTGCTGCTGTATCACAGCATCTAGCATCTCCATTACAAATCGTTGTTTAGCTCGGGGGAGTTGTTGGATCTGAGCAACTTGCTGCTCCAGCTTCGATGTGGGGCCACGCTTCTTTTTAGCTGTGGTGACTTCTCCCACCAACTCCTCAATGGATACTTCCAACTCTTTCGCTAACGGCAATAATGTTGATACGGCGATCCTGAGTCGTCCACCTTCATAATGTGCCATTGTCTGTTGAGAGATCCCGAGAATATCGGCGAGCTGAACCTGAGTGAGGTTCTGAGCCTTGCGATATTGAGCGATACGCTGTCCCAGTTCCTGATAATAAACCTTGTCTTGAGGCGTCATGTGATTAACCAGTTTCTTAATTAACGCCATCAGTTTACCCCCTGTTTTTATTATCAGTGTTGGCAATACTCTAAAATAGAGTACTCTGCAACAGAGTTATTTTATGGTTTTAGGTATTGACAAGGTTTTAGGGGATTCGGCTATGGCGCGGTTATCTGATGAATTAATCGGCAGAATCAAACATGAGGTGTCATTAGTCCGATTGGTTGAGGCGAAGGGCTTCACTTTGAAACCGCACGGCAAAGATTATGTGATGTGCTGTCCGTTCCATCAGGATGATACGGCATCGCTGGTGATCACTCCCTCAAAGAATCTCTGGCATTGCATGGGGGCGTGTCAGGAAGGAGGAAGTGTGGTTGATTGGGTGATGAAAACGGAAGGGGTGTCGTTTAAGCATGCCATTGAATTATTGAAAAATGATTTACCTCACTTAGCTGCTGAAAGTAATGAATCCCCAAAAGTTGTAAAAAAAAAGTACAAAGCCGAAATTACCGCCCACCTTAGTCTCTAATGCGGATCACCAAACGGCACTTAAGCATGTGATCGATTATTACCATGACACCTTAAAAAACTCACCGGAAGCATTGGAGTATTTGGAAAGTCGAGGCTTAAAAAATGCGGAACTTATTGAGCATTTTAAGTTGGGGTTTGCCAATCGAACCCTGGGCTATCGGTTGCCGAAAAAAGATCGAGAGGAAGGCTCAAAAATCCGAGGTCAATTACAAGAGATAGGATTATTACGGCAATCGGGCCATGAGCATTTTAATGGCTCGATTGTTATGCCAGTCATCGATGAGAATGGAATTATTAGTGAAGTTTATGGACGAAAATTATTAGGAAAAAGATTACGCAAAGGAACTGCGATACATACCTATTTACCGGGGCCGCATGAGGGTGTTTGGAATGTTGCAGGTTTAAAAAATTGCCGTGAGGTTATCTTATGTGAAAGTTTAATTGATGCCATGACCTTCTGGGTGAATGGGTTCAGAAATGTCACTGCAAGCTACGGTACATCGGGATTTACGGATGATATTTTAAAAGCCTTTATCGATAACAACGTTGAGAAAGTACTCATTGCTTACGATAGAGATGAAGCGGGAAACAAGGCAGCAGAAAAGTTAGCGAAGAAATTAAACGAACAAGGTATCGATGCGTATCGTGTGTTGTTCCCAAAGGGAATGGACGCTAACGAATATGCAAGGCAGGTTCAGCCAGCGAATAAAAGTCTCGGTCTAGCGCTCAGAAAAAGTGAATGGTTAGGGAATGGAGAGAAGTCTCAATCTATAGAAAAAATGGATGAGATAACGCCTGTAGAGCATGAATCTATCGATAAAATTAATGAGTCACCTGCTTTAGTCGCAAGCCCACAACCAGAAGTCTCGACCGTCGAAGTTCCGGCGAGTGTGTCGGAAAATGAAATCAATATCACGCTAGATAACCGATTGTATCGAGTTCGAGGACTGAATAAAAATTTAAGCTATGAACAACTAAAAGTGAATATGCTCATCAAGGAAGGCGACACCTTCCATGTGGACACCTTCGATATTTACAGCGCGAAACATCGGGCGAGTTATGTAAAACAAGCCTCTCATGAACTTGGCATCAGTGAAGACATCATCAAAAAAGATTTAGGCAAAGTGTTGCTTAAGCTCGAAGAGTTACAAGATCAACTCATTAAAGGGACACTGGCTAAAAAAGAGAAAAAGCCGGTGATGAGTGATGAGGAAGTTAAGGATGCATTAGCTTTATTAAAATCACCGACATTACTTGACCAGATACTAAATGACTTTAACCGCGCTGGTGTTGTTGGGGAAGAGACGAATAAACTGGTTGGCTATTTAGCGGCGTGTTCTAGAAAACTCGATAGACCGTTAGCTGTGATGGTGCAAAGTTCATCGGCGGCGGGAAAATCATCATTAATGGAAGCGGTGCTCTCGTTTATGCCGGAAGAAGAACGAATACAATACTCAGCGATGACTGGTCAATCGCTGTTTTATATGGGCGAAAGTGATTTAAAAAACAAAATACTGGCGATAGCGGAAGAAGAGGGTGCAGAGAATACGAGTTATGCATTAAAGCTCTTACAAAGTGAAGGTGAAGTGAGTATCGCCAGCACCGGAAAAAATGCGACCACTGGAAACCTTGAAACTCAAGAATACCGAGTAGAAGGGCCAGTGATGTTGTTTAGTACAACAACGGCCATCGATATCGATGAAGAGCTAATGAATCGATGCCTGGTGTTGAGTGTTGATGAAAGTCGAGAGCAAACCAAAGCGATACATGCGGCACAAAGAAAGCGCCGAACGCTGGAAGGACTCAAAGCGAAAAAGGAAAAATCAAAACTCATCACCTTACATCAAAACGCACAACGATTATTATGGCCATTGGCCATCATGAATCCTTATGCTGATCAACTGACCTTCCTTGATGATAAAACCCGAACACGGCGTGACCATGAAAAATATTTAAGTCTCATCGATACAATCGCGTTATTGCATCAGTATCAAAGAGAAGTAAAAAAGGAAGTCTGGGAAGGTGAAACACTGGAATACATCGAAGTGACACTCGATGATATTAACGTGGCGAATAAACTGGCTCATGATGTGTTAGGTAGAACGCTCGATGAACTCCCACCACAAACGAGACGATTATTAGAGCTGATAAAAGAACTGGTGCATGAGCAGTGCGAGTTGCATCGATATAAACAAAAAGATTATCGCTTTAGTCGCCGTGATATCCGAGCCTTTACTGGATGGAGTGATGGACAGTTAAAAATCCATTGTCGACGATTAGAAGAAATGGAATATCTGTTAGTGCATACCGGAGGACGAGGAAAAAATATCCTGTATGAACTGGCTTATGACGGAGATTTAGAAGATGGAAAACCTCACCTGATGGGATTGATTGATGTTAAAAAAATACAGTGTGATGCACAAAAGTCAGGGGTAAATGGAAAAAAGGTAGCCTCAAGTCAGGCCCAAGTTAGTGATAAGTTAGGGCTAAGTCAGAGTGGTGAAAACAAAAATAATACTATGAATATAGTCTCAAATGGATTTAGTTCAGAAATAAGCGAGAAAAGCGCATCTTATAAAAATAAAGGTTCATCGCATCGTACAGGTGTAAGTCATGCCTGATAGCCGACCTGATGTTACCCAATATACTCATATTGCTAACCTTGCTGATCCACAAGGTATGTATCAAATGGTACAGGAATATATCCAGTGGATGGCGATAAAAAACTACTCACAACAAACCATTAACGGACGTGAGTTGTTCTTATTTATCTTTTTAGAATGGGCGGGGCAACGAGGATTAATTAGACCGAGTGACATTACCAAACCGATATTAGAAAGGTTCCAGCGTTACCTGTTCCATTACCGAAAAAAAGACGGAAATCCGTTATCGTTCCGCAGCCAATACAACCGACTGGCTGCCATACGCGCCTGGTTTAAATGGCTCTCAAAAGAAAATCATCTACTTTACAATCCGGCGAGTGAAATCGAATTACCGAAATTAGATAAACGATTACCCAAAGCGGTGTTAAGTGAAAGTGAAGCGGAGAGAGTGCTCAATGAGCCGGATGTACATGATGCGATGGGATTACGTGACAGAGCGATATTAGAAACGCTTTACAGTACCGGAATACGTCGAATGGAATTAACCAATTTAGCAGTGCAAGATGTGGATGCCGATCGCGGAACGCCGTTCGTTCGTCAAGGCAAAGGACGACGAGACAGGATGATCCCCATCGGTGAACGAGCATTGCAATGGATAGAAAAATATTTAGAAGAAACGAGACCGGAATTATGTTGTGGCCGAGATGGAGGAATACATTATTTAAATCGATTCGGTGAAGCGATAACGCCTAATGGATTAACAACACTGGTTCGTAGATATATTAAAAGCTCGAACATCGGCAAGAAAGGATCGTGTCATTTATTTAGGCACACAATGGCGACATTGATGTTAGAAAATAGAGCGGACATTAGATTTTATCCAGGCGATGTTAGGACACGTTAAATTAGATACGACACAAATTTATACGCAAGTGTCGATAAAGAAACTCAAGGAAGTTCACACACTGACGCACCCGGCAAAAAGCCGAAGAACAAAAGTAGTGGACGAGTGGGGTGATGAATCAGAACAAGAACCAACGGAAGACGATTTATACTCAGCTTTAGCTGCCGAAGAAAAAGACGAGAGTTAGAGTTGCGTGCCAGAGAATGAGCAGTGGAGTTGTCTGTGAGTTCAGTACCTCCGCCGCTGCGCTCTGTCGGGCAGTCCTCCTGCGTCGAACTGCACAGTAAAAAATGTTGCTGCAAAGCGCGCTTCCCCGCCCTAAAAACCCTGCTCGCCGGCGCTAGGGCCCCCGCGCGCCGTCATGTTAAAGGTTCGTCTTGGCCATCGAGGTTGTAGGTGAGTTCATCACAGCGGGCAGAACGGGCTGGTCGCATGGCTCTAAGGGCAAAGAGCTTAAAACCCTAAAGCGCTGCGGCTGTCGCCGCTGCGCTTTTATTGCAGCTAAAAGAAAGTACCTGGTTCGTAGCCAGGTGTTCGCTGTGATCGGCACAGGGGATTCAAAATCCCCCGCCTTAGCGGCAAATGTTACCCATGCAAACAACTAGAAAGTGGGATAGGGATTCGAACCCTAGATAAACGACGGACTGTTAATCCGTCGTTCCTGAGTAGTTGGCTTCGAACCAATTGGTCGGGAGTTCGAATCTCTCCGGGCGAGCACTTGCACCCCATGCAAGTGCTCTAGGTGCAGCTAAATTGCAGGTTGGACAAAAAACTTCTGAAAAGTGCAGAAAAGGCTAATGGCCCACGAGTTTTTACGATACAAAAGGGTATTGCTCCGTACAGGAACATGCTACGTGGCTGATTTATATAAATACCAGAGATATAAACTATAAGGAGTATCAAAACTTGAAAATTAGTTTGATTAACATTGAATGGTCAGAAAAAGAGACTGAAGTAATAATTAATGCTGTTAAGCAATGGTTATTAGGTGGGGTCGGTGTCTCGAATCTTTTAAAGAAAGATAAAGCCTCAACAAAAGAGTTGTCCTCTGATGAAAACAATGATGAAACATAATGGCGGCTAACGCCGCCTTTATGTTCAAAGAAGTGATTTAGCAAATGAGATATTAGATGTTGCTTGAAAATAAAAGTCGCCTCTGGGGTTAAAATCTGTAAAATCGTAATTCTGAGTGTTGAGGTTCTTTAAAAGTCTGGTGGGTTCTCGCGTGCGCGCGCATGTAGTCGGATGTTGCGTCGGGTTCACTTGTTGTTCCAAACAAGGTTGCTAGAGTTGACTTGGTTGATAATTTTAAAGCTTCCACCAGTAAAAACGGGACCGTTAAATACAGTTATCTAGAGCCAGATGATGGGCATGGATTGTTTGCAAGAATTGAAAAGGATGGAACTTTAGCATTTGACATAAAAGCGCAAGGCAATGCTAGTGAGTTGGGTTCTGGAAAGGATATGTTCTAAAGCTTAATGAATAGGCTAGAAAAAGACGGTGTTGAAGTAAATGCTATTAGGGGGCACTGGTATGCTAATTCAGGTAGCTCGAATTTCGAAAAGTTTGATTCTTTAATACAAAGTGGAATGCCAAAAAATCAAGCTGCTTTTGAGACTTGGACAGGTCAAAGAGCATTTGAATACGGCTTCACGAATATCAAGTCTATTGAAGAAAGTCTGTTTGGTCACTACACAGTCTTTTTTACTAAATAGAATGAAGGAAGTTAATATGAAAGATGAATATCTTCAATATTTTAGCGATGAAATTAAAAAAGGAACTAATATATCTGAAGTTCTAAGAGCTTTAATTTTTATGGATAAGTCACTAAGCTCTCACGAACTCAGTGAGCTTGTAGAAGAAGCATTTCCTTCTACAAACTCGGAGTTATTACAGGCTATCTGGCATTGGGAAGGTAAAAAGGAAGGAGGGATAACTGATAACAAGTTAGATTTAATGGGAAAGCATTACATTCAAATATGAATTGATAGGAACAACAAGTAGCTACTTGTTGTTCCAAATAATGCAATCAGTCGAAGTGAAATGCTTCGAAAGAAGTATAGTCACCTTTCATTAACCGAAAAATTAGCAAGAATGGAAATGCTTGCATGAATGAGGACAACAATAACTTGTTATTCTAATTATTTGGGTTTGATTAAATTAATATAAAATTAGGTAAAGAAAAAATGGCAGGGTTTCAAATTATTAGGTCGGTTTTATTGTAATTGCTCAAAAAGCAGGGGCATTATGTAAGCAATCGATCACAAGAAAATCAGAAAAAGATCAATTTAATTGGCGAAAATCGATCACATTTAAAAGATTCAGTTAAT
>NZ_JBFDAH010000043.1:0-15983 GCF_040719265.1 Aliikangiella maris | reverse complement strand
ATGGATGTTGAATTGATTGCACCGATTGCGATGGATGAAGGTTTACGTTTTGCTATTCGTGAAGGTGGCCGAACTGTTGGCGCCGGTGTTGTTTCTAAAATTATTGCTTAATTAGATAGCCGAGTTTAGCGTAACGAAATGTTTCGTTACGCTTGATATTGCAGGCCAGTGGCTCAATTGGTAGAGCAGCGGTCTCCAAAACCGCAGGTTGGGGGTTCGAGTCCCTCCTGGCCTGCCACTGCAATCGAGGCTATAGCATTTTTCAGAAATAAAAATTACTTTTGGTTAGTTTATGAGCGTACAAGAACAGGTAGAGACTTCAAGTTCTCTAGATAAAATTAAATGGGTTTTGTCAGCAATTACCTTGGCCGGCGCTGTTTATGCTAATCATTATTTAATTGATGGCTCCGTTTTAATTAGAGCCGCTGTGATCATTGCCTTAGTGGCGATTGGTCTAGGTATTGGCTTTACCACTTCAAAAGGTAAAGCTGGATTGGCTTTTGCCAAAGAATCTCGCATTGAAGCCAGAAAAGTTGTCTGGCCAACTCGAACAGAAACGATTCAAACGACTATAATCATCATAGTAGCTGTGAGCATCGTTTCATTATTTCTCTGGGGAATTGACGCGATATTAGTTAAACTGATTAGTTTATTAACTGTTAGAGGGTAATTGAATGTCGCTGAAATGGTATGTAGTCCAGGCTTATTCCGGTTATGAAAGTAAAGTCAGAAATTTGCTGGAAGAGCGTGTAAAATTACATGGTCTAGAAGAAAAGTTTGGTCAAATTCTTGTTCCAACAGAAGAAATTGTTGAGATGAGAGCTGGTCAAAAAAGAAAAAGCGAGCGAAAATTTTTTCCCGGCTACGTTTTAGTTGAAATGGAGATGGGTGATGATTCATGGCATTTGGTCCGTGAAACGCCTAGAGTGCTTGGTTTTATTGGTGGAACTAGTGACAGACCTGCTCCCATTAGTCAAAAAGAAGCTGATGCAATACTTAATCGACTAGAAGAGTCGACTGATAAGCCAAAACCAAAAACATTATTTGAAGTTGGTGAAGCAGTAAGAGTTATTGATGGTCCATTTGCAGACTTTAATGCAGTGGTAGAACAAGTGAATTATGAGAAGAGCCGACTTCAAGTATCCGTTATGATATTCGGTCGCTCAACACCGGTCGAACTTGACTTCAGTCAGGTTGAGAAAGGTTAAATCCTGATTATATTGAGTTAGGTAAAAATTTGAATTCTGAAAAACAAACATGGTATTTGCGTACTGTGGGTGTTTTTTTACGTTAAAGAAAGGGGAGCTTTAAGCTAATCATTATTAGCAAATAAAGCGTTCGAACCCATATTTGAGGTGCAATAATGGCTAAAAAAATCGAAGCTTATATTAAGCTGCAAATTGGCGCCGGCATGGCTAATCCAAGTCCACCTGTTGGACCTGCATTAGGTCAGCATGGTGTAAACATCATGGAATTCTGTAAAGCATTTAATGCTGCAACAGACAAAATGGAAAAAGGATTACCAACACCAGTTGTAATATCAGTATACAACGATCGTAGTTTCACTTTTGTTACAAAAACACCACCAGCTGCAGTTTTAATTATGAAAGCTATTGGTTTGAAAAAAGGTAGCGGTCGACCAAATACTGAAAAAGTTGGTAAAATTACTCGCGCTCAATTAGAAGAGATTGCGAATACTAAAGAGCCTGATTTAACATCTGCTAGCTTGGATGCTGCGGTAAGAACTTTGGAAGGAACTGCTCGTTCAATGGGCGTAGAGGTGGAGGGTTAATCGATGGCTAAACTATCTAAACGTCAAAAATTAATCAACGAGAAAGTTGATAAAAACAAGATCTATTCAATCGAAGAAGCTTTGACATTAATCAAAGAAGTTTCTCAGGTGAAATTCGATGAAACTATCGATGCTTCTGTGAACTTAGGGGTTGATCCTAGAAAATCAGACCAGGTTGTTCGTGGTGCTACTGTACTGCCAAATGGTACAGGTAAAGATGTTAGAGTAGCTGTTTTCACTCAAGGTGAGAATGCTGATGCGGCCAAAGAAGCTGGTGCAGATATTGTTGGGATGGATGATCTCGCTGATGAAGTCAAAAAAGGTAATATGGACTTTGATGTCGTTATTGCCAGCCCTGATGCAATGCGGGTTGTTGGCCAGCTAGGTCAAATTCTGGGACCTCGAGGCTTAATGCCTAATCCAAAAGTTGGTACAGTCACTGCTGATGTTGCAACAGCCGTAAAGAATGCCAAGTCTGGTCAGGTACAATATCGTACCGATAAAGGCGGTATTATTCATGCACCAATTGGTAAAAGTAGCTTCGAAATTCAAGCATTATCAGAAAATTTAAGTTCACTACTAGCAGCATTGAAAAAAGCAAAGCCTGCTTCTGCTAAAGGTACATATATGAAAAAACTATCAATCAGTTCTACAATGGGACCTGGTTTAGCTGTTGATCTAGCAACGATCAACTTAAAAGATTAGTTTTTTAAAAAGAATAGTTTGAAAGCAAGTTGGCTTGACTGACTTGCTGAGAGCTTGGGTATTTAAGTTAAATATGTTTCATAGGTTTAGCTTAAATACCGTCATAGACCGTAGGTGAAAATTTTTTATGTTGTCCACCTTTATGAGGTGAGGTAAAAAATGGTCTTAAAAACAGCCTACGCAGACGGTGATACCCGACTCAGTATACTGGGCGGTTCATCGTTTACAGAGGAATAAACAATTTGTTTGTTCTTAAATTGTAAAGCTTCTAGCTTAAGTCTGACTATTGCTAATGTCACATTTTGGCAAATTAGTTAATAGCAGTTAAGTTAGATATTTTGGAGGTGAACAAAGTGGCACTTGGACTTGAAGGTAAAAAGGCAATAGTTGCTGAAGTAAATGAAGTTGCTTCAAGCGCACTATCTGCTGTACTTGCTGAGTACCGTGGCATGTCTGTTGAACAAATGACAGCGCTACGTGTTAAAGCCCGCCAAAGTGGTGTTTACTTACGTGTTGTGCGTAACACCCTGGCAAAACGTGCTGTCGAAAATACTGAGTTCGCTTGTTTGACTGATGCTCTGGTTGGCCCGGTTGTTTGTGCGTTTTCGCTTGAAGAACCTGGTGCGGCTGCAAGACTTGTTCGTGACTATGCAAAAGAGTGCGACAAGTTACAAGCTACCGCTATTGCTGTTGGTGGCACTTTACATAGTGCTGACCAGTTAGATGCCGTAGCCAAGCTACCAACCAAAGACGAAGCAATTGCTTCACTGATGAGTGTAATGAATGGACCAGTGACCAAACTGGCACGTACATTAAACGAATTCCCATCGCGTATTACTCGAGTAATCAATGCGGTGAAAGAACAGAAGCAAGCGGCTTAATAATCCGACAAAACGTTTTTTGTAAATACAAAAATTTTTTAATTTTAAATTTGACCCAGGAGAATGAGTAATGGCTCTTTCTAAAGACGATATCTTAAATGCAATTGCTGAAATGTCAGTAATGGAAGTTGTTGAACTAGTTGAAGCAATGGAAGAAAAATTTGGCGTAACTGCTGCGGCTGCTGTTGCTGTTGCTGCAGGCCCAGCTGGTGATGCACCTGCTGCTGCTGAGCAAACTGAATTTGACGCTGTAATGACCAGCTTCGGCGCTAACAAAGTTGCTGTAATCAAAGCTGTTCGTGGCATCACTGGCTTAGGCTTGAAAGAAGCTAAAGAAGCTGTTGAAGGTTGCCCAACTACTTTGAAAGAAGGCGTTTCTAAAGAAGAAGCTGAAGATGTTAAGAAACAGCTTGAAGAAGCAGGCGCAACAGTAGAAATCAAGTAATTGATTCCTGCTTTCGACTCGCTCGGATATTCCGGCTGGTGGCATTTTTGCCTCCGGCCGTTTTGCCGTTTAACAAAGCGGTTATTCTGGTTGCATTATTTGATACGGACTTGTCAATTTACGGCTAATACTTGAAGCTGTTATAAAAGCAGGTTTGTGGTAAATGTGACCAGTAAAGTTTTTATTTTTTTGAGTTTTTGTGGTGTATTCATAGTCAGTTCCGCCGTATCAAGAATTGATTATAAAGATCGAATGAAAGCTAACTGAGGAGCCCAGATGGCATATTCATATACTGAAAAAAAGCGAATCCGAAAGGATTTCGGCCTGAACAAAAGAGTTTTAGATGTCCCTTACTTGCTTGCAATTCAACTAGACTCATATCGTTCATTTTTAAACAAAGATGATATTATTGATTCTGGGTTAGAAAAAGCCTTTAAATCTGTTTTTCCTATTTCCAGCTATTCTGGTTCTGCTGCACTGGAGTATATTAGTTATTCTTTAGGTGAACCGGTATTTGATGTCAAAGAGTGTCAAATTCGTAGTGTCACCTATTCTGCAGCATTAAGAGTAAAAATTCGGTTAGTTATTTACGATAAAGAAAATAAAAACAAAACAATTAAAGAAGTCCGCGAACAAGAAGTTTATATGGGCGAGATGCCATTGATGACCGATAATGGTACTTTTGTCATTAATGGTACTGAGCGGGTTATTGTTTCTCAGTTGCATCGTAGTCCGGGTGTATTCTTCGATTCTGACAAAGGTAAGACCCACTCATCTGGTAAGTACCTGTATAACGCGCGAGTTATTCCTTACCGTGGATCGTGGTTAGATTTCGAGTTTGATCCAAAAGACTGTGTTTTTGTGCGTATCGATCGTCGACGTAAATTACCTGCGACTATTTTATTGCGCGCTTTAGGATTTACCACCGCAGAAATGCTGGAGATGTTTTACAGCAACGATTCGGTACAAGTTGATGCGGAAGGTGTTTTCACTTTGTCATTAATTCCAGAGCGACTACGTGGTGAAATCGCCTCTTTTGATATTAAAGGAAAACATGGCTCTGTAATGGTTGAGGCTGGACGCCGTGTAACGGTTCGTCATATTCGTGATTTAGAAAGTGCGGGTATTGAGCGCATTGAAATTCCTTCCGAATATTTGATCGGCCGAGCTGTCGCGAAAGATATTATTGATAAAGAAACTGGGGAAATTCTAGTTGAAGCGAATAGCGAAGTTACGGATGAGTTGCTGGCCAAAATTAGCGAGGCAGGAATCAATGAGTTTGAAACGTTATTTACCAATGATTTGGATTGTGGACCTTACATTTCAGATACCCTGAGAATTGATCCAACAACTACTGAGCTTGAAGCACTGATTGAAATTTATCGAATGATGCGACCTGGCGAACCACCAACAAAAGATTCTGCCGAAACATTATTTGAAAACCTCTTTTTTACCGAAGAGCGTTATGATTTATCCAGAGTAGGCCGTATGAAGTTTAATCGCCGAGTTGGTCGTGATAGCGACGAAGGCGAAGGCACATTATCTAAACAAGATATTATCGATGTATTGAATACCTTGCTAGATATTCGAAATGGTAAAGGAAAAGTTGATGATATTGACCACTTGGGTAACCGTCGTATTCGAAGCGTTGGTGAAATGGCTGAAAATCAATTCCGTGTTGGTCTGGTTCGAGTTGAACGAGCGGTAAAAGAACGTTTAAGTATGGCTGAAGCTGATAACCTGATGCCACAGGATTTAATAAATGCTAAACCTGTTTCAGCAGCAATTAAAGAATTTTTTGGTTCTTCGCAGTTGTCTCAATTTATGGACCAGAATAACCCACTGTCAGAAATTACACATAAACGACGTGTATCAGCTTTAGGGCCTGGTGGTTTGACTCGAGAGCGTGCTGGGTTTGAAGTACGTGACGTTCATCCAACTCACTATGGTCGTGTTTGTCCTATTGAAACTCCTGAGGGACCTAATATCGGTTTGATAAACTCGTTAGCATGTTATGCGCGTACTAATGACTATGGCTTTTTAGAAACGCCATATCGACGAGTTGTAAACGGTCAGGTGACTGAAGAAATCGATTTCTTATCTGCAATTGACGAGGGGAACTATTACATCGCTCAGTCAAACGTTGTTATTGATAATGATGGTCGCATGATTGAAGACTTAGTTTCTTGTCGTTATCAAGGTGAATTTACATTAACCACGGTGGACAACGTTCAGTATATGGATGTTTCTCCTCAGCAGATCGTATCGGTTGCTGCATCAATGATTCCATTCCTTGAGCACGACGATGCAAACCGTGCATTGATGGGATCAAACATGCAACGTCAGGCTGTTCCTACACTGCGAGCAGATAAACCTTTAGTTGGAACCGGTATGGAAAGAACTGTAGCGGTTGACTCTGGTGTAACCGTTGCTGCCAAACGTGGTGGGGTGATTGAGTTTGTTGATGCGGGGCGAATCGTAGTACGTGTTAACGATGAAGAAACAATCGGCGGCGAAGCTGGGGTTGATATTTATAACCTGACTAAATATACGCGTTCTAATCAAAATACCTGTATTAACCAGCGTCCAATCGTAAATGTTGGTGATGAAATCGGGCGTGGTGACGTATTGGCAGATGGCCCATCAACCGATTTAGGTGAGCTGGCTCTTGGGCAAAATATGAAAATAGCGTTTATGCCCTGGAATGGATACAACTTCGAAGACTCTATTTTGATTTCAGAAAATGTGGTTAAAGAAGATCGTTTTACCAGTATTCATATTCAAGAATTAACTTGTATTGCTCGAGATACCAAGCTGGGATCAGAAGAAATTACGGCTGATATTCCAAATGTTGGTGAGAGTGCTCTAGCTAAACTTGATGAGTCAGGAATTGTATATGTTGGTGCAGAAGTTAAAGCCGGTGACATTCTTGTTGGTAAAGTAACGCCGAAGGGCGAAACTCAGTTAACACCTGAGGAAAAACTTTTGCGCGCAATCTTTGGTGAAAAAGCCAGTGATGTTAAAGATACTTCGCTGCGAGTTTCTTCCGGCACCGTTGGAACGGTTATTGACGTTCAAGTGTTTACTCGTGACGGTGTTGAAAAAGATGCACGTGCAATGGATATAGAAGCAAGCGAAATTGCCAGAGTAAGAAAAGACTTAAATGATGAGTTGGCCATTTTAAAAGGCAATATTCAAAGTCGTGCTTTCAAAATTCTAAATGGTGCCGTAGCTGAAAAAGGACCTGAAAGATTGAAAAAAGGCTCAGTACTTGATGAAGAGTACCTCAATCTAATTGGTGCAGAGCAATGGCTGGATATTCAATTGCGTGATGAAGAATTACAGACACAAATTGAAGCGTTAGCCCAAAACCTTGAAGAACAAAAGAAAGAATATGACAAAAAGCTTGAAATTAAACGCGTTAAAATTACACAAGGCGATGATTTAGCGCCAGGTGTATTGAAAGTTGTCAAAGTTTATATGGCAGTAAAACGTCGTATTCAACCTGGTGACAAAATGGCTGGACGCCATGGAAATAAAGGGGTTATTTCTAACATTGTTCCAGTAGAGGACATGCCTTACCTCGAAAATGGTGAGCCCGTCGATATTGTATTGAATCCGTTAGGTGTTCCTTCACGGATGAATATTGGGCAAATTCTGGAAACTCACTTGGGTTGGGCTGCAAAAGGTATTGGTCGTCGAATTGATGATTTGCTCGAACAGCAGCAGTCAGTACAGCGCATGAGAGAGTTTTTAGATAAAGTCTATAATCATCGTGATGAAGCGACAGTTGATTTAGATTCCTTCACTGATGAAGAAATCATGACAATGGCTAATAATCTGCGCAATGGTGTTCCAATGGGGACACCAGTGTTTGATGGGGCTAAAGAGTATGAAATCAAACATTTACTTGATTTAGCTGGTGAAGATACGTCAGGACAGTCTTGGTTATATGATGGAAGAACTGGTGACCGCTTTGAGCGTCCAGTTACAGTTGGATACATGTACATGTTAAAACTGAATCACTTGGTTGATGACAAAATGCATGCTCGTTCAACAGGTTCTTATAGTCTGGTAACTCAGCAACCGCTTGGTGGTAAAGCTCAGTTTGGTGGACAAAGATTTGGAGAAATGGAAGTTTGGGCACTTGAAGCTTATGGTGCCAGTTATACATTGCAAGAAATGCTGACTGTTAAGTCAGATGACGTAAATGGACGTACCAGAATGTATAAAAATATTGTTGATGGTGACCACCGTATGGATCCAGGTATGCCTGAGTCCTTCAATGTATTGGTCAAAGAAATTCGCTCGCTCGGTATTAATATTGAGCTCGAATTAGAAGACTAATCATTTTACGGAGAGGCCTGTAATTGGACTCAGTTACAGGCTATTAAGTACCAGTTTTTATTCACTCCGGGAGGAGAAAAAGTTGAAAGATTTATTAAACTTTATAAAACAACAAAACCAAACTGAAGAATTTGATTCGATTCGAATTGGCTTGGCTTCACCTGAAATGATTCGTTCATGGTCGTTTGGTGAAGTTAAAAAACCAGAAACAATTAACTATCGGACTTTCAAGCCTGAGAGAGATGGCTTGTTCTGCGCGAAAATATTTGGTCCGGTAAAAGACTATGAATGTTTGTGTGGAAAATACAAACGATTAAAACATCGTGGCGTTATTTGTGAAAAATGTGGTGTAGAAGTTGCTCTGGCAAAAGTTCGCCGTGAAAGAATGGGACATATTGACTTAGCTTGTCCAGTCGCACATATCTGGTTCTTGAAATCGCTACCATCCCGTATTGGTTTATTACTGGATATGACATTACGTGATATAGAGCGCGTACTTTATTTTGAAGCATTTGTTGTTACTGAGCCCGGTATGACAACCCTCGAGCGCGGACAATTGCTTAGCGAAGAAACTTATCTCGATGCACTGGAAGAGTTTGGTGATGAATTTGAAGCCAAAATGGGTGCTGAAGCGGTAATGACTTTGCTGACTCATATTAATATTGAAGAAGAAGCAAAAAATATTCGTGAAGAAATTCCAAACACCAACTCAGAAACTAAGTTAAAGAAATTATCCAAGCGCTTAAAATTACTGGAAGCGTTTATCGAGTCAGGTAATAAACCTGAGTGGATGATTATGACAGTCTTGCCAGTATTACCGCCAGATTTAAGACCGTTAGTTCCACTTGATGGTGGTCGATTTGCAACATCAGATTTGAATGATTTATATCGTCGGGTTATCAATCGAAACAATCGATTAAAAAGACTGTTAGATTTAAATGCGCCAGATATCATTGTACGCAACGAAAAGCGGATGCTTCAGGAAGCTGTTGATGCCTTGCTCGACAATGGTCGCCGAGGAAGAGCGATTACTGGATCGAATAAACGTCCATTGAAATCTTTGGCCGATATGATTAAAGGTAAGCAAGGTCGTTTCCGCCAAAATTTATTAGGTAAACGAGTTGATTACTCTGGTCGTTCGGTTATCGTGGTTGGGCCAACTTTAAGACTGCATCAGTGTGGTCTACCCAAGAAAATGGCTTTGGAATTATTTAAACCGTTTATTTTTGGCAAGCTCGAATTACGCGGATTAGCAACAACTATTAAAGCTGCTAAAAAGATGGTTGAACGCGAAGAGCCTGTCGTTTGGGATATTTTAGAAGAAGTTATTCGCGAACATCCGGTATTACTGAATCGTGCACCAACTCTTCACCGTCTAGGTATTCAAGCATTTGAACCTGTGTTAATTGAGGGTAAAGCAATTCAGTTACACCCATTAGTTTGTGTGGCTTATAACGCAGACTTTGACGGGGACCAAATGGCGGTTCACGTTCCTTTAACCATCGAAGCACAACTTGAGTCGCGTGCATTGATGATGGCAACCAATAATGTGCTTTCTCCTGCGAACGGCGAGCCTATTATTGTTCCAACCCAAGATGTTGTACTTGGACTTTATTATCTGACTCGTGAAAAGGTCAATGTTCAAGGCGAAGGAATGATTTTTGCTGATACAGCCGAAGCACTTCGAGCCTACCGAAATGGGAAAGCTGCATTACACGCGAAAGTAAAAGTGCGTCTAACTCAAACAACTATCGATGAAGATGGTAACCAGCATGACGATACCTCAATTGTCGATACGACGATTGGTCGTTCGTTGTTGTTCGAAGTAGTACCGAAAGGATTACCTTTTGAACTGGTTAATCAAAAAATGACGAAAAAAGCGATATCTAATCTGGTTAATCAGGCATATCGCCGTCTAGGTTTGAAAGAAACGGTTATTTTTGCCGATCAGCTCATGTATACCGGTTTTAACTATGCAACTTTATCAGGGGCATCTGTTGGGATTGACGATATGGTTATTCCTGATGAAAAGAAAATCATTATCGACTCTGCTGAGCAGGAAGTCCGTGAAATTGAAGAGCAGTTTGCATCTGGTCTGGTAACTCACGGTGAGCGTTATAATAAAGTTGTTGATATTTGGTCTCATACCAATGAGCAGGTGGCCAAAGCGATGATGGACAACTTGAGTTTTGAAGATGTAGTTGATGCTAATGGTGATACAGTTAAACAACAGTCGTTTAACTCTGTATACATGATGGCTGACTCTGGTGCAAGGGGTAGTGCTGCACAGATAAGACAGTTAGCTGGGATGCGTGGTTTGATGGCAAAACCCGATGGTTCGATTATCGAAAGCCCTATCAAAGCGAACTTCCGTGAAGGTCTGACTGTACTTGAATACTTTATTTCTACTCATGGTGCTCGTAAAGGTTTGGCTGACACAGCATTAAAAACGGCAAACTCAGGTTATTTGACTCGTCGATTGGTTGATGTTGCTCAAGACCTTGTTATTACAGAATTGGATTGTGGTACCGAGAAAGGTCTGGTGATGACGCCTCTAATTGAAGGTGGTGATGTTGTTGAGCCACTTAGAGAGCGTGTTTTGGGACGAGTCAATGCCGAACATATTTATAAGCCAAACTCCGATGATATCATTTGTGAAGCCGGTACTTTACTTGATGAGCAATGGGTAGAAATACTCGAAGCAAATGGTGTTGACCAAGTGCTTGTACGCTCAGTTATTACCTGTGAAACGCGTCAAGGTGTCTGTGCTCAATGCTACGGACGCGATCTGGCTCGAGGTCATCGAATTAATATTGGTGAAGCCATTGGCGTTGTTGCTGCTCAATCAATCGGGGAGCCTGGTACACAGTTAACCATGCGTACTTTCCATATTGGTGGTGCTGCGTCGAGACAAAGTGCAGAAAATAACGTTCAAATCAAAAATGATGGTAAGTTGAAACTGCATAATGCGAAATATGTAACGCGAGAAGATGGCAAAATTGTTATCGTTTCGCGTTCGACAGAACTGACATTGCTTGATGAGTTTGGACGTGAGCGTGAAAGATATAAAGTCCCTTATGGTTCTGTATTAGAAGTCCATGATGGTGATGCCGTTAAAGGTGGTGATGTGGTTGCTAACTGGGATCCGCATACTCACCCAATCATTACGGAAATTGCCGGGGTAATTAAACTTCAGGATGTTATCGAAGGCGTTAATATGACGCGCCAGACTGATGAGTTAACCGGGCTAAGTTCATTGGTTGTAACCGAGTCAAAACGTACCGGTACCAAGTCAAATGACTTAAGACCAATGATTAAGTTATACGACAAAAGTGGTAATGAGCTGTTAATTCCAGGCACCACCATGCCTGCCCAATATATTTTACCAGTCAATGCTATCGTAAGCATTGAAGATGGCACAGAAGTTGGAGTCGGGACAGCCATTGCGCGTATCCCACAAGAAGGTTCGAAAACGGGTGATATTACCGGGGGGCTTCCAAGGGTAGCTGACTTATTTGAAGCAAGAAAGCCAAAAGAGCCTGCGATTTTGGCCGAAATTTCGGGTACTGTGAGCTTTGGTAAGGAAACTAAAGGTAAGCGTCGTTTGATCATTACTCCTCAAGAAGGTGATGCGTATGAAGAATTAATTCATAAGTGGCGCCACTTTAACGTGTTTGAAGGAGAGAAAGTTGAGAAAGGGGAGGTCGTATCGGATGGTGCAGATAATCCTCATGATATTCTTCGACTTAAAGGAATCAGTTCGTTAGCA
Source organism: Aliikangiella maris (assembly GCF_040719265.1). Taxonomy (NCBI): domain Bacteria; kingdom Pseudomonadati; phylum Pseudomonadota; class Gammaproteobacteria; order Oceanospirillales; family Pleioneaceae; genus Aliikangiella; species Aliikangiella maris. The sequence continues at coordinate 4,044 of NZ_JBFDAH010000043.1, read as the reverse complement.
AATTATATTACCAACGAAGTACAAGATGTTTACCGGTTACAAGGGGTAAAAATTAATGATAAGCACATTGAAGCAATTGTGCGTCAAATGTTGCGCAAAGTGCTTATTAGTAATCCAGGTGACAGTTTATTGCTGAAAGGTGAGCAAGTTGAGTATGTTAAAGTACTTGATGTGAATGATAAACTGGCCGCTGAAGGCAAAGAACTTGTTCAGTTTGAACGGGTTCTGATGGGTATTACTAAAGCTTCATTAGCAACAGAATCATTCGTTTCGGCTGCTTCTTTCCAAGAGACGACTCGGGTATTAACTGAAGCTGCCGTGAGTGGTAAAAAAGATCAACTGATTGGTCTAAAAGAGAACGTTATCGTTGGTCGGTTAATTCCTGCTGGAACCGGATTAACTTATCACGAAGAAAGAAAGAGCCGTTTGTCGGATGGGTTTGAGTTTGATATCGAAGAAACTGTTTCTGCTGAAGAAGCAGAAAAAGCGCTCAGTGATGCGCTTAGTTCTACTGGTATTGAAAGCGACGAAATCTAACATTAACAAATTTAACCGCTGACCGTTTTTTGATCGAATGGTGAGCGGTTATCTTGACATCCTTGGCAGTGGCAATTAAAATGCCGCACCCTGAGTAAAAGGCATGATTTGTCTGATTGCTGAGGATTTAATTAAGTAAAATGCTGGAGCTATTGTAAACAATGTCAACTATTAATCAGTTGGTACGCAAGCCGCGTAAAAAAGTGGTACAAAAGAGTAACGTCCCTGCGCTAGAAGCTAACCCTCAAAAGCGTGGAGTTTGTACTCGTGTTTACACTACAACTCCTAAAAAGCCTAATTCAGCACTGCGTAAAGTTGCTCGTGTTCGTTTAACTAACGGATTCGAAGTAACTTCCTACATTGGTGGTGAAGGTCATAACCTGCAAGAGCATAGTGTTGTAATGATTCGTGGTGGTCGTGTTAAAGACTTACCGGGTGTTCGTTATCACTGTGTGCGTGGAAATCTTGACTTGGCTGGAGTTAAAGATCGTAAACAAGCCCGCTCTAAATACGGTGCAAAGCGACCAAAATAAACCGTTAAGGTTAAAAATGTATAATTAGGCGTTGGCAAAACACCTAATTGATTTGTAAAGCATTTAGCTACCGAAAATTTGTTGCCCAAAGTCGCAAGGAGTTTGGGCTTTAGATTTCGCTAGATGCAATAAGACATCCCATTGAGATGTGAGTAAGGTCCGGGCTCAAGTCCTGGAAAAAGACCTGAAGTAACACATAGGAAAACTATTATGCCTAGAAGACGCGTAGTCGCCAAACGAGAGATCTTGCCTGATCCTAAGTTTGGAAGTGAGCTATTAGCTAAATTCATCAACGTACTTATGGTTGATGGTAAGAAGTCTGTAGCTGAAAAAATCGTTTATCGAGCTCTTGATATTATTAAAGAGAAGAAAAACATCGAAGATGCACTCCCGATTTTTGAAGAGGGCTTGGAAAAAATTAAGCCTTTGGTTGAAGTAAAGTCTCGCCGAGTTGGTGGTTCAACTTATCAAGTTCCGGTTGAAGTTCGTCCTTCTCGTCAAACTGCACTGGCTATGCGCTGGTTAGTTGAAGGCTCGAGAAAGCGTGGTGAAAAATCAATGGATGCTCGACTGGCTGGTGAACTGCTGGATGCTATCGAAAATCGTGGTTCTTGTGTTAAGAAACGCGAAGATGTGCATCGTATGGCTGAAGCGAACAAAGCGTTTGCTCACTACCGCTGGTAAAATTATTCTCGCTTTTTTTTAATAAAAGCATATGAGGAACATCTAATGCCACGTTCGACTCCTATAAGCCTTTACCGAAATATTGGTATTTGTGCTCATGTTGATGCCGGTAAAACGACAACAACAGAGCGAGTCCTGTTTTATACTGGTTTATCTCATAAAATGGGCGAAGTACACGATGGTGCTGCAACCATGGATTGGATGGAGCAGGAGCAGGAACGTGGGATTACTATTACCTCTGCGGCCACCACAACGTTCTGGCGTGGTATGCAGGGGGAATACGAAAATCACCGAATCAATATCATAGATACGCCCGGACATGTCGACTTTACTATTGAAGTTGAGAGATCTTTGCGAGTTCTCGATGGTGCAGTGGTTGTATTTTGTGCTTCATCTGGTGTTGAGCCTCAGTCTGAAACTGTGTGGCGACAAGCTGATAAATACAATGTTCCACGAATGGTTTTCGTTAATAAAATGGACCGCGCGGGTGCGAGTTTTTTAAGAGTGATTGAGCAGATTAAAAAGCGACTGGGTTCAAATCCAGTACCTGTTCAATTACCTATTGGCGCAGAAGAAGAGTTTCAAGGGATTGTCGATCTGATAAAAATGAAAGCTATATATTGGAATGAAGACGATCGCGGAATGACTTTTGAATATGCTGACATTCCCGCCAACATGAGTGACGAATGTCAGCTGTGGCGTGAAAAAATGATTGAAGCTGCGGCCGAAGCCAGCGAAGAATTGATGGATAAATACCTTGAAGAGGGTGAATTATCAGAAGCTGAAATTAAGAAAGGCTTACGAGTTCGAACTTTATCTAACGAAGTGGTTATTGCCACTTGTGGTAGCGCATTTAAAAATAAAGGCGTGCAAGCGGTATTGGATGCTGTAATTGATTACATGCCTGCTCCAATCGATGTTCCGCCAATTTCAGGATTAAAAGAAGATGGTGAAACAGAGGATTCAAGGCCGCCTGAAGATGATGCACCTTTTTCTGCTCTGGCTTTTAAAATTGCTTCTGATCCTTTTGTTGGTACATTAACTTTCTTTCGAGTATATTCTGGTGTTTTACGCACGGGCGATCAGATTTATAACCCAATAAAGGGGAAAAAAGAGCGAGTTGGGCGTATTGTCCAAATGCACTCAAACTCCCGTGAGGAAGTCAAAGAAGTTTACGCCGGTGATATTGCTGCGGTTATTGGAGTTAAAGAAGTAACAACTGGAGATACCTTTTGTGATCCGGTGAAAAGAATTATTCTTGAGCGAATGGATTTTCCAGAACCGGTTATCTCGGTAGCGGTTGAACCAAAAACTAAACCCGATCAAGAAAAAATGGGGATAGCTTTAAGTAAGCTTGCTCAAGAAGATCCCTCTTTCCGTGTAGAAACTAACGAAGAGTCGGGGCAAACCATCATCTCAGGGATGGGGGAATTACATCTGGATATTATCGTAGACCGGATGAAAAGAGAATTTAAGGTTGACGCAAATATTGGTAAACCCCAAGTAGCTTATCGTGAAACGATTCGACAAAAGGTTGAAGCTGAAGGTAAGTTTATTCGTCAATCTGGCGGACGTGGCCAGTATGGACACGTTTGGTTGAAGCTCGAGCCCAAAACTTCTGGTGACGGGTATGAGTTTGTTAATGAAATTGTTGGTGGTGTTGTTCCAAGAGAATACATTCCTGCAATTGACAAAGGGGTGCAGGAACAAATGCAGCAAGGCGTTTTTTCCGGGTATCCAATGGTTGACGTAAAAGTGACATTATTTGATGGATCTTTCCATGACGTTGACTCAAGCGAGATGGCTTTTAAAATAGCCGGCTCGATGGCATTTAGAAATGGCGCTTTAGATGCTGAACCGATATTGTTGGAACCCATAATGGCGGTAGAAGTCGTTACCCCAGAAGAATATATGGGAGATGTCATGGGCGATTTAAATCGTCGGCGAGGCATGGTACAAGGAATGGATGATAACCCTTCTGGAAAAGTGATTAAAGCCGAGGTACCACTAGGGGAAATGTTTGGTTATGCCACTGATTTAAGAAGTGCCACTCAGGGGCGGGCAAGCTATTCGATGGAATTTTCAAAATATGAAGAAGCACCTAAGAGTGTTTTTGAAGCTTTAAAATATTAATACTTTATTAAAATATAATTGAACGAGGAAACAGGTAATGTCAAAAGAAAAATTTGAACGAACCAAACCCCATGTCAATGTAGGAACCATAGGACACGTTGACCATGGGAAAACGACATTGACAGCGGCGATGTGTACCGTTTTATCAAAAGAGTTT
>NZ_JBFDAH010000042.1:0-17893 GCF_040719265.1 Aliikangiella maris | reverse complement strand
AAGCACTAAAAAGCGGACGATGTTAATTGGGTAAAGTCGTTTAATTCTTGCACAATCTTATGATAAATAAATTGGCAAGAAGTATGATGGTAAAAAAGTAAACTACAGAAGTCGAGAATAAATCCCAGTAAAAACATACTGAGCATTACTACAATCATCGCACCAACGATTCCGCCAGGCAAACTGTGGAGCAATTCCCGTATTGCATCATCGCCACCAAATGCTCTGAATACTAATGAAAATATTGAAGCGCCGATTAAAATCATAAAAACCATACTGGAAGTTTTTGTTGTGGTGCGGACGACTTCACGTAATCGTTGCCAGCTAAACTCTCGATAAATAATCGCTAATATTATTGCACCAACTGCGCCAAGCGCCGCCGCTTCACTCGGCGTTGCCACGCCAGATAAAATCGAACCGAGTACCAGCAAAATTAAAAACAAGGGTAACAGCAATGCTCGCCAGTCAAATCGTACCGAATTTTGTGGCACGGTATTAGATGAGATCGTTTCTTTAGTAGAAGTATTTTGCTGTAAATTTGCAAACAAGTTGTGAGTTAACGCGGGCGCCTTTTCGGGTTGATAACGCGAATAAATAAAAATATAGAGAATATAAAGTCCAACAAGTAAAACGCCGGGTAGCATTGCGCCAGCAAACAGATCGCCAACAGAAACCGGATCTGAATTAATGCCCGCATCGCGATTGGCGCTGGCAATGACATCGCCTAACAAAACCAAAACAATTGAAGGTGGAATAATTTGACCGAGTGTTCCCGATGCACAAATAACACCTGTTGATAGTTTTTGGGAATAACCCGATTTAATCATTATGGGGAGTGACAATAAGCCCATTGTAACCACGGTTGCACCAACAATACCTGTGCTGGCTGCTAGCAATGCACCAACAATGACTACTGATATAGCCAGCCCACCGGGCGAACTGGCAAACAATTGGGCCATTCCGGTCAATAGCCGTTCAGCTATTTTCGACTTTTCAAGCATCACGCCCATAAAAACAAATAATGGAACCGCAATTAACGTTGGATTTTGCATAATGCCATATAAACGGCTAAATGCATTCTTCAACATAATTGGATTCAGCTGGTCGGTTGCAACAGCGATACCTGCAAATAAAAGTGCTGTACCTGCCAAAGAAAAAGCGACTGGATAACCGCATAGCAACACAATACAAACGCACACAAACATCAATAATGCCAGCCATTCCATGATCAGTGACCTCCTGGTTGTGGCTGGTTCGAGGTGATTGTATTTTGTTCACTGGTCGGCGCAGAAATTTGTGAAATACTTTGGATTATCTGATTAATCCCTTCTAAGATTAGAAGACTCGGCATAACAATCAACAAACTTTTAAGTAGGTAAATGGCTGGCATTCCGCCGGCTTCGGCAGACATTTCGCCAATTCGCCAGCTTAAAGTGATGTAAGGCCAACTGGCCCAAAAAATAAAGGTAGCCGTTGGAATTAATAAAAATAGTGAACCGAGTAAGTTGACAATTGCTTTGCCCTTAATCGAATAACGTTGATAAAAAATATCGACACGAACATGCTCATCTCGATTAAGTGTATAAGCGGCGGCTAGTAAAAAATTAGCACTGTGCATCCAGGTAATTGATTCGCTCAACAAGATGGAGTTTTTTTGGAGTAACCAGCTTGCAAGTACATTAATGGTTAAAACAACCACCATAGCCACTGTCAGCCAACTAATCAGATATCCTGTTCGTACGGATATCAGTGAAAATAAATTGCTTAAATTTTTCAACATATTCATTCTAAAATGACGATAAGTATTATTTCGATTTAATTCGTTTATTCACACCTGAAATGATGATATCCACAGGATATTCATAATTTTTCATAGTTCTGAATAAATTGTCTAACTATTTGTTTTTTAAGGGTTTAAATTGCGATTTAATATTTTTTTAATATTTTTTTTAAAACTTTTTCCTGTTAGTGTTTTTTTTTATACACTATTTTATCCACAAGATATCAAAAATGAATTTATCCTTGTATTTTAAGTGGTTATAGTCATAACTTAGAATCAACCTAAAGTTTACGCAACACTCGGATCGTGATTGAATAAATTCGTTAGTTTGAAAATTCTGAGGTAGAATAAAACCCTTGGAACAAAGCGCCGTTCACCTTAACGATAAGGTGTGCTTTGGTCAAATATTTCTAACTGCAGTTGATAACTTTTTAACACAACACGCTGCAAAATAAACCCGTTGAATTCACCCTAAGGGAAATTATGCAAAATCAAACTCCATTGATCCTGGTTGATGGCTCATCCTATTTGTTTCGCGCCTACCATACACTCAATAATGAAAAACTGGGCCGTTATATGGCTACTTCTGATGGCAAGCCCAGCGGTGCAATTTATGGTGTGGTAAACATGCTGAAAAGCTTATTTAAGCAATATGCGCCTGCGCAAATAGGCGTTATTTTTGATGCAAAGGGGAAAACCTTTAGAAATGATCTTTATCCGGAGTATAAAGCTAATCGACCACCAATGCCCGATGATCTGCGCTGTCAGATTGAGCCTTTACACCAGATAATTCGTGCAATGGGATTGCCTTTGATTGCGGTTGAAGGTGTCGAAGCCGATGATGTGATTGGAACGTTAGCGGCAATTGCTACCGAACAGGGGCGTGACACGATTATTTCTACCGGTGACAAAGATATGGCACAACTGGTCAATCAGCATGTCAGTTTGATAAATACAATGAAAAATGAATTTTTGGATGTTGACGGTGTTACCAAAAAATTTGGTATTCCGCCCAGTTTGATTATCGATTATCTGGCACTTATGGGAGATAGTGTCGATAATATCCCTGGTATTGCGGGTGTTGGGCAAAAAACTGCACTGGCACTGTTGAATGGAATTGGTAGCATTAATGATATCTATCAAAATCTTGAAAAAGTTTCGTCACTGGATTTTCGTGGTGCTAAAACGATTGCCGACAAAAAATTAGTTCCACATGAAGATTCTGCTCGATTATCCTACCAGCTTGCGACCATAAAGCTAGACGTTGAACTCGATTTTGCACTCGAAGATTTACACCTGAATGAACCTGACTTAACCCAGTTGGAAAATTTATTCAGCGAATTTGAATTTAAAACCTGGCTAAAGGAAGTGCAAACGGGCAAACCGGTTTTAGCGGGAGATGCTAGTGCCAAACAACACCAACAAGCGGAGAGTGTTAATGGAGCGCAAAATAATCAATCGCAAGGCGAAGCCGAAGATTCTCAACAGGAAAGTTGTATTAATCATGAGCATTATGAAACGATTTTAACCGAAGCACAACTGAGCGAGTGGATAGCGCGATTACAGGCGTGTGAATATTTTGCTATTGATACCGAAACGACCAGTTTAAATATTATTGCGGCAGATCTGGTTGGAATTTCATTTGCGACGGAAAAAGGTATTGCTGCTTATTTACCATTAGCTCACGCTTATACTGGTGCGCCTGTGCAATTGGATAAAACTATCGCGCTAAATCGATTAAAACCTGTTTTAGAGAATCCTAAGATTGGTAAAGTTGGACAAAATATAAAATACGATCAGAGTATTTTGGCAAAAGCTGGTGTTGACTTACAAGGCATACAGTTCGATACCATGCTAGAAAGTTACATTTTAAACAGTGTCGCTAACCGTCACGATATGGATACCTTGGCACAAAAATATTTAAATCATGAATGTATTCATTTTGAAGATATTGCGGGTAAGGGTAAAAAGCAAATTACTTTCGATCAAATTCCTTTGGATATTGCAAGCCAATATGCAGCAGAAGATGCCGATGTAACTTTACAACTGCATCAAACAATCTGGCCCGCGTTAGAAAAGCAAGAGGCGTTGTGTAATGTCTTTAAAGAAATCGAAATGCCACTGGTCAATGTCTTATCAAAAATGGAACAGCGCGGTGTTTTGATCGATAGTGATTGGCTAAAACAAAAAAGCCAGGAATTTGCCGTACGAATTCTTGAACTGGAAAATAAAGCTTACGAATTAGCAGGACAACCTTTTAATCTAGGGTCGCCAAAACAGTTGCAGGAAATTTTATTTGATAAGCTGGGGTTGCCCGTCTTAAAGAAGACGCCGAAAAAACAACCATCAACTGCTGAAGAAGTATTGGTGCAGTTAGCGCTTGATTACCCATTACCCAAAGTGATTATGGAATACCGTGGACTGACAAAACTTAAGTCAACTTATTCTGATAAATTACCTCAAATGATTCAACCGCGAAGTGGGAGAGTGCATACCTCTTATCATCAAGCTGTTGCTGCAACTGGACGGTTGTCATCAAGTGATCCAAACTTGCAAAATATTCCGGTAAAAACTGAAGAAGGTCGCAGCATTCGACAAGCTTTTATTGCGCCGAAAGGCTATAAAATTGTTGCCGCGGACTACTCGCAAATTGAACTAAGAATTATGGCGCATTTGTCACAGGATGAAAATTTGCTACACGCTTTTTCAGAAAATCTCGATGTACATAGTGCAACGGCCGCTGAAGTTTTTGGGGTGTCTATAGCGCAGGTAACCGATGAACAGCGTCGTCATGCCAAAGCCGTTAATTTTGGATTGATTTATGGCATGTCACGATTTGGACTTGCGAAACAATTACAAATTACCAATGATGAAGCCGCACACTATATTGATACCTATTTTGCTCGTTACCCTGGTGTCAGTGACTATATGGAAGCAACCAAGCAAAAAGCCAAAGAGAAGGGCTATGTTGAAACTTTGTTTGGTCGACGCTTGTATTTACCGCAAATTAATGCCAGCAATGGCATGTTGCGCCAGGCTGCGGAACGTACCGCAATTAATGCTCCTATGCAGGGTAGTGCGGCAGATATTATTAAATTGGCAATGATCGAAACACAAAACTGGCTTGATAGCGAAAAGCCAGACTGCTTTATGGTTATGCAAGTGCATGATGAATTGGTGTTTGAAGTCGCACAAGATCATCTGGAAAGCTATCGCGAAAAAATTATTCAAATTATGTCTGATGCCGTTAAGTTGAGTGTTCCATTGGTTGTTGATGCTGGAATTGGTGATAACTGGGAGCAAGCACATTAACAACCAAGCTTTTGGTTGGCTTAATGTTAGCCAATGATATAAGCGGGTTAGTATGCTAGTAAAAAGTGATATAGCAAACTGAAAATTTAATAATAAAACAGCATAAAAAATGTTTGGTAATTATAAATCAAACAAAATAATAATTTGTGCATCAGATAGTTTGGAAATTCAATATATAGACAAGTTCAAATAATGAGAATTCAATATAAGAAATGATTAACGCCTTTTTGATAAAATAGTCTGCGTTAATTAACTAAGAGGTGAATATTCGTGAAATTAAAAACTACAGTTATTCCTGCCGTGATGATTTCTGCTGGACTACTGGGATGCGGCGGAAGCAGCAACAATGATAATAACCAAACTGATACAGGGACGCTTTCCTTACAAATTACCGATGCACCAATTGATAATGCGACTGAAGTTGTGGTTAAGTTTGATGCAATAGAAATCAAACCCAAAGACGGTCCAAGCTTTACCATCACTTTCGATGAACCTCAACTGCTTGATTTATTATCATTGCAAAATGGTACTACCGCACCGTTACTGCAAAATCAAGAGCTAGATGCAGGTGAATATAATTGGATGCGTTTAATGGTCGATGCTGATCGTGGTGAAACGGATTCTTATATCAGTTTTGATGGTGGCGAAACATATTCCTTATATGTTCCCAGTGGTTCAAATACCGGACTTAAACTGAACCGACCATTTACCATTCCTGCGGGCGGTAGTGCTAATTTTACAATTGATTTTGATTTACGCCGTTCAGTACATTTACCTGGTAATTCTTCGCAAGATTACGTATTAAGGCCAACGCTGAGAATTTTAGATAATACCGAAGTCGGCACTATTAGTGGCGTAATCGCGGCCGATACCGTAATCGATGAATCTTGCCTGGAAGGATTAGCAGTCTATGCTTACGAAGGCAACGATATTACGCCTGATGATGTTGGTAGCGCAGCGCCTTTTGTCACATCGAGTATTCCTGTCTATGATGCGGACAACAACCATTACACTTATACCTTAAGCTATCTATTAACTGGCGACTATACACTTGCGGTAACTTGTGATGCCGAAGCCGATTTACCTGAGTCAGATGAAAGCGAAAATGATTGGGGTTATGTGGCATCTGCCAATGCAACCGTCACTGTTAATCAAACAACCGAAGTTAATTTTTAATCGAAGTTACAATAGATTTGAACTAGCTTATAGATAAGATTATTGGTGAAAAATTTTTACTGATAAAAAAATTTTAAACCTTAAATTGGCTGACCAATTGCTTTAATTGGTTGGCCAGTTGTGAAGTATTATCGCTAGCACTAATCATTAAATTGGATCTGTTTGATGCTTCGTTACAAATTTGAGAAATTTTAATTACGCTTTGATTAATCGAATTAATCACATCAGATTGTTGAACTGTAGCATCCGCAATAATAGAGTTCATTTGTCGCATTTCATCTACCGAATGATCAATCCCTTCGATTGATGCGCAAGTATTTTCTACAGCTTCTACCCCTTTTTGGGCGTTAATCAAACTATTCGACATGACGGTAACGCTTGAGCCTGTTGACGCTTGCAGTTGTTGGATCATCGATTCAATTTCGGTAATCGATTCTTGGGTCCGTTGTGCCAGTGTACGAACTTCATCAGCCACTACTGCAAATCCCCGACCTTGCTCTCCCGCCCTAGCGGCTTCAATAGCAGCATTAAGCGCCAATAAATTAGTTTGATCGGCAATCCCTCGAATAACATCCAATACCGAGCCAATGCTTTCACTTTCTCTGGCTAATGATTCAATCGTCTGCGTCGCATTAACGACTTCGGATTCGAGCGTTTGAATAACGGTTACTGCCTGTTGACTGGTTTCGCCGCTTTGCTGAACTAGCTGATTGGCTTTGGTACTGGCATCCAATGCACCGTTTGCATTATTAACAATGTCCTGAACCTTTCCTGATAGTTGTGTAGTTGCTGTGACAACTAAATCAATATCGTGCTGCTGTTGAATGACACCTTCGCTATTTTGATCACAATTAATTTTGGTTTCTTTGGCTGCATTTAATAACGCCTCTGAGGTGGCTAAAACTTGAGATATTGTTTGATGGAGCTTGTTAATAAAACGATTAATTTCCGACGCAAGTAAACTTAATTCATTTTTGGCCGAGGTATCTAAGCGTTGCGTCAGATCACCTTCACCTTCACTAAGCTCATGTACCGAAAATGTAATGCTTTTTAATGGTTGAATAACAATGCTTTTCAAAATTAGCATGACTAACAGATTGACAACAATATTTAATCCAATAATGGTAAGGATTTGTCGAAAAACAACATTTTTTAATGTCGCCTCAACCATTTCAGTTGTGACGTAAATGCTTAATTCACCCACTTCTTTTTGCTCTCCTGAATCATCAAAAATAAGTGGCTCAGTTTTTATTAAAGAATATTCAGATTGATTCGGTGGTGCTTTACTATCGACAATTTCTTTGCCTTGCATAATCTTTAAGGTGAACACTTCGGTTTTGTTACGAATAACAATTGCTTTAATAAATTCGGCCTGCATTTCCGACTTGACATTACGCCCCAGTATTTCGAATTCATAATTCCATATGACTGGAGGAGCGCTTAGTTGTAGGCGTTTTATAACCCGTTCAACCTGATTGTTTAATTGACTAAATAACTGTTGCTTGGTCACTTGGTACTCATAGAAAGAAAAAGCAAGCATAAGTAAGGTGATTGAAGTAATAATCGAAATATTTAATTTAAAACTGATGCTATTTAATTTCATTGATAAACCATTAAGTGCTATAGGGCAAAATATTACTATCTCGAAACGGTATGTTTAACGTGCTGGCGAGTAATTTTGCCGTTTTCTTTCGATAAAGTGACATTGAACTAGTATAGCAAAACTGACGGTTAACTGATAAATCTCTTATTTGACAATAATCTATAAAGACTAAAGACCATTTAACTAAGCGGATTTGATGTGAATTTAAGGTAATTTATTGAAAATCGCCTATAGTTAAATTGATTGCGAGCAGTAGAATAATAAATTGAATACTTAATCCTGGTTGAGGTGACAAATGCAATTAAGGGCAATATTTTATAAACAAATTATCCATCTACTTTTATTGAGTACCGGCGTTATTATCAACTTTGTGAATGCTGCAGAATTGAATTCACTCAACTTTTTAACCGAAAGTTACCCTCCTTATAACTTTGAAGAAAATGGTCAGTTAAAAGGTGTTGGCGTTGATTTGCTAATTAGTGCCAGCAATAAAGCCAATTCGCCGATTTCCGCTAATGCAATAAAACTGCAACCGTGGGCTAGGGCATACCGTGAAGCATTAAAGCAACCAGGTACTGTTTTATTTTCAACCACCAAAACGGCTGAGAGAGAACCGTTATTTAAATGGGTCGGCCCAATTTCGAGTACGAGAATTGTTGCTTTGGCCAAAAAAAGCAGTGGCATTACAATCCAACGTGATACTGATTTAAAGCAACATGATATTTTAGCAATACGCGATGATGTCGGAGAGCAGTTGTTGATTAGTGCCGGTGTTCCTAAAGGCAAAATTAAACTGGGAACGAATGCAGAATCAATTATTAAGCGACTGCAATCTGACCGGGTGAAAATTTGGGTATATGAAGAGAATGTTGCTCGTTGGTTTTTGAAACAAAGCGGATTAAATAGTGCTGACTACGAAGTGGTTCATGTGCTCACTGAAAGTGAAGTTTATTATGCATTCAATCAATCGGTTGATGATAGCTTGGTTAAAAAGCTACAAGATGCCATTGAACAGGTAAAGTCTGAAAAGGCAGAAAATGGCAAGACCATCTATGAAAATATTTTAGCTAAATACAATTAGTAGGCAATTGGCTAACAGGTATCATAGCTGTTAATGATTAAAAATAAATTTAAATACTTAAATCATCGCAAATCATTCTGTAAGCTGCTATCTTGCGGATTCTAAAGTTTGAATCGCTACTTTGATTTGCGCAATTTTTAGGGAAGTAAGCAATAGTTAATGCTATAGTCGTTATAATATATAAGGTAGTTGTAACCTGTGTAGCATCATATCATTCGTCTTTTTAGTGTAATTTTTTGCCTAAAAGTCTGAGTAAAACTCATTCAATAGTAATTTCTTCATTGAATGAACCTTTCTGCTTTTTCCCGCGTCTTTTAAGACAAAACAAACTTAGAACAAGGTTTAGCAAAATATGTTACAAGCAGAAGAAGAGTTACTGGTTCTCGCTGCTCAAGAAGGAAGCCATGACGCTTTTAATCAACTTGTTCAATATTTTCAAAAACCTTTATTGATGTTTGCTTATAAATTAAGCAGTGATATGGAGTTGTCTAGAGATGCCGTTCAAGATAGCTGGATAAGATTGGCTGGACGACTTGGGCGATTGGATGATCCGAGAGCATTTAAAAGTTGGATTTATCGTACAGTACGCTGGCGGGTGTTGGATTTACTGAGAACTCGAAAGACTGTACAAATTGAGTTGGATGATATTTGCTGTGAAGCTAATCAAAACCATGATAACTTAGCTGTTCAGCACTCTGTTGATAATCCACAAGCAGATAACCAGCAAGTGTTAACTGTAGCAATTAATCAATTACCTGCAATTGAAAGACAGATTATTTATTTGTTTTATTTAGATGAAATGAAGTTGATTGAAATTGCCTTTGTATTAGATATCCCGCTCGGTACAGTTAAGTCTCGCTTAAACCGTGCAAGAAAAATGCTGAAAGAAAAGTTTAGCTGAGCAATGATATTTTTATTTTGGAGCTGAAATTTTGGAGCTGAGTAATGAATATTGATGAACGAATAAAGCAAGAATTAGCTAAAGAGCGGCAAACGTTCGATAGTCAGTTACCCGAAGAGCAGGGACTGTTTGCTTTGATAGCTGGGCCATTAAAAAGCCGATTACGATTTTGGTATATTATTGTCAATATTATTACATTCATTGTCACCATCATCATGTTTTGGACAGGGTATCAGTTCTTTGTGATGGAACAGGAATCTGGTTTAGTTTTTTGGGGAATTTGTTTTTTATTAGCAGTGAACTGTCAAATTGCACTCAAACAATGGATTTGGATGGAAATGAATCGGCGTTCTATTTTGCGTGAAATCAAGCGTGTTGAATTATCAATTCAAGAGTTGGCAGTTAGGGTTAAAGTTAGTTGAAAGGATTGGCTTGTTAGGCGTTTTCATTGTTTTGGGGAAACGCGATAGGAAAAAAGGCATCATTATGAGATGCATTAGATTTTGTTCTTTCAATTTTCAAATCAGTCTATTTAAATCAGCACATTTAATCCATTTGATGTTGAATCAAGTTATTGAATTGCAGATTTCCCCGCACTATATTAGAAAATAATATTATTATCTATCGACAATTCATCATTTGTAACAAAAATCTATATGCTTATTGCGCCTATTTTTGTTTAGATCAATCTTGGCGTTAAACCCTAGGCATTTATAGGGTTAATAGCTAAACTTGTTTAATACAAATAAATTAACCTTTCACGATCAGATTATTTTCAATGATTGATTAAGCTGATCACAACCGTCACATTTCCAGGTGAATAATGTTTAAACGCAAATTACTGCTATGGGTTAGCCTGTTTTCAATTGCTGCAGCACAAACTTGTGTCAATGCGCAGGGGTTTCCCGCGCCACCGGTTAATGTGGTGAAGGCTGAAATAAAAAATCTCTCTCCTGTGTCTTGGGTATCGGGTACAGTTGTTAGTCGTAATAATTCGCAATTGGCCGCAGAAGTCTCTGGTCGTTTGATTGAATTAGTTGAACTGGGGGAATATGTAAAGACGGGTGATGTTATAGCCAGGATCGACGATACGACCTTGTTGTTGCAAAAGAAAGAAGATTTAGCCAGTGTCAAACGAGCACAGTCACAATTAGATTTTTTAAAATCTGAAGTTGAACGAAAATCAACTTTAGCAAAGCGTAATTTGTCGGCCATAACGGATTTAGATGAAACCATTTCTCAGCGCGAAGTTGCGCAAAGTGATTTAAATGCAGCTCAAGCAAGGCTAGCCAAAACAGAACAAAACCTTGAATTTACCCGATTAAAAGCCCCGTTTAATGGATTGGTTGCTGAACGGCTGAGTAACCTGGGTGAATATGTAAATAACGGTAATGCTATCATTCGACTGGTTGAAGTAACGAACCTTGAAGCATCTGTATTTGCGCCGTTAACGGCTTATCGATATTTAAATAAAGCTAGTATGCTCGCGGTAGAGTCGCCATTGGGAAAGGGGATGGCCAGTATTAAATCCTTGGTTCCTGTTGGTGGTAACCGCTCACACTTGATGGAAGTTCGTCTTGATATGTCGACTTTTGATTGGCCGGTTGGACTAAATATAAAAGTTGCGGTGGCCAGCGGCGAAACTAAACCAGTGTTAGCTGTACCACGTGATGCTTTGGTTTTAAGGCGCGAAGGAACCAGCGTGTTTCGTATTAAAAGTGACAATACGGCAGAGCAAGTTAGCGTAACCATCGGAATTGGCGCTGGTGAATTAATTGAAGTATTGGGTGATATTAAGGCGGGTGATCAAATTGTTATTCGCGGTGCAGAAAGGCTAAGGGCGGGGCAGGCTGTACAAATCAAGCCTAGCAATGAGTCGTTGGTTTCTGGCAAACAAACTAATGAATAGGGCATTGTGAATGATTTAAACCTATTGACCTTTTTGAACGCTATCATCAATGAAAATCCCGCCGCACCATCAGAGCCATTTGGTGCTAGGTAAGCGGGTTAAAATTTAGAATAAGAACTGAGTTGGAAAAAACATGACATTAACAACTGCCGCATTAAAAAATCCGACCGCTGTGGTTGTGGCGATTTTATTGGTCGTACTGTTTGGTACGATTAGTTTATTCAAATTGCCTATTCAGCTAACACCCGATATCAGTCGTCCGATGATTTCCATTTCGACCAATTGGCCCGGTGCCGCGCCTGAAGAAATGGAAGCTGAAATTGTTGAACGTCAGGAAGATGTGCTTAAGGGGCTACAAGGACTGACTGAGCTAGAGTCAAGTTCTGGTCAAGGGCGTGGCAATATTACATTGAGCTATCACACGGGTGTTAATTTAGAGCGTGCGCTGATTGATGTGATGAATGCACTTAATCAGGTGCCCGGATATCCGCCCGATGCAACTGAACCGGTGATTGCTGTTGGTGGTGACAGTACCTTCGATGCAATAGCCTGGTTTGCAATTAAACCACTAGAAAATAACCCGCGTGATATTGCCAGTTATCAAGATTTTGTTGAAGAGGTTATTCAGACGCGCATGGAGCGCGTTGCAGGCGTTTCGCAAACCAACGCCTTTGGTGGGTTGCAAACTGAACTACGCATTACTTTTAATCCATATAAAGCGGCCGCGTTGGGTTTAAATATTCCACAACTTGCTGCGACCTTGAGTAATAACAGCGATGTTTCTGGTGGTTTTAACGAAATAGGGCGACGTAAATATACATTACGCTTTTCGGGAAAATATGGCGTAGAACAACTTCAACAAATGGTACTTGAGTGGCGCGATGGCCGACCTGTATTACTTGAAGATGTGGCCGAAGTTGAACTGACGTTACAAGATAGAGTAGGCATTTTAACTCTCGATGGTGAGCCAGCAATTGCCATGAACGCGCAAGCAGAACAAGGCGTGAATGTGATTCAGGTTATGCAAGGATTAAAAGAGGCAATGGATGAACTGAATGAAGGGCCACTCAAGCAAGCTGGCCTTAAAATCATTCAAATGTATGATGAAACGATTTACATCGAACGATCGATGAGTCTGGTGCAAAATAATCTGTTTATCGGGATTATTTTAGCCATTAGTGTACTGTGGTGGTTTTTACGTCAGTTTCGTGCAACGTTAATTGTTGCGGTGGCAATCCCTATTTCAATTGTACTCACTTTGGTGGTCATGTATGCCACTGGGCGAACTTTAAATATTATTTCAATGGCTGGGCTTGCTTTTGCTGTCGGGATGGTACTCGATGCCGCTATAGTGGTACTCGAAAATATTGTCAGGCTACGGGAGAATGGCGAAAATCCGCACAATGCCTCTTTTCTGGGGGCGACTCAAGTGTGGGGGGCTTTGCTTGCATCAACGGCGACAACGGTCGCAATATTTTTACCTATTGCATTTCTTGAAGAAGTTTCAGGACAATTGTTTGCCGATCTGGCTATCACAATTGCTGTTGCGATAGTGGCATCTTTACTCATTGCTGTTTCGGTTTTACCTGCTGCTGCACGTAAGGTGCTTACACGAATTGACTCGCAAGATCCGCACGAACACTGGTGGAATGCGATAACCCGCGGGGTGATGCATATTACTAGCACGCCAGCGAAACGCTTTGGCTGGATAATTGGTTTAATGGTATTTTCTTTTTTTGGCAGTTGGTTAATGTTTCCAAAAGTGGATTACTTGCCTAAAGGCAACCAAAATTCATTTCGAGCATTTATATTACCACCACCCGGACTGAGTTATCCGGCTGCCCGATTTGAAATGAGTGATGAAATCAACCGGCGATTAATGCCTTATTTAAACGGCGAAAAAGAACCGCATATCGATCATACCTGGATGGGCTTTTTTGGTAACTTTGGATTTATGGGGGGGCGCGCCGAAGACGCTGATGATATTCAGGCGATTGTTCAAGTGGTTAATCAAGAATTACTAGCAGGTTTCCCCGACACAATGGCATTTGCCTCTCAAGCTCAACTTTTTGAAAACTTAGGTGGCGGCAGACGAATCGATATTGATATTCAAGGAAATCAGGTTGATGAGTTGTTACGTGCGGCCCAAGTGGGCTATGGTATTGTCTCACAAATTTTACCCGGCGCACAAATTCAGCCTACCCCCGGATTAACATTGGCCGAACCCGAACTGAGAATGCTACCCGATGAACGTCGTTTGGCCGAAGCAGGTTGGACACGGCAACAAATGGCGGGTATTTCTCGTACATTAGGTACTGGACTTTACGTTGGCGACTTCTTCAATGGGCAAAAACGGATCAATGTGTTTTTGCGCTCTACCGATTGGGAATCTCCTGAAGAGTTGGCGGCAATTCCTTTGTATACCCCACAAGCAGGTGTTCAGCCTGTTGGCGAGTTAACTGAAATTGTGCGTACTGCCGGCCCCAGTTCGATTCGGCGGGTTGACCGGAAACGCACCATTACTTTACAGGTAACGCCACCAGATAATTTGAGTCTGGAAGAAGCTATTGCAATTGTAAAGGAAAAAGCCGAGCCAGCAATATTGGCACAATTAACTGATAATGGCAGCATCGCCTATCGTGGTAGCGCCCAAGCACTGACCGAAGCATTAAAAAATATGAGCCAGAGTTTTATTCTGGCGTTAATTATTTTGTATTTATTAATGTCAGCGTTATTCCGCTCATTTAAAGATAGTCTTTTAGTTGTTTTAACCATTCCACTAGCCACCATTGGCGGCATTGGATTATTACAAACCACTAACTATTTTATTTTTCAACCGCTCGATTTACTGACCATGATTGGATTTATTATTTTGCTCGGACTTGTTGTGAATAATGCCATTTTGTTGGTCTATCAAACAAGAGTTGGCGAGGGTGAAGGGTTATCGCGTCACGATGCAGTTGAGCGTGCTATCAGACTTCGGTTAAGGCCTATTTTGATGAGCACTTTGACAAGTATTTGCGGTATGCTACCTTTATTATTGATTCCGGGGGCTGGTGCTGAGTTATATCGAGGAATCGCTGCGGTAATTGTCGGTGGTATGAGCATCAGTACCATTTTTACTTTAATCTTTTTACCGAGTTTATTACAAATCGGAAAACGTTCTGACCAGTTGGCGACTTAAGTCAGCTGATACTCAAATGATAATAAAAAATGAAATAATGAAATAACGATCAAGGTGATAAATAACTACACCCGTTCTTAACTATTTATGCAAGCTTGGGGACCCCAAATGAAAAAATCAATTCAATGGATAGCGGCTTCGTCATTGTTATTTAGTATTCATGCTGGCGCTAAGTCGATTCCACTGGAGCCATTTAGTGTATTACCGGTAAAAAGCCTTTATGCGGTTAATTTTGCTGCTCAGGACTTTAGTGATGTTGCACAAGTCAATCTAATCAATTCGATTCGACAGTCACTTAATCAGCAAACCCAATTAACGCTTTTTGGTGAAAGGCAGCAATGGCAACCTTTTAATCAAATTAAACAATCTGCGTCAAAAAATGAGACACAATCAACTGCTAGTTATGTTTTTCGGGTGGGTTTATCAACTGAGCGATTTGCCCAAGGAACATTAAAAGTTGAAGGTATTGATAAGGTTGCCGTTTTCCTCAATGGTGAAAAGCTTTCGGGTACATCGCAATACCAACTGGATTTAGTCAATGGCGATTACCGATTATTGATGGTAGCAAGTGGTATTAAAGATTGGCAAAAAGTTAATTTTGACTGGCAAGAAAAGCATCAATTAGCTGGTAAATCTGATGTAGAAAATGATTCTGCCAATTTAAATGATGCAAACAAAGCTGAAAATGAACCTGTCGATACTTCGGATAATGCTGCATCAGAAAGCACAACATCAGAATCAAACTGGGTCACATTTAATGACGACAGCCGTAAGCAACGACTTAACGCGCATCAAATGTATGATAGCGAAGTGACCTCACAAACCTCATTATCGCCCGATGGTGAAATGTTGCTAATCAGTAAACGACATTATACGCCTTCCAAGGGTGATACGGCGCAATCTGTTAGTGAACTGGTTGATCCTGAAACAATGCGGGTGCTTTATCGCTGGCAGGCTATGTCTCCTGCTTTAACTAGTTGGAGCGATGATAATCGTTATCTTGCCTATGTGTATCAAGATCAGATTTACTTGTTAAATAGAAAAAATTTCTCAATTGAATCAATTGCGCAACAATTGAAAGGTGTTAATCAAATAGAATGGTTTGATCAACAAACGCTCATTCTTTCGTGGCACAAACCTGAAGAAAAACCTCATCCTTTCACCAAGCATTATCGAGGTCTGGAAGATCGTTGGAGTTATTGGCGTGGACAATCGCAAATTTACTTGCTCGATGTTAAAAGTGGCGTTACTCGCCAATTGACACAAAATACACTAGGTAGTTCTTTACTGGATTTTGACAATCAATCCAAAAAAATCTTGTTTACTCGTAGTCCTCTCGATTATGCACAGCCTGCACATTATTTAACACAATTGTTTGAATTGGATATGAACAGTAATCAAGAAACGTTGTTAGGTGAATATCGTACCTTTAATTCAGCACAATATGGTAAACACGGTATTGTTATGAGTGCCGGTCCTGACTTATTAAAAGGGAAGGGTTCTGTTTTACAAGCGGGTATACCTGCAAATAACTATGACACCCAGCTTTACCTGTTGAATAAAAAACGGCAGATTGAACCGTTATCGAAAGATTTTGATCCGGCAATTTCACAATTCACCGTGTTAAACAATGGTGACTTGCTAGTGCTGGGCGGTGAAGGTGATAAAAAACAACTGTTTATATTTGATTTTTCAAAACGCAAATTTAAACGACAAGCAACATCGTTAGAAGTGATTGACCAGTTTACTGTTTCGCAAGAACGACGTGCAAAAATAGTTTATTCTGGAACCAATGCCACCACGCCACAAAAAACCTATTTAGCCAAAGTGGGTAGCAGTAAACAAAATTTGCTGATCGATAGTGCAAAAAATGCCTATACCAATACTCACTTTGTAGAACTTAAAGAGTGGGACTACACAACTTCTCAAGGTACTGATATTGATGGCAGATATTATCTCCCTGCTGATTTTGATCCCAACAAAAAATACCCGATGCTGGTGTATTACTATGGTGGAACTGCGCCAGTAACGCGTGCATTTACAGGGCGCTGGCCATTTAGTTTATGGGCATCGCAAGGTTATGTTGTTTATGTTTTACAGCCATCGGGAACTTACGGATACGGTCAAAAGTTTTCTGCCAAGCACGTGAACGCCTGGGGTAAACATACTGCCGATGATATTATGCAAAGTGTACAAGCATTTACTCAAGCACATCAATTTGTTGACTCACAAAAAATTGGTAACTTAGGCGCATCTTATGGTGGGTTTATGACAATGTATCTAGCCACACAAACAGATATGTTTAAAGCGTCAATTTCACATGCAGGTATTAGTAATCTCGCTTCTTATTGGGGATATGGTTGGTGGGGCTATGCCTATTCCGGTGTGGCCACTAAAGGAAGCTTCCCTTGGAATCGTAGCGATTTGTACACCCAACAAAGCCCGTTATTTCGTGCTGACAAAGTGAAAACTCCTTTATTATTGATTCATGGTGATGCAGATACCAATGTCCCTGTGAGTGAAAGCCATCAAATGTATACGGCACTCAAACTGCTTGGCCAAGAAGTGGATCTGGTAGAGTTTCATGGTGATGATCACCATATTCTTGGGCGTGAGCATCAATTACGCTGGTGGTACACTATATTGTCTTATTTTGATAAACATCTCAAAGATCAGCCTCAGTGGTGGGAACACTTATATCCGCCACATAAGTAAAATGAGATTAATCGAAAATAATCAATGATCACCATCAGTCTGATGAGACTAAATAAAAAGGGCCGCTTGCGGCCTTTTTTGTTATTAATACAATTTAAGTGAATAAAATTATCAGGGTAAATAGTCGCCCCTGAAAAAAAGCCTAACCTTCTGATATTTAACAAATAATCTCTAATCAAGAACCCCTTTTTCGACCAAAAATGTTAGAATAACTCTCAACTTTTTGGTCGAA
>NZ_JBFDAH010000041.1:0-19810 GCF_040719265.1 Aliikangiella maris | reverse complement strand
ACCAGGAAGTGATGGCGTATTTTAACATTTCTGGTCGAAAAGTGAGTTATTAATTAGAGATTTTTTATTAAATTTCAGAGTGTTAAGCTGTTTTTCAGGGACGACTAAGTATTTTTCAAGAATCGATCATCAATAAACCAATTATGTCATAAATGACGCTCGCAACACTTCCGAAAACTGAACAACTAATTCAGTTGAGCAAGCTCGATATTATCATTTTTATTAACTGTAAGACGAAAAAATGACGATATTCCGTAATCATTAGTATCTATTTGGATAAAACGCTCGTTTTTGGCATAGTCTGCGCTCAAGTCAATTTATATCAGCATATAAATTTTATTATTCAATAATGGTTGAAATTGACGAAAAAGAAAGGAACTATTGGAATCTAAAATCACTGGTAACACCCAACAATTCGAGGTTAAACATGTCAATTCGATGCGAAATCATTGATTATAACAATCCCCAGCAAGCGGCCGATCTGGTCATGCTGGTTAACGCTTATGCGGTAGAACCCACCGGAGGTGGTGAAGCCCTCCCCCAGTACGTTAAAGACAGTTTAGCGAGCGAATTAGCAAAACGAGATTTTGCATTCACTATTATTGCCTATGTCGACGATCAACCCGCAGGAGTCGCCAATTGTTTTGAAGGCTTTTCAACTTTTAAAGCGAAACCACTAATAAACATTCACGATATTGCCGTATTGAAATCATTTCGTGGACAAAAGATAGCAACACGCTTACTGGAAAAAATTGAAGAAGTCGCGCGCAGTCGCCACTGCTGTAAAATCACTTTGGAAGTGCTTGAAAAGAACCAGATAGCCAAAGCTGCATATATTAAGTTTGGGTTTGAAGGCTATGAACTCGACCCTGAAATGGGAAAAGCGCTATTTTGGGCCAAACCTTTGTTAGACGAAGAATAATAAGGTTGCTTTAAACAAGGTTGCTTTAAATAATAAGATTACTTTGAATCTCGGCATGATTAACTTTTAGCACAGCACTTCTAGATAAAAATCGATAAAAATTAAAAATCACTAGATAAACCGTGAAATCGAAGGGGATTGTGCTTTAAGTTGAGATGATAATTTTAACGTTTTAATTTAGCCTGAGCCAAATAATATCGCCCTAATACAACGAATAATATCCCCCCTAATATCATCGTGCCAGCTATCAACAATCGCAAAGTGACTGCTTCATCTAAAATAATCACACCACCTAAAGCCGCTAAAACAGGAACAAACAACTGAACAACTGCCGATTGGGTAGTCGATAATTCAGCTAGCGCAACATACCAAATAGCATATCCGACTCCCGAGGCAATCGCACCAGATAAAACGGCGTAAATCGCTCCATCAATAGAAATGGTTGCTTGAGAATAAAAAACTAATGCTAATATTACTACGAATGGTAATGTGCGTATAAAATTGAATGCCGTATCTTTGAGCGCTTGTACACTGTCACGCCCCCACAGGCTGTAAAATCCCCAAGCAATCCCTGACAAAATCATCAACACTGTACCTTTCCATCCGGGAAATTGCGCCCCAGGCAGCATCAAATAAACCAGTCCAGCAAACGCCAACACGACACCGCTCCATTCAATCCGGTGTAGTCGAACACCTTTAAAATAAGAAAATAACAGCATTGTCATTTGCACCGTACCAAATAATATGAGTGCACCAGTTGCGGTATCTAACGAAACATAAGCAAAAGAAAAGCATACGGCATAAATAAATAGCATAATGCTGGATTGCCAAGAGCCCCAGAATGAAAACGTTCGAGGTTGTTGGCTAATCACCAGTAACAGCAACACCAAGGCACCAGAAGCCAATCGAATAGCTGTGAAACTGGCTGGATCAATTTTTTCTTCGCCTAAAGCTAATCGACACAGAATAGAGTTAGCTGCAAACGCAACTAAAGCAAAGAATGTAACAACGATAATTTTAACAGAACCTGAAATTGAAGCGCTCACAAAATTTTTGACTGACTAATAAACCGTAATCAATATTTTAACTTTGTTTTAAATAAGTTTGTAAGAATGAAAAGATCCATCAAGAATCATTATAAAGTTGAACTAATTAATATTTTGACGCCACAAACGCCAATTTCAATCTCAAGCGCCTTAAGAGTTAACTTCGAGTCAACACCTTAAAACAGCAAACTTATTTAGATGCATTATGATTAACGAATTATTGAAATGTAATCTGCGCCAGAGCATGAGTTATCAGAGTAATTGTGAATTCTCACTTTGCGATCAAAATTAAGTGCCGTTAAAGCGATATCGAAAGATTGATTATAGGTCGCCAAAGAAGGCGCTTTGTCTTCAGGAAAATAAATCCATCGCGGTGTACGTGATGCACATGCGCCAGCTCCACCTTCGATTAGTACGGCAAAATTTTTGGAATTTGAACCATTAGAGGCCACCTCTAAAATTGCAGCGCCCTTAATTAATTCACCCGCCAGACAATTTCCACAAACACCAACCGCTATTAGTATTATTAGTTTTTTTAACATGAAGATTTCCTAGGTTACGAGTTACTCTGTTAAGTATCAGTGTTTATGTAATAGGTTATTTCACTTAATTTCGCAAATTTTCAATGATTTATATTAATGAGAGATATATAAAATAGTCCTCTTATAAAAAGCCTCGGTGTCAATTTATCTTAAAGTATCCATGAGCCACACTAAAAAAGCGCTATTTAAAAGGGTTACATAATTCAACCTTGTTTTGCTAGATTGCATCAAATATGTTTGCTATAACCAAACAGACCAGTCATAACACTAATGAGTCGCGAGACAATGTATCATTTATTTTTTGGTGAATTTACACATAAACCATCCAAAGTATTTTATTTATGTTTTATCGGCATCGCAGGACTCTTATTTTCTTTTCAAGTTACATCAACACCTCCGGCCACAACGGCTGCATGCAGCAGTGGTGAATATCGTCAGTTTGACTTTTGGATTGGAGAATGGGAAGTTTCCAATGCAAAAGGTGAGCCTGTTGGAAACAATCATATTTTTCCTATTTTAAATGGCTGCGCCCTATCGGAAAACTGGCAGAGCGTTAAAGGGGGAAAAGGTGTCAGCTATACTTTTTATGACCAAAATCAAAAACAATGGCACCAAACCTGGGTCGATGCTAATGGCGGCGCACTTTATTTAAATGGTGGCCCGCTAAATATTCAGGCGTTATCTGTTCAGGACGCAAGTGTTCTAGACAAAAGTGTTCAAGCCAAAAGTGTTCAAGCCAAAAGTGATAGAGAAAAAAGTAATGTGGATATCACTGAAAAGCGTTTAAATAAACCGGCTGCACTACAAACTATAACCTTAACCGGTCAACATTTCAGTCAACAAGGCGAGTCTGTTATTCATCAGATCAGCTGGACATTGCTGCCTGATGGACGCGTAAAACAACATTGGCGTTCATCAAAAGATCAAAAAAAATCCTGGCAAGATGTTTTTGTTGGTTTTTATCAGAAGAAAAAGTAAGCCGCCACGTTATTCGATAGACTTTTACGGTAATATGCCAAATCTGTTTTGCCGACTTACCAAGAAAAACAGTGTCCGTTAACGCGAATAAAAACCAGCCTGGTCAAGTGCCTGATCTATTTGAGTCAAGGCACTTAATGCTCCCTCAGCAATGGCAAATCCCTTGTTATCAGCAATATCACTTTCACGCACATTGATGCGAATCAATGTCCCTTTTTGTTTTTCACAAAAGTAACGCACCGTAGGTATCGCTTTGCCAGCACCGCACTCAATAATAACAGGACGAGTATACGCGGCCAAGTTAGCCGATAAATTTTTTACCTGTCGCTCACTGCGTGTCGCGTTCCAGTAATAATCATCAAACATTAAAATATTTGGCCTGGCTACCGCACCACAATGATGGCATGTTGGTAATTTTGAAGTAGCCAAGCATTGTAAATCATCAGTTTCAATAATTAAATCAGCGGCAGGCCAGATTTCATCTTTACATGCTTGACTGCACTGCAAATAATGAATAGAGCCATGACATTCATAAATTGCTTCACGGGCAAATTGTGCTACAGAAAAATGTCCATCAACATTACTGGTAAATACTTGATAGCCATTTGCCAACTGCTCTCCAATTTTTTTTAAAATTGAAAATCCCTGATGCGGTTTAATTTGTCGATATAAATTCAATCGATGACCATAAAATCCCCAAGCAAGCGCGGGATTGTGCCTAAACGCTTGTGGATTGGCAATTTGTGTAAAGTCGAGTTTTTCCTTAGCCAATGCCGGATAAGCTTTCCAGAAACCTGATTGTCCGCGGAAATCAGGTAAACCCGAATCAACGCCCATACCAGCGCCAGCGCCAATAATTAAACTATCAGCCTGATAAATCGCTTTTACAATACTCTCCAAAGTTTGCCTATTGATACGCATAATATTTTTAACTCAATAACACTTATTGTCTATTTATATCACTTATTACTTATTACTTATTACTTATTACTTATTACTTATTGCGTATCATTTATCACCTACCGTTTATCTCTAATTCATCAATAAATCCAAATTTTGACATATCATGCATTTGCATTGGATAAAGAATACCGCGTAAATGATCACACTCATGTTGTACCACAATAGCATGAAATCCGTTGACTTCTCTCTCAATCGTTTCACCATATTGATCAAATCCTCGATAGCGAATATGCGCTGGTCGTTCAACCAATCCTCGCATCCCCGGAATACTCAGACAACCTTCCCAGTAAGATTGCGTTTGCTGCGATAAAACCTCAATCTGTGGATTAATCAACACGGTCTGTGGCACCACTTCGGCATCAGGATAACGTTCATTTTGTTCAATTCCAAAAATCACAACTTGCTTAGTTACACCGATTTGAGGCGCAGCTAAACCGGCACCTTGATTTGCTTGCATAGTATCCAGCAAATCTTCAATTAATTGCTGTAATTCAGGGGTGTTAAATTCGGTAATGGGTTCACTGACTTGTTGCAATACGGGATTTCCCATTTTTAAAATTGGCTTAACGGCCATCATTATCTCCTGATAATTGTTTTAAGTATTCTGAATAAACTCAACTAAATAAAAATATATTGTCAAATATCATGCGGTTGATTGAAAGCAATTAACACCTACAGCGATGTTATCTCAAATTACGTATTGACTCTCAATGATGAAGAAATACTCATAGAGCAAAATCTCAAAAAACTATAAACATCTGTAGTTATAAATTCTAAATAATCCTATTTGTACTTTACTCACTCACTTTAAACCCGGTTTTATCCGAGCATAGTTTCAATTTTTATCTATGTTTGTTAGTGCCAGTTAATAGGGGCTGCTGCTTATTTTATCAGCAAATAGCTAATACCAATTTTAATTCAATGAAATACCGAGTTACAATATTCGTTAAATTCAGATTAAAATTAGTGGAAAAGCCAATCCTTTATTCGTAGGATTCTTATAAATAATGTGCTGCCCACAAGATACTTATGACAAGGAGCGCATACTTGTTCAATACGCTTTAACTCTCGATAATTATCAGTAAAGACCTATAGGATTAACATTATTTTGTCAGTAATCAGCCGCTTTAAAATTATACTGCTCTTAATGGTAGGGATTGCAATTGGGCACATTATAACCAGTTACCTACCAATTTTGCCTCATGCCTTCAATACAGTCGGATTTAAACAGCCCTTCACACCAATGGCATATGTTAAAAATTCAGAACAAGCCTCTTCTAAAGCGCTAGCCGAAGTCGACAATCATTCGGGTCAATTACCGCTAATAGCACTAGGTCCTTCACACTTAGATACCGATACAGCACCAGCAACAGCCCAAATCGAACAGGCTTTCATCGAAAAGCTGCAACAACAGGAAAAGATCATTGCAGATTTACAAACACAAATAGCAAACTTGAAAGCATCTCTAAAAAGCGATTCGAATCAAGCTCCCCCCCCCAAATTAAAAACCATATCGGTTGACGATTTTGAAAAAGAAGTCAAAGATAAGCTGTTTTCTCACTTTAAAGGTTATGCCATCAAACTCGGTGAAAATGAATTAGAAAATATTAAAAAAAGTTTTGATGGACAACAAACTCGTTCAAATTGGAGCGCCGAATTTGAAAATAATATGAATGCATTTTTCAGCGAGTCAAATGCCGATAATCGCCATTTTATCGAAGAACTTAACTGCAATGATTCAATGTGTCGGTTAAAAGTTGACTCTTCTGATATGAATAACTGGCAGCAAATCTATGCTCAAATGACACAACAAGACTGGTATCAGTCTATCACTCTGGTAGAGTCGACTGACTCCCCCAATCAAATTATTTATTACATTCCAAAACACTTTTAACGAGTATAAACAATGTTAAGTCTATTATTTCAAGGTCAGATTGAGATATTTATAATGCTATTAATCGCTATAGTAATGTCTCTGTCATTTCATGAGTTTGGCCACGCGTGGACTGCTAAAAAATTTGGTGATGATACCGCTGAAAAAATGGGAAGACTAACCTTAAATCCAGTCGCACATGTTGATCCGCTTGGTTTATTAATGGTCGCTACAATTGGTTTTGGATATGCTAAACCTGTACCTACTGACCCTAGAAATTTTAATTCACCGCAAGCTTCTCTATGGATAAGTGCAGCAGGACCAGGAATGAACTTAATTTTAGCTATTATCAGTATTAATTTATTCGCATTTGGACAAATTTATCAAGTCGAGTTTTTAACCTCTCCCGGGCCCTCATTATTTTTAGAATACTTATGTTATATTAATTTATTGCTCATGCTTTTTAACTTGCTGCCTATTGGCCCACTCGATGGACACTACATTTTGCCGTATTTCTTATCAAAAAATCTGGCTCATCGATATATTCAGTGGAATCAACAATATGGCGCTTTCGCATTATTAAGCTTGATAGCCTTGAGCTTTTTAGGCGTACCTATATTTTCATTTTTAATTAGTCTTGCGCAATCAATCAGCCGTTTTTTAATTTTACTTTAAAAAACCAAAACGATTCGTTTAGTTATTAAAAATTGCTAGCGTGATTATCTATTTACTCCAGATAATCACGCCATAACCATGTGAGTTTTTTCAATTCTTTTTGTTTGCGCTTTTCATACCATTTAAAAATAACGACAAACATTAAAAACCAGATAATCCCCATTGAAATAAAAGGTATTTCAGTTAACTTATCTGAAGGCTCAGGCAAAAAATAGTTCACCAAAATCCATAATATAAATAAAATCATCACCCCAAAACAACACTTTGCGCCCAACGAACCAACCGTTACACCGGCTTCCACTCGTTTAACATATAACTGTAAAACATCTCTAGTAGAGTCACCTTGCGCGCGAAATATCGGCAAACGGATTTTAAAATCAATATAAACAAAATAAATGATGAGTATTCCCATGACAACATCCCATACCAATTCAATCCAATGTGTCTCCTCAGTCATCAAAATAAATAGGATAAACGGTACATAAGCAATTAAAATGATGATATCCATCAGTAAAATCATTCCCATTCGCCAGGAAACCCAATTAATTTTGGATTTGATTTTTTTGATATCCGGCTCGTAGGCTTGCCATTCATTTTGCCAATCATTCCAGTTTTTCAATGGATCATTCATGGCTACCTCCTGTCGAAAACTTTTCCATAATTAAACTTAATTTGTTTTTCGCACGATTAAGCTTAACGCCAACATGAGAAGTATTCAGCCCGAGTATCTCACCAATTTCTTTATAACTGAGTCCTTCCAAAGCAAGCGTCACTAGTTGGCGTTCCACCAGTGAAAGCAAACGAATACTTTCAATTAGTTGTTGTATACGCTGATTTTGCTGTATTTGCTGTACCGGACAGTCACCACCAGTTAATGACAATTCATTAATTTCGACAGCTTCAGGTTCCTTAACATAACGAGCCACATGTGACACTGCTCTTTTATGAGCAATGCTCAATATATAAGTTTTAAGACTTGATTGACCATCAAATTTAGCTAATGCTTTCCATAAGGCGACAGAAATTTCTTGATAGAGTTCTTCCTGGAGAGCTTGACTTCGCTCGTAGCTGCTCACCACCCGCGAAATCATGCTGTGATATTCGCTGAGGGTCTCTTCAAAATACTGATTGTAAGATTGGCCTTCGCTTAACGGCATAGAGTGGCTCGTCATTAGTACGGCCGCATTTGCCTTATCCGGCAATAACGGACTCATTAGAGAATAGAAAATGCTGTTCAAGTTAATTTAGCACTATGTCAATTGGTGTGCTTAATTAGTCTGCAAATATTGTGTTTTATTACAATATTTATCGATTACCAGGCGAAAAACATTAAAAGTAAAACGGGTGATGACCTCAATACCATAAACTCATGCGGGTTCAATAAACTCAAATCGTTTCACCATTTGTCCATTAACCGCAATTGATTCAACAAACATATCAAAAGGTCTGACCCAATATTCAAGTGGTTTATATAGTGGATAGTAAAGCACTAATAACTCTTCTGTTTCACTATGCATTGCAGTCCCTACAACTTGATATTCATTTCCTTTGTAGTGCCGATATTTTCCGGGCACAATTTCATTTTTAGCAGATAACATATTAAACTGGCTCTTATTTTTACTGACACATGTTTTCAATTGAATGGCTTATTTTGGTTGCCATTTTCAAACCCAACAACTTTGAATTTAACAGTAATGCTTATAGTTACTTCTCTTCAACCCAGGCTTTTTGATTATTATAGGCATCCAAATGTTGTTGAAATGCAATGAGAGTCGACTCATCAATATCTTCAGGCAAATTAGCTATTGCCTGATTTTGCAATTCAATCGCTAGTTCAAACTCACCAGCCAACGCAAGAACAGCCGCTTTGGTATCTAGAAATGCGGGCTCACCATCCATCACTTGTTCTAATTCTCTCACCCAATATTGCGCTTTCTTTAGGTCTCGAAACGCTTTATGCTGACTGGTCGCATAAATCCAAGCTAAATTGTTCATACTCATAACATGTTTTTTAGCTGCTGCTTTTTTATACCAGGATAATGCCAGACTGATATCTTTTTCTTTACCGGTTCCTTCAAAAAATATATTTCCCAACGCAAATTCTGCGTTAGCATCGTCTTCTTTGGCTGCTCGGCTGAGCCAGAAGAATGCTTGCTCATAATCGGTATTAACGCCAATTGCACTGATATAAGATTCACCAACCACAGTTTGCGCATCAACCATACCACCTTTTGCAGCAGCTAAATAC
Source organism: Aliikangiella maris (assembly GCF_040719265.1). Classification (NCBI taxonomy): domain Bacteria; kingdom Pseudomonadati; phylum Pseudomonadota; class Gammaproteobacteria; order Oceanospirillales; family Pleioneaceae; genus Aliikangiella; species Aliikangiella maris. The sequence continues at coordinate 10,563 of NZ_JBFDAH010000041.1, read as the reverse complement.
CAGCTAAATGCTTTTGCCGGATCGGGCTCTTCATCATTTAATCCATGATCATAAATTTGCGCCAATAGCCATTGAGCACCGGTAACACCTAAATCAGCGGCTTGTTCGCAAGTTTTCGCGGCAACTTTATAGCTGGTTGCACGAAAGTGTGTTCGACATTCTTCATATAGTGAAACTTCTGGCGGGACTTCTTCATTTTGACAGGCTGACAACAAAACACCACCGGTTACTGATATAAAAAGTACTTTTATCAGGTAGCCTTGTAAACGACTAAACGGTATTCCACAAAAACGATTCATTTTCTGTTAACCTTAATTCGCATAAAAAAGATTTCGAAACCAAGCGATTAATTCTGTTTGTGATCATACCGTATTCAAATTGATAACTTAACCGAATTTATCGAGAATCCCTCTTAACATGGCGATAATCGAAGTGTATTTTCAATAACTATTTTTCAACTTTAGTTTGATGTAAAAATAAATGGCTTAAAAATGATCGTATTTTATACAAAAACATTGCTTTTTTCTGAAAACTCGATCCGAGTCACATTTATTAAATAAGAATCACTTTTTCAGTAATCTCAAATTACTTATACTGGTAGTTAATCTTTTAATAAATGGAACTTTAACATTTGACTCAAGAACTGACGCAACAAGATAAAGAATTTATATGGAAAATTGTTGATCTTGCCGTTGAACGAGCAGGTTCTCACACACAGCTATTTGCAAACCGACTGGACTTTTTTGATGAGTCGGGTCGTATTCGATTTCGCTGGCCGGTTTGGATGGACGCGATCAAAGGTTACTTAATTGCCCAATACGGCGAGAAAAAAGCTGATGCCTGTTTACTGAGTATTCTGCGTGAAGTGATGTCTGAACCGAATTACCACGCCTATTTACGTAAACAAAATCAGGTAGATTATGCGTTTAAATTTAGACAAAACGCCTTGGGTTGACTGCGCAAACCGGGTTGTCCAAATAAAAAGGCCACAAAAAATGTGGCCCAAATCAAAAATCACTAACCTTTTACTGTATTGGGTTTAAATGTTTCTCAAACAATCGATAGATGCGTGAGTATTCATCCAACCAGCTCGAAGGCTCAGTAAATCCATGTGACTCAACAGGATAAATTGCCGTTTCAAAATATTCTGTTTTTTCCAATTCAATTAATCGTTGAACCAGTTTTACTGTATCTTTAAAGAATACATTATCATCAACCATTCCATGACAAATTAATAATGGCTTATTTAAGCCTTGAGCAAATTCGATTGGCGAGCTTCGCTCATACGCTTCTGGATCAATATCTGGCGTATTAAGTATATTTGAAGAATAACCATGATTATAATGTGCCCAGTCAGTTACCGGACGAAGTGCAGCGCCAGCGGCGAATAAATCGGGCGATTTAAATAGTGACATAAAGGTCATAAAACCACCATATGATCCCCCATAAACACCAACTCTTGTCGGATCAACATTTGCATTTTCAATTAACCACTGTACACCATCTGTTAAATCTTCCAGCTCAGGAGTTCCCATTTGTCGATATATGGCGGTACGCCAATCACGTCCATAACCTTTTGAAGCGCGGTAATCCATATCGAGCACCGCGTAGCCTTGCTGAGCCAGCATTTGATGAAACATAAATTCTCTAAAGTAGACCGACCACCCCAAATGACTATTTTGTAAGTAGCCAGCACCATGAACAAAAATTACTGCTGGTTTTTTTTGATTTTTACCGGCTTTTGATTGATTTTGAGCGGCATAATAGCGCGAATAAACAGGCTGTTTGGCATGGCTGGACGGTACTGCGACAACTTCTGGTGCTTGCCAGGGAATTGACTTAAACAAATCACTCGCGGAATCAGTGATAACGGTTGATTGCTGATTGTTAAGATCAACTAAAATTAATTCAGGTTGCGATATTGTCGTAGAATGTCTGACCGCCAGATATTTTTCATCGGGTGATAGCACATAATCATTCAAGCCACCAAAGTTTGTTAATGCTTCAATTTGTCGCTTTTGAGGTGAAATTCGATAGGTTTCATAAATACCGGGGTGTTTTTTATTGGCCTTAAAATACAAATAGTCACCGCTTTTAGACACTGAAATATCACTGACTTCAAAATTGCCTTCAGTCAATTGTCTGGCTCGGCGCTTACCACTTTTAATATATAAATGGGCATAACCAGTTTCTTCTGATAGATAATATAAAGTCTGGCTGTCAGGCATCCAACCAAATTCATTGAAAGTCCAATCATTTACCCAGGCTTCATCTGACATCCAATGCAAGGTTTTTACTTTAGGTTGTTTTACATTGACTCCTATAATCCAGCGGTCTTTGTTATCGGCAGAGTAAAGTAACACCGCAACCTGTTGGCTATTTGGACTCCACTCAACCCCCTGATTACTGCGCCAATCATAAGCACTTACCGCTCTTGGTCCTTGCTGAGGCGTATATTGATAATCGGTTTTTTTGGCAGCTTTTTCTTTCAGTGATTTTAATGGATCATCATTAATCCCTGGCAGTTTACTAAGGTCAAGCTTGCGCTTTTGGTGATTTACCAAATCTATCAGATAAAATGTTTCTTGAGCGGCCTGCACATAACCCACTAAAGGACGTACCTTGCGATTTTTGACAAAACCATCAGCAGTAATAAATTCAGGCATATTATCATGTTGATTCGTATTTTTTGCGGCTATCATCCCTAACAGTAACCAACGAGCATCAGGAGATAGTCGAAAAGTTTTAATTTTTTTTTGGTTACCTAAATAGTAAGTATGATTCTTACTAAAACTCAGTTTATCCGTACGAATCTGTTGAAACTTTTGCTCTTGTTGTTGTTGTTTTAAATAGCCAATTAATCGCGGCCCAGTTTTTTCAAGATAAGTTTCTGGCTGTGATTTATTTGGGTCATTTTCCAGTTTGAATGTTGCAATTTGCTCGGCCAGTCGTTTTTCAAGGTGATAAATAAAAATATTGTGCCCTTCAATAAAACTGATTTCAGCATCACTAATAAAGTTTGCCTGACTTTGGGTGGGCTCATCAGCCGTTAAAGCTTCAATAGTGCCAGTATTATAATTAACCAGATACACATCACCTTGAAAAATGAATGTACCTAGTTGACCACTTGGGCTAAGTCGTGCCGTTTGACTAGCGTGCCATAATTGTTTTTCATCAGAAAGAGGCATTGTTTGCTGCTTGGCTAAAACATATTGGAATGATTGCCGGTGAGAATGCCCTTTCACCTTTTTAGAAAACAGTAATGACTGGCTATCATTACTCCAATGTGGATTCATTGGTGTACTGCCCATCCAATCAGGATCCGCCATAATTTGCGACAAATTTAATTGATAATTAACATCAACTGGCGCACTTCCATTGATTAGTGTCGCGGTTTCTGCAGTTAATTGATCACTTTGCCCGACTTCGCCAACGCTATATGTTGACCATTGGGCAAAGAGTAATCCTGCCCCTAAAACGATACTTTTTAGCCTCATTCCTAAAAAACCCCTTGTTTTTATTTGACAGTCAATTACGTCAGTTTTACGAAATGCGCTATTCTAGTTTCATCTTTATCCCTAATTAATGCATTTCCTTTTTGAGATAACCCTTTTTTATTGATTCAGATGACACTTTTTATTTTTGAATAAAACGACAATCACACTGGATAATTGAACTTGGTTAATTAATTTTTTTGTGAAGCATATCACTTTTTAAGATACTAACTCTAGCGTCCCACTCAAAAATCAATCGATTAAACGCAAAGTTTTCCCGAAAAAGAAATCTGATTTATTGACAAAAAACAATCTACGAGTCTTTATTATTTATAGCACGAAATATTCAAAAGCTAAGTAATGAATCGAGCCTCATTTATTTTAGCTTTGTAAGAAATATTGAATTTAATATTAATTATGCGATTCATCATGTCAAAAATACCGGTCTTCTAAAAACGGTATCAAATGTGTTCACTAAGTACAAAGACACTAGCAAAGATTTGACAGCATGTCGCTAGTTAAGCCGCACAGCTTGTTGCCAGCGCATTATTTGATTATAGTTAGCCTGCCCGTCAGTATGTCTTTTTATGGTTATTTGACTCAATTAAGTTGTTGGCGGTTTTTACAGATCAATATATAACAGGAGTTATCACGTGTCTGATAATCTATACAATAGTCCCGAATCCAATATCACGCCACCAACAACAGGAAATGGCGACTCCGTTAAACGACCAGCTGGCGCTGGCGTTCAGTGGCTTAAGGAGGCCGTCAACTATTTTGGTGCCTCGCCTGGAGTCTGGATCGGCAGTATTTTAATCGTGGGAGCCATATTTATTATTCTAAGCCTTATTCCAGTAGTCAGTTTACTAGTCAATATATTAGGCCCAGTGATATCAGGTGGTTACATGTATGCTTGCCACCAATTAAAAAAGAACCAACAATTTAGAATTGATTTTATTTTTAAAGGATTCAATGAAAAATTAGCCCCTCTGGCCATTGTCGGGCTGCTGTACTTAGCCGGTATTATTGGAATTATGATTTGTAGCGTTATTTTGTTTGTTTCTTTGGGATTGATTGACAAAGAAATTCTCGAAAACCTTGATAACTTGCAAAATATCTCACCCGATCGACTAATTCCAATGATTGCTTTGCCACTATTAGTCGCATTTGGTTTAATGATTCCCTTGCTAATGGCTTATTGGTTCGCTCCAGCCCTAGTCATGTTGCGTGATGTAGCACCTTTAGAAGCAATGAAAATTAGCTTTAGAGCCTGTTTGCTCAATATGGTGCCATTTTTAATCTATGGACTAGTCGGGTTTGGATGCTTATTAGTATTTGGCATTATCATCTCTATTATTGGTGCAATTATTTCATTTTTGATCATTCCCATTGTCATTATTGCCTATCTGATTTTTATCTGCATCATGATTGCATCGGTATATACCTCTTTTGAAGATATATTTCCTGAACCAGAAGCGGATAGACAAGAACACGAAGTCGAGTCATCAGGCCCCGACAATACCGATAGTATGATCGCGTAAGTAAGAAACAAGCATCAATTATAAAATTAAATCAAGGAAAAGAAACTTGTACCTGGGGCATCAACAAATAGCAAAACAATCCCAAAGGCATCGGAAAGTTAACATTTTCCAACTCGCCTTGTTATGTCTGTTATTAAGTTTGACGTCCAAGGTATATTCAGCTCAACTTATCGATAGCTTACCCAGTGAAATGAGCAAAAACTGGCAGGCTTGTTTACACTTCGAATCTCACCCTGCCAGTTGTCACACAACAGATTTACCCGAAAGTCGAACAGTACAACCAAGTCAAGTTACCTACCAGTCATTTACCAAAAGTTTCATACCCAATAGCCAATTAAAAGGCAGGCCGCTAGGTTTGTTGCTGGCGCATATAGACGATACCGATAAAGTTTACTTAAATAATCAGTTAATTGGTTCAACAGGTCAGTTTCCGCCGCAGTTTGAAAGCGGATATCGACTATCCCGCTTATATATTATTCCCGAAGAAATGATTAAATTTAATCATTTTAATCAGATCAAAATACAAACATTCAGCTCGCGAAATCAAACGGGTATTCAGTTCGAAGCGCCAATACTGGGTGATTTTTTAACCTTTCAGCATTCTCTGTATCAACAAAATTATTTTTACATTATTTTTGCAGCCATTTTATTGATGCTCGTTATTTTTCCTGTTTTTTATTTTGTTATGGTAAAAGGCAACCAGGAAACAATTTATTTTTTACTCTTTTTAGTTGGCTTTGCGATAGTTACTTTATGTCGTTCTCACTTGCCAACAGAATTAGGATTAAATCTAAGTTCGGCCTATAAAATTGAATCTTTTATGCTGATGCAGGCCATGATATCGATGTCGATATTTATCTTTAAGTTTTTTGATTTAGAAGTCAGGAAAATTTACGCCATTGGATTATTTATTTTAGGTTTTGCAGCACTAATTTTAATTGTTTGGCCTTATGCAATTCACCTCAGACTGATTGCAGAAATCAATTATTTTTTACTAAACATTATCACATTTTTTGTGGCTGGCAGTGCCATTATTGTTGCAATACATAAACAGAGAAAATATGCGAGTATCTTTTTGATAACGTGCATTTCAGGGTGGCTTTTTCTGCTCTACGATGCTTTGATGCAAGCCAATGGCCTGTTTGAACTGAATATTAAAAATTATCCACAAGTCATCCCTGTTATTGCTGCTATTACCGGGTTGATTTTTACACTGACCCTTACCCACAAATATTGGCATTATTTCAAAGGCTCAACTTACGATCATTTAACCCATACGCTATTAAGACCCGCTTTTTTTCAGCGTTTATCCGAAGAAATGAATCGCTGCCGTCGTATCGAAGATTTATTGCTGGTTGCAGTAATTGAAATTCAACAAGCCAAAAAAATCAGTATAAATTATGGTTACAGTATAGGTAATCACCTATTAACCAGTGTAAGTCAGTCGTTAACCAAAGTATTGCGCCCATATGATTTAATCTGTCGATTCAATGATGAACAGTTTTGTATTGCCGCATCTATCAGCGTAAAAGAAGACGCAGAACAATGTATTCAGCGAATTTATGATGAGCTAATCAATATTGAGCAACCAATTAATAATCAAATTGAGTTATATATTGACGCAAGAATTGGTGGTGTTTTATACAATCAAGAGCAACACTTATCAGTTTCACATATTGTTCAAGATGCAAATTACGCACTGTCAAAAGCAAAAAGCGAAGCTAAACAAAGCTTTTTATTAATTCAAAATGCCGCAATGCCCACTAGAAACTAATTCTGAATGAATAATTATTTAAAAATTTATTTGCTAAATCACCGGTAAAAATTATGATGAAAAGCGTTACGCTTGGCAACGTAACGCTTATAAAAACTTCACTACAGATAATTAATCTCTAAAGTTATTAAATTGCAAAGGCCATTCCAGGTCAGACTGCTTGATTAATTGGATTGCTTGTTGAAGATCATCACGTTTCTTTCCTGTTACCCTAAGTTTTTCACCTTGAATACTGGTTTGAACTTTAATCTTGGCATCTTTAATAATTTTGGCTATTTTTTTCGACAAGGCTTGCTCAATTCCTTCTCGAATAATTACTTTTTGATGAACAATTTTGCCACTACCCTCAGCCTCTTGAATATCCATGCAGTTAATATCAATCTCGCGCTTTACCAACTTTAAACGCAAAATATCAACTAGCTGCTTGGCTTGAAAAGCAGAATCTGCGGTAATTTTGACGACTTTATCATCTAGTTCAAACTCCGAAGCACTCCCCTTTAAATCAAAACGGGTAGCGATTTCGCGATTGGCCTGGTCGACCGCATTACTTAATTCGTGAGTATCAATTTCAGAAACAATATCGAATGTCGGCATATTTTGTGAAAATCCTGTGTTATATTATTTTGGGTTTGAGATTAACAGGTTTGCGATTAAGGAAACTACCTGCTTCAACCCAGTAGAAGATCATCTTAAGCAGCAATGTACTTTTAACATAGGCTTTTTACCATAGTTAATCCGCAGAGTTAAGCAAAACTTGGCGCCAGAAATGACCGACAGTAAAATCTAATCGTTAGATTAGATAATATACATAACAGAAAATAAGCGTCGCGATTAGTCCGTCAGGATCTATACTTGATACAGTAAAAATAAAAAATTGGACAGATTTTCAATAACTTGTGATAATTTCGTCTGTCCTAATCTAATAATTGAACAATCAGCTTTGTTCATATTTTAGTCACTACTATCTTTTAATCAATCAAACAAAAAATTAAGTCGAAAAATAATGCCAATACTGGAAAACTTTGAAAACGAATCCAGCAGTAACCAACTGCAACGTCTCAATGAGGCCTTGCAAGGAGGAATGTTCGTTCAGGTCAGAATGATGCTCAATGAGCTTCCTCCAGCAGATGTGGCTCATTTTCTTGAATCAACCCCACCAAAAGAGCGCGATATCCTCTGGCGCCTAATTAACACAGAACGAGAGGGTCAGGTATTACAATTTTTAGATGACGAAATCCGGAATGAATACGCAGCCCAAATGGAACCCGCAGAACTGGCCGCAGCAACTCGAGATTTAGAAATTGATGATCAGGCAGATATTTTAGGAGACTTGCCCGACAAAATCGTCAAAGAAGTACTTGCGTCAATGCGTGTGCAAGATCGCCATCGCATCGAACACGCCCTCAGTTACCCCGAGGATACCGCGGGTGGCTTGATGAATACCAACTTGGTTACCGTCAGACCACAAGTCACCATTGAAGTAGTCATGCGCTATATTCGAATGAAAGGTGACCTGACCAAAACCACTGACTGCATTTACGTGGTCGACTCTGAAGATCGCTTTTTAGGTTCAGTGAGTCTATGTGCTTTACTAACCAGCCAACCCGATCAAATTGTGGATGATGTTGTCGATCACGAAGTTCACCCGATTGCCATCGATCTGCCCGATGCCGATGTGGCACGACTATTTGAGCGACGTGATTTAATTTCAGCCCCCGTTGTTGATGACCAAGGCAAACTGGTTGGTCGCATCACCATTGATGATGTTGTCGATGTTATTATGCAAAATGCAGGTCATTCATTGATGAGTATGGCCGGGTTAGGCGAAACGGACGATACATTTGCCCCTATCATCGCCAGTGCTAAGCGACGAGCACTTTGGTTGGGTATTAATTTAATTACTGTAATGGTTGCGGTATCAGTTATTGGTGTTTTTGAAGAAACCATTAAAATTGTTACCGCGTTGGCAATACTTCAGCCAATCGTACCCAGTATGGGTGGTATTGCAGGCACACAAACATTAACCTTGGTCATTCGCGGTTTAAGCGTTGGTCATATTAGCAGTAATAACTTTCGCTGGTTAATGATGAAAGAGTTAGGTGTCAGTTGTATCAACGGTGTGCTTTGGGCAATTGTAGTTGGCTTAAGTGTTTTTCTTTGGTTTAACTTTGTCCAATTCTCTGAATATGCATTTCAATTAAGCGTTATTATTGCCGGAGCAATGGTTATTAATTTAATCGTTGGTGCAACGGCAGGTGCAGCACTACCAATGATCATGCGCCGACTAAATATAGATGCAGCACTTTCAGGTGGTGTTGTTTTAACAACCGTTACCGATATGGTCGGCTTCTTTTCATTTTTAGGATTAGCCACTGTCTTTTTTCTATAAGCAAACAAAACTCACAGCTAATGCTGCTTGCTTTTATTTTAATCTGTTTATTAATCAGTGAAAGAGCATAATGCTCTTTCACTGATTTTTACTTTATCAAGTCACAAATAGCTTTCCTCTGATTACTCCCACTTAAAAGCAACAGCAACTCAGATATCAACGATAATCCGATTATAAAAAGTCACTCAAACTGACAGAAATGAAAACATTACAAATGTAATAACCGAATCAATTTTTTATTTAGCACTATTCAAAGTACTTTAGCATTACATTTTTGATCGATAATTTTTATTCTAACAATCTATTTTTTGCAAGAGAACCTATAGGCTAAAATCTAAAAAAACAAACTAAAAACTCAAATTCAAAAAAAGCAAAGAAAGTAATTATTATTTTATTATCTCAACACTAAATAATATTTTTTTATTTTTTAAACTGCAAAAAAGAAAACATAAAACTAACGCTACGAAATTACAAGAACTCTCACCATCTAATTATTTTATAATCCTAAACTACTTTTTGTCGGCACTATTAACAATATTTTTTTGTGAACCACAATACATTTGACAATTGAGCAAGCGCAATTCTATTTGTATTATTCCTCTTGCTTTAAGTGAATAGATTAACTGTATGGATTTGATCGCTCCGCAATTAATAGCCGTCATTTATCTCTAAAGTATTTTATAAATAAGCATGCATATTTAAAAACAAATTACTAGCAAATTACTATAAAGAGTCTTTTAGGAGATCTTACATGATAAAAGCANACGCACAAAATGGCGCGCCAACTTTTTTAAGTGGCAACCTGGGTTCAATGACTCAAAAAAATGCAGCAGATGCTTTAAAAAATATTTTAGCATCACAAACTGCTTACAATTATTCAGGCAATGAAAACTTCAAAATTAATCGTCAATGGGTTGATGAATTAGGTAAAGCGCATACACATTTTACCCAAACCATTAATGGCTTAACCGTTTACGGTACCAGCATGATTTTGCATGCCGACGTTACCTCAAACTCATTAACCAGCACAACCGGTCAAGTTTATGCATTAACCGGTACACTAGCCGTTAATAATGCAGCAAGCAACTCACAAGCGTTAATGAACAACCATGATAACGGTCGCTCAGCGAAAGCCGCAGCCAGTGTCATCGGTAATCTGACTGGCACACCTGAACTGGCTTATATTTATTTACCTGAATCAGGTGAGACCAAACTGGCATGGAAAATTGAAGTCTCTGGACGTAAAGCCTCGGGCGAACCCTTCCGAGACATTGCTTTCTTCGATGCAGGCACTTCTGAGTTACTCACTGCTCACCCACAAATGCATTCTGCTAAAAACTGGAAAACCTACACCTTAAATGGCGG
>NZ_JBFDAH010000040.1:0-20925 GCF_040719265.1 Aliikangiella maris | reverse complement strand
TGCTTAATCGCCTGACGAGATTTGTTGCGTTAAACTCAATGATAAAAGCGCTTCAACGTGCATTTCCTTGAGAGAAAATTGATGAGTTTTTCTTTTTTCAGGGACGACTAACTATGGCTTATGTAATGGATAAATTGGCGGGGAATGGTTTTGTACAAAGGGATTAATGACAAGCTTAGCAAATACGGAATCCATACCATTCCAATATCCTTGGGATGATCAAAGTCCTGGTAGACATGTTTTATTTTTTTATAATCCTATAGAACATGTGGTTAATTATGATGATAATATTTTATGGAATATCGCGTACCCCGCACATTCATTCAGTGGCCATGTTCGCATGGATATAATAGAGCAAAATGGAAATATATATGCATGTAACAGGAGAAGGAAATGGATTTTGGAAAGGGTTTAATAACTTTGTAGGTGAGGCATACTATAACTCTAATGCCTTTCCAGATCTTACTAGAAAATTAAATAAATTAAGGCAGTTTAAAAAATGAAATTTAAAAAATTATATTTTGTTTTTATAATATTTATATCTTCTTGTAGTGAAAAGGCAAACGTGTTTCGTTTTGATTTTAAGAATAAAGAAGATATGTATGTAGTTATAAAGAGGCTTAATAAATATAATTTGGATTTAGGTTACTTTCAAGAAAATGTTAAAAGACTCGATAAGATATCAACTTCTAAACCAAAATTTTATAGGTACTATGATAAAAAGGGAGTTTATGATAAGCAAGTATCCTCAATTTTTAATCTGAGTTCGACTCCTACTTTAGAGGTTTATATATAGCTCAGCATTTGAAACGAAGCTCGAATATGAAAAATATATTGCTGGGATAAAAAAAATTGCTGAGGGGAAGCAACAGTAGACCGTGAACTCATTAAAACTAATAACGGGCATATATGATCACCCGACTAAAAACACTAAATGGAAGCCACGCTCAATCAGTAAGTGCACCACACTCTCTTCTGAACGCGAATTCATATAATAAGTGCAATTCCTAAGTTGCTTAAAAGGTGGTTACAATTGGTTTGTGAATCAATGGTAAGCGTCCAGCGAATTACACGCTTGAGGTGCCATAAGGGGGCAAGACTATTTAACAATATACAAATGGTTGAATGAGTATATCCATCGCTGAGTTGAGACACCCATAACTTAAATCTAAAATGATAATAACTAGAAATAATAATTAATAACGGACGGTCAACTAAACTATGGAAGGGACTTTGAGTGAATAGCGGTTGTTTTTGTGAGAGTTTGGCTATTGGGTGAGATATTGGAGATGATTATCGTTATGGTGAAGGGAGTGCCGGGTTACACGCAGCCCGCACGGTTTTTAGTAATACAGCAAAAGGTGATTCAGAAAAAAGTCATTCTGTTGTTAGTTATACGCAGCAGAACAATGAACAAATAAAACGATTTACGCCAAATAGCCCGACCTCGTCAACGGTTAATTCATTATCTAGTGCTGGTGACTATGGCTTTATTGCTGGGTATGTCTGGCAAGATCACAATGCTGATGGCAAAGTGAGTTCAGGTGAGCGAGGGCAAAATAAGGTTGTTGTTTATATCGATGAAAATAATAATGCACAACGTGATAAGGGTGAACGCTTCACACAAACTAATCGACTTGGTGTTTATTTTTTTATGGTATTCCTGAAGGTGAGCATATTATTCGCCAAGAGGTTCCTTTTGGATGGCGCAATGTTTCTGGGGGCGAAGGGCCTGAATTGAAAAGGGTCGTTGTTCAACATGATAATGTGCTCATCAATCCTAATATTATTGGCGGGGATGAGACCGCCGCGCAAGAATATCCTTTTATAGCTGCTGTAGGTTCGACTTGGAGTGGATCTTTCAGACAGTTTTGTGGTGGTGCCTTGGTGACTGATCGTTGGGTGGTCACTGCTGCCCATTGTTCGGTGGGGGTGAGTCCTGAAGATGTTGGTATTTTAGTGGGAACAAACAATACCACTGATGGGGCAGGACAATTTTTACCGGTCAAACAAATTTATTTGCATCCTAATTATAAAACACAGCCAACTCAACCCAATGAAGTTTTTTCTGTGGCTGCTGGATATGATATTGCGCTATGGCAGCTCTCAGGCGCGGTTGATTTAAAAGCGAGTAAGTTAAATACAGTTGCCATGTTGTCTGAAAAGGAGCGGGCTTTAGCTGAAAGTGGTGTCTTAATTAACGCGGAGAAGTTGAACGTGAAAATAATGGTTTGAAATCTTCTGGCATGTATGTCTTACAATAATAATCTAAACAAAAAGTATCCTACCTGTTGAATTAAGTCGCGCCCTTCGTATTTTTATTGCTGAAATATTGGCGAAAAATGAGACTGCTAAAACTGTTTGATTATTAAGGGGTTAACAAATATTAGATTGAACGTGCATTTTTTCAGAGAGTGTAAATCCTAAAAAGGTGTTTTATGAAATGGCCACCGGGTTGTCCTGATTCGGTAAAGCCTATTTTCTATTCGGTCCAGTCTGCATTTTTGTACTATTCTTAGGTATTAGAAAATATCATTACTCGTATTTAGTTTAGGTGTCAAATATGAATGTATCTCAATACCATTATCGTGATGGACAGTGGTTTCCTGCGTTACCTGCCAATGATTCTTCTCAATTGCTGTTGGCATTTGGTAGCCGACAAATTATTAAGTTTCCTTTTATATCACAGCAGATTAAAAATGCTTTTTCTCATGCCCAATTGATTGGATGCACGACCAGTGGAGAGATTTCATCGACTGAAGTTTATGATAATTCATTGGTGCTGACCGCAGTGAATTTAGCAAATACGCCAATCCAAGTAATCAATACCAACATTAATCACCATCAGTCAAGTTTTGAGGCGGGGCTGACCTTGGCAAAGGAGTTACCCGCTAGTCTACATGAAGACGTGTTACGATATGCTTTGGTGATTAGCGATGGACAGTTAGTCAATGGAACCGAACTGGTAAGTGGTATTAATGAAGCGCTGCCACGTGATGTTTTGGTCACGGGGGGGCTGGCAGGAGATGCTGAACGATTTTCGAAAACGGTTGTTTGGCATAATGAGCAGTGCGCATCTGGCATGATTGTTGTGTGTGGATTTTATGGCAATGCACTTCGTGTTGGACATGGCACGCTTGGTGGATGGAGTGCCTTTGGACCCAATCGAATTATAACCCGTTCCAAAGGTAATATTTTATATGAACTAGACGGTCAACCCGCGCTTGATTTATATAAAAATTATTTGGGTGACTATTCTGCCGAACTGCCTTCTTCTGCATTGAGATTTCCACTTAGTCTACAATTAGCAGAGGAGTCGGAAAGTGTTGTTCGCACTATATTGTCAATTAATGAAGACGACAAAAGTATGGTATTTGCCGGTGATATGCCAGAAGGCGCCAGTGCGAAACTGATGAAAGCCAGCAATAACAGTTTAATTGATGGCGCCAGTATTGCGGCTGTCGGTGCTGTGGAGAAATTACAAAGCGCCGAGGCTAGGCTTGCGTTGTTAATCTCTTGTGTCGGGCGACGGCTGGTTTTAAATCAGCGAACTTATGAAGAGCTCGAAGCCGTTAATGATGTGACTTCTGATGATTGTGTTAAATGTGGATTCTATTCTTATGGTGAAATTTCACCACTGTTAAAAGGAAATCACTGTCGACTGCACAATCAAACTATGACCATTACAACTTTTAGCGAAATAGTGGATGCATAAACTTTTAACTCGACAGTTGAGGCGAAAATACTTAACGTCGAATCTTCCTGATGAAATGTTACCGTTGTTAGAGGTGATTAGCGAAACTTATTTGGATTTTGAAAGGGAAAAGGTACTGGTTGAACGTTCACTTGAGCTGGTTTCAGAGGAACTTAATCAACGCAATGCGGAGCTTCGCAAAAAGCTTAAAGAGCTGGAAGCTGCGCATAAACAGTTAGCTGACTCGCTGGTTGCACTCGATGGAATTTTTAATGCAACCGGAGAAGCCATTCTAGCGTTTAATCAAAGTGGTGAGCTAGTTAGATTTAACGATAGCGCCGGTAAAATTTTACATCTTAAAGACACTGAAAATTATTATACAAGCAAGCAAATTCTTTGGTTGTTTTATAAGATCATTCAAGATCCTCATAATCTGGTGCACGAACTCAAGCGACTTATTCTCGATGGTCATGCCAATATATTTGGTGTAATTGAACTCAAAAACAAGCAGTTGTTTGAATATTATTCGACCCCACAAATACTCGACAACCATTTAGTTGGACGTGTTTGGTGTTTGAGAAATGTTACACAAATAAAAGAAAATGAAGCGCTGGTACAATATCAGGCTTTTCATGATGCGCTTACCAGCCTGCCCAATCGAATGCTTTTACTTGATAGAATTAATCACTCTATTCAACTTAGTAAACGTAATCAGGATTTTGCGGGCATACTTTTTATCGATCTCGATCATTTTAAAAAAGTAAATGACACTGAAGGTCATCAGGTGGGTGACAAGTTACTTATTGAAGTGTCAAAAAGAATTAAAGTATGCTTACGTGAGCATGATACTTTGGCTCGGCTAGGTGGTGATGAATTTGTCGTGCTGTTGGATAATATTAAAAGTCACCGAGTTGCCTCTCATACTTGTCAACGAATTTTGTCTGAGTTGACCTTGCCTTATCATTTTAATAATAAGAGCTTTTATATTTCTGCGAGTATTGGTATTAGCATGTATCCTCGTGATGATACGGAACCCTCTGAATTGATTCGCAAGGCCGACATGGCGATGTATCATGCAAAACAAAATGGGCGGTGCAGCTTTGAATTTTTTAACACCTCTCTGGAGCGTATTGCACAGTATCAGTTGGATTTGGAAAATAAGCTACGACATGCAATTGGTAACAATGAGTTAACCGTTTTTTACCAGCCACAGGTTAGTACGACTGATATGAGTATTTCCAGAATGGAAGCTTTAGTCCGCTGGTATCCACAGCAGGGTGAAGCTATTTCTCCGGCGGATTTTATTCCTGTTGCGGAGCGTTCGGGTTTGATTGATAGTGTGGGAGAAGTGGTGCTGCGTAAAGTGTGTGCGCAAATCATTACGTGGTTAAATATGGGGGTCAAAGATTTTTGTGTATCAGTAAATCTATCGGCACAACAGTTTTCTGATGTGACACTGGTGGAAAAAATTAGTCAGTGTTTAACTGAGCATCAAATCAGTGGTAAATATCTGGAGTTTGAAATTACTGAATCAATGTTGCTAAGTGATTTGGAAAAAGCCACGGGTGTATTGAATCAACTGCGGGAGTTAAATATATCCGTCGCTATCGATGATTTTGGAACGGGTTATTCCTCGTTAAAATATTTGCAAAAATTACCGTTAGATATTATTAAGATTGATCGTTCATTTATACTTGAGTTAGAGCAAAATCCCAACGAACAATCGATAGTCAATGCCATTATTTCTCTGGCGCATAGCCTTAATTTAAGAATTGTTGCCGAAGGGGTTGAGAACCCTAATGTTGTTAGCTATCTACAAGACAGGCACTGCGAGTATATTCAGGGCTTTTATTTTTATAAACCATTGGATAAACAAAAAATGACCGACTTATTGATATCGGGGGAGAAGCTTTCATTAATCAATCATCGCTAAACCTGCACTAGTCATCAGTAATGATGATTTTTTTGTCATCAATTTTCAATCATCAATTTTTAATAGCCTAAACTCAAACGGTAATGCTGCTTTTCTGAGCCTTTTGGTATCAATTAATCACATATTTTTAGGAATAATCTGAACGTATTTTATACATTGGACTAACATGTTATGTGTACTTTATTATGATAGGACTGAACCGTTAGTCATGAAAATTGTCAATTGTATGACAGGTAGAATACTCATTAATTCTATTATAATTTTATGCCCAATTTGTCCTGATAATGATTGCTTTTTCCAAAGGAAAAACAGCTGTGATTATTCCAGAGACTGTTTAAACTAAATAAGGGGAGAGAATGGTAATGTTTAAGACTTTGAGTCGTTTGATTAACTCAAAACGCTCAATTACAACGCTGATGTTGCTCATGTTGAGTTTATCGATTTCGGCAAAGGATGAGCAACCATATCGGTCAATTTTAGGTAGTTGGCAAGGAAAGTGGGATGGTATCTATCATGTTAAAATTGAAGTCGTCGCAATAGAGAAAGATAAACTTCAAGTCAATTATAGTTGGCAAGAAAAGGTGGGAGGGGCTTTTAATCAAGTCACTTACCCGGCCGAAGTATTTAACTTAAATACTATCGACTTTCATAAAGTTTCGTTAAGAGTCGATCCGGCAGATTTAAATAAGTTACTGGCTTACGGGAAATTTGATCAGTTGACTCGTATTGCCTTGTTAAGCAGAGTTGAAAAAGACTAATTAATAAACTTAAACTTAAACTTAAACTTAAACTTAAACTTAAACTTAAACTTAAACTTAAACTTAAACTTAAACTTAAACTTAAACTTAAACTTAAACTTAAACTTAAATTTAAATTTAATACTAATACTAAGCCAATTGCCATATAGTTAAAATGCCACAAAAATTTATCATTAATGGTTGAACTGATTTTGTGGCTTTCATTTTCTACTGGTATATCAAGCAATGAATTTCCACATTTAAAATCAGGGAATAATCATTAAAATAAAATTATTGATTAACCTTAAAGTAAATATTATTAATCCTTTCTTCGCACATAAAAATTAAAACAAAAGAAATAAATAATGCGTGTTCAATCTACCACTTTAGTATAATAGGCGTAACAAATTTGTGGTTTTTGTTGAGTCTTGTTTGCTGGACAACCTAAAAAAAAATTAGATAAAATGTTTTTTGTAAATTGAGTTAAAATTATCAATTTATACAACAATAAAAATCTATTAATGAGATTGCATATATAATTTAATCAATAAAAAGAGATTTCTTACAGGCAATTTTATTTAAAACCACAATTGATTAAAGGTTATTTTTGCTAGAGTTTTTAACTTAACACAATTCATGAAAAATTCATTGAGACTATTCAGTTTACAGGATAGGATTGATTCTGAATTTATAGAATTGCAAAGGATTTATAAATGTTTACACTTGACCAATTAAAAAATACGGCATCGCTTATTTATAAGACTATGTCACCAACACCTCAGTATAATTGGCCTCAGATCTCAAGCAGTACTGGTTGTGAAGTATGGGTTAAACATGAAAATCATACACCAACCACTGCATTTAAGGTGCGTGGCGGAATTAATTTAGTTAACAAGTTGGCAAATCAAGCAGAAAAAGTAAAAGGAATTATTTCAGCAACACGTGGTAATCATGGACAAAGTCTTGCTTTTGCGGGTGCGCTTCATAATATTCCTGTTATGATTGTTGTACCAGAAGATAATAGTGAAGATCAAAATCGTGCGATTAAAAGTTATGGCGCTGAATTGATTATTCACGGTAATGATTATGAAGAAGCAAGACAGTATGCCGCTAAATTGGAGCAAGAGTCTGGTTTTTTATATATCCCTCCTTTTATGCCCGAACTTGTTGAAGGCGTCGCAACTTATGCATTGGAATTTTTAACTGCAATTCAAGACATGGATACTGTATATGTTCCAATTGGAATGGGTACAGGAATTTGTGGCATGATCAAAACTCGTGACTTACTTGGCTCAAGCACTAAAATTGTGGGTGTTGTTGCAGAAGGTGCACCAGCATTTGCATTATCTTATGAAGCCGGTAAAGTGGTTACTACACCACATGCAAATACTATGGCTGATGGTGTTGCAACTCGTACACCGATGGAAGAAGCATTTGACATCATTAAATCAGGTGTTGATCGTATTGTTGTGGTAAATGATCACCAGATTTCAGAAGCAATGTATGAATTTTATCAAGGTACTCATAACTTGGTTGAAGGTGCAGGAGCATTACCTCTGGCTGCTTTGAATAAAGAAAAAGAGCAAATGGCTGGTAAAAAAGTTGGCTTGATTTGTTCTGGTGGAAATGTAGGCTTCAATCGTTTTTGTAGCTACGTTATGCCATTTTGCTAGAGTTGATTTGTAAGCTACATTGTTGATTATATTCTGTTGTCATATTCTGATGTATAGTTTACGCTAAGATTACCTTTAGCTTTATCAAAAAACTCACAGCTTAAAAACTGTGAGTTTTTGCTTTTCTAGCTCGAATACTTTTTTAACGACTAACTTTAAAGCGCGCCACCAATTGATTGAGTTGCTGTGAAAGATTTAATAGTTCTGCTGAATCAGAAGACATTTTGTCAGATGAAGTGGTTGCCAGGTATGCAACATCGTTAATCTCTGTGATGTTTTGTGCGATTTCTTCGGATACTTGATACTGTTCGTCTGCCGCAGTTGCTATTCGCGTAATCATATCGTTAATGGCCTCCACTGATTTTGCTATGTCATTAAATAATATTTGCGCGCGTTTTGACTCTTCACTGGCATCTTGTGATTGTTTTGAGCTGAGTTCCATTTTTCCTGCAACAAATTGTGTACGATCAGCGAGACTGGTGAGTACTGCATCGATTTCTTCTGTTGATTTTTGTGAGCGCTGTGCCAGTGTTCGTACTTCGTCGGCAACAACCGCAAAACCACGTCCTTGATCGCCAGCGCGCGCTGCTTCAATAGCGGCATTTAGTGCCAGTAAGTTAGTTTGCTCGGCAATTCCGCGAATAACATTCAAAATTTGAGTGATATTATTGCTTTCCCGATTAAGCTCATCCATGGCAATCGAAGATTCGCTAATGGTTGTTGATAACTGTTCAACTTTGTTGACTGCAATTTTCATTGTTCCATTTCCTTGTAATGCGGCTTCTTTAGTGTTGTTGACTTCCGTCATGGTTTCAGAACAGTTCATTGCCATATGTTGAGCGGTCGATGTCATTTCTGTGGTTGCCGTTGCGGCCTTTGCAATGGCTTGTTCCTGTTCATGGTTGCCAGCCCGCATTTGAGTAATTATTTGATTGGTGCTTTCTGATGAAAGTGATAACTGCTGCGAACAGGATTGAATATCCTTAGCCATGGTGTTAGTCGATTCAATGAATAAATTAAACCACTTGGCTAGCGCACCAATTTCGTCCTGACTTTTCACATCTAATCGAACACTCAAGTTACCTTCACCTTTTGCAATATCTTCTAACCCTTTGGAAACTTGTAAAATCGGGGCGACAATTCTGCTTGAAAAAAGTGCGCCTAAAAAGATAAAAGCTGCAACGAGTACCAATCCGATAAGAAAAATAATTCGTATTAGCCGATAGGTTGGTGAGTGGATTTCATAGGTTTCTATAATACCAATAAATCGCCATTTTAATTCAGGTGATAGATAAGAGGTAATTTCGTAAGAGGTTCCATTTTGTTCAATGCTAAAGTTTTTTTGTTGATTTGCAGCAAGCTGCTGATAAAGTTCTCCATCTAGTTCATTTAATTTTTTAAAACCGTTCTCCGGATTTTTTGCATCAGCCAAAATCGTATTATTTTCATCAATTAAAATAAGATAGCCCGTTTCACCCAAACGAATTGAGCTGATAATTTCGGTGAGTCTACTTAACGCAACGTCAACAGATTGAACACCAATAAAATTGCCTGACGTATTTGTAATTGAATGAGCGATGGATACCATTGGATCGCCAAGTGAGCCTTTATATGTGCTGGTCATAATGGCTTTTTGTGGACTGGCTTTTGCCAATTGATACCAAGGTCGTTTTCTTGGGTCGTAATTGCCAACAGGGTTTGATTCTTCTGGGGCCTGAATGTAGCCTCCACTTTCACCCCCCCATGTAGACATAAAGTAAATCGTTATGAGTTTGTATAAAGGTTAAATAAGCGGCATGAATTGCTGCTTCTGCTGGACTGTTAGTTCTGGCATTCGCTTGCTTAGGTGAGCCAATGTAATTGGTGATTTCTAACGGGACATTTTTTACTGCGGGCATTTCCGAAAGAAAGCGTACGTTTTTCCTGACTTGATCAAAAAAAGCGTTAAAGGCATTGTTTATCTGGTGAATTTCTTTTTGGGTATTTTCAATGAATCCATCATATGATTGATTGATTGTTTTGAAAGCCATAACAATACAAATTATGATTATTGGTGTGATAGTGGCAACTGTATAAGTAGCGATTAATTTACTGCGTATTTTCATTGACTTACTCATTGCTATATTTAGGCGCTTGTGTGACTTCCTTATAATAGTTTTGGCTAACTTTGCTTTCCTGAATTAATAAGTATAGTGGAGAATAAAAAACCTAATAAAATTTCTTTATGAGATTTTAGGGAAGGAAGGTAGGTTTGTTCAGCGTAAAATGATTTACCTAATTAAGCTAGGTAAAATCTTGTGTGAAAATCTAACGTTCAAGTGTAATGACTATTGGGCTAAAACTTGGTGAGCATGTTGAATAATTAGGTTTGATGCATCACGGAAAATACCTTTGCTTAATATCCAAAAGTGCCAGTAAAGAGTTTGTTCAAAATATTTATCTGGCATAATATTTAATAAAATATCTTGTTCTAAATATTGTTTCACTTGTATTTCAGGAGCGATGCAATAGGCCAGATCTTTGAGTGCCATATCGATAAATGCTTCAGAGGAACGCACAATATGACAGGGGTAGTCGCCAGGTTGCAGAGCAAAGTGTTGGTGAATAAAACGAAAATGCATTTCGTCATCTTTATCAAAAGTGACTGCGGGAGCACGTTTTAAAGTGTTTCGATTAATCCCGTTACTGAAATAGTATTGATAAAACTGTGCTGATGCCACCATGATATAATTCATTTTACCCAGTCGAACGGCTTGAAAGTTGGGCAAGGCTTTAGAGGAAAGGCTGACTGCACCAAATGCCTCGCCTGATTTCAATCGGTTGGTTGTAAGCGCTTCATTAGCAATGATCATATCCAGTTCAATAGGATGCTTTTTTAGAAGTGGACTTAAAGCGTCAAGAAACCAGGTTGCCAGAGAGTCGGCATTTAAAGCAACAGCAAGCTTTGTGGGTTGAGTCGGAATGTCTGGGAGTATTTGCTGTAACAAATTTTTTTCAAGTTGATGGACTTGTTGATAGTGAGCGATTAGATGTTCACCAATAACGGTGGGTTTAAGCGGTTTAGCCCGAACTAACACTGGATGACCAAGCAAATCTTCCAGTTGTTTTATCCGCTGAGAAATGGCCGATTGTGAGAGACACAGTTGTGCTGCGGCTAATTCAAAATTTTGATACTCAATTACTGTGGATAAAGCTTGTAGCAGTTTATAGTCAATATTCATTGAGTCTATTTTTACCAATCTCTAGCAAGTGACTTGCTCAAAGCCTTGCAATTAAAACCTTGTGGTTATAGCGAATATAAGCGTGCAGCGAGATAATAGCTGTGGCCTGCGATATATCCATTTGGAGCAATTTTGACATTTTATTTGATATTAGTATATCTAATTATTAATTAAAAATATTAATTTTACTTAATATTTGTGTCTGATTAAGCTGATGTTTTATTGAATTGATGAGATTAATCAACCATGTTTGCTACGGTTGTAAAAGGTTTTTTTCTGGGGCTGAGTATGATTATTCCTATTGGCGCACAAAACACATTTGTGTTAAATCAGGCGTTAAAAAGAAATTACCCTTTTTTAGTGGCTGGCATTTGTGTGGTGTGTGATATTTTTTTAGTTATTATTGGTGTATATGGTGGCGGGATTATTTTTAACCAAAGCCAGCTATCACTAAATTTATTAACTTGGGGAGGTATATTTTTTCTCACCGTTTATGGTTCTATGGCGCTAGCCGACGGCATTAAAAAATACCGCACTCTATTACCCAAAACGCAGATTGAAGATGAGGTTGGTAATATTATCGTTGAGTCGTTACCTCCGCGAAAAAAGCCGTGTTTAACAATTATATTTGGCGCACTTGCGGTAACTTTATTAAACCCGCATGTATATTTGGATACGATAGTGATTTTAGGTAGTGTTGGAAATCAATATACGATGGATATGCGCGGTGCGTTTGTTGCAGGGTGTATCATTGCGTCAATCAGTTGGTTTTACGCTTTAACATATGGTGCAATCAGATTAGCCGACTATTTAATTCGACCCAAGGTTCAAGTCGGTATCGATATTGTGGTGGCTTTAACGATGTGGATGATTGCTTTTAGTTTATTGAATCAGTGGGCAAAATAAAGTGGTAACAGAGGAATGACAATGCGTGATTTTGAATTAGAAACTTACTTTTCTCGATGGGAATTTAATGCCAAATATAATCTTGCTGCATCCGATGCCGAAAGTTTATCGATAGCTTCTTTACTTTCAATGGCTGGTGATGATGCTGAGCAGGCACTCATGTCGCAATGGTTAGGATACACTGAAACCTGGGGGGCACCTCAACTACGCGAAAAAATTGCGCTCACTTATCACTCACTGAGTCAGCAAAATATTTTATGCTTTCACGGCGCAGAAGAAGGGATTTATACGGCGATGCGCGTATTGCTGCGTCCTGGTGATCATGCCATTGTGATCGTACCTAATTATCAGGCTGCAGAAACGATACCGCTAGAAGTTGCTAATGTGACTGGCGTTGCATTAGATGCTGAGCAAAACTGGGCGCTCGATTTAAATCAGGTTGCTGATGCTATTCAACCAAATACAAGACTCATCTCAATTAATTTTCCGAATAATCCGACGGGGCATATTATTTCTCGAGACACATTAGATCAACTGGTTAGTCTTTGTCGGGAAAACGAAATCTTTTTATTCAGTGACGAAGTCTATAGACTGCTTGAGCTGGATGATACCAAGCGGCTGCCACAAGTAGCCGATATTTATGAGCTAGGTTTTTCATTAAATGTTATGTCTAAAGCTTATGGACTACCGGGATTAAGAATTGGTTGGATTGCTAGTCAGCAGTTTGACTGGTTACAGAAAATGGAGCGTTATAAACATTACTTGTCCATTTGTAATTCTGCGCCAAGTGAAGTTCTCGCAGATATTGCATTAACCCATGCGGATAAAATCTTGCAGCAGAACCGTCATATTATTCGTGAAAACCTATTGATTCTTGATGCATTTTTTAAACAATACGAACAATGGTTTGAGTGGCAGATGCCTGATGGTGGCTGTATTGCATTTCCAAAATATCTGGGAAGCGATGGTGCCGATTCATTTTGTGAGTCCTTAGTTAAACAAAAAAGTGTGTTGTTACTGCCCGGCAAAGTCTATCGCTCTGATTTACTTACAACACCGACGTCACATTTTCGCATTGGTTTTGGTCGAAAAAATTTGCCCCAAGCGCTTGATTTGCTCACACAGTTTATCGACGCAAAATAGCAATTATGATTTGCCACCAAGTTGCTGTTTAATTTTATCTGCAATACGAAATGCATTGGCATAAATTGTCCAAGTGGGGGTGATGCTGCCGCCATTCGGCATAAAACTGCCATCGGTTACAAAGACATTGTCTGTACCATGAACGCGACAATCACTGTCAAGTGCCGATGTTTTCGGATTTCGCCCAAAGCGCAATCCACCGGCAATTAAATTAGATGTCGGTGAAGTAAATGCGTTGCCATAATAATTTTGGGCGCCCATTTTTTTCATGACTTCAACCCCTTTGTCTACGATATATTGAGCAACTTTCAAATCGTGAGGATGATATCCGACTTTTACTCGGGCCACGGGCGAACCCCATTTATCTTTTTCTGTTGCATCAAGACTGACATGGCAATTATCGGTCGGTAGCCAGTCACAAAATACTTCAAATTTAAAATCTTTTGATTGGGTGAAATGGGATTTCAGTCGTTGTTTAAAAGGGCTGCCCCATAGGAGTTCGTCATTATTACCCCATTTTAAATTATTGGCTTCTGCCGTTGGAGAGGGAGGATCGAACACAAAGTCGATAGTG
This sequence comes from Aliikangiella maris, assembly GCF_040719265.1. Lineage (NCBI taxonomy): Bacteria > Pseudomonadati > Pseudomonadota > Gammaproteobacteria > Oceanospirillales > Pleioneaceae > Aliikangiella > Aliikangiella maris. The sequence continues at coordinate 7,044 of NZ_JBFDAH010000040.1, read as the reverse complement.
CCACCTTTAATCCTTTTTCCAAATGCCTTTTTATCATCAATAAAATACCAATCTTGTAGTGCGCGATTAAAAAAAGGGCCTCGTACTTTTAAGTCGTTAGCTTGTGAGCTATTGAGTTGGCTCAAATCAAATATGCCGTGTCCTGTGCCTCCTGCACAACAGTGGAGATTCTTGCCGATTTGTTGGTAGCGATTTCCAATGCCTTGTGGATGTTTTGGACCGTAGGAGCTAAGCAACAGGCGACTTGATTCCATTGAATAACATGCGACGGCAACTATTTTGGCTCGAATTTGGTGAGTATTTCCTTGTTGGTCAAAATAATCCACCGATGTGGCATTGCCTTTTTGATCTGTATTGATTTGATAGGCTTTAGCTTGGGTAATAATCTGACAATTGTCCAGATGTTCAATCTGGTTAAGTAAGGCTGCTCGTGAACTGCCTTTTGCCCCTGAACGACAGCCATAACTGCCACAGTAACCCGAGTATTCACAACTGCGGCGTTCGTTCACCGGTTCAGATAAAATGGCTCGGGCCATTGGAAGTGGATGAAAACCCAGTTCACTGGCTGCTTGATCAAACCATTGAGCGATTGGATGTTCGTTGGTTGGTGGATGTGGAAAATCGGCCGTCGAACGGGGTTCTAGATTGGGATGTTTTACGACTTTTCCTGACACCCCAATGACTGACTCTACCTTGGTGTAATAAGGTTCTAAATCATCATAGCTGATAGGCCAGTCGGTCAAGTTAGCGCCTTCTATTGGACCAAATTCTGATAGCAGTCGAAAGTCTTCGGGTTTTAAGCGGTGAAAGTAACCACTCATAAAATTACTTGCGCCTCCGACAATATTTCCGCCCCAAAACTCATCGGTGGGATTTTCATTCCATCCATCACTATCCGGTTCGACCAATATGTGGCGTTCCTCGGCCATTTTTGAGCGAAAAACGCCGCGCCGGGTAAGCATTTCATCTTTTTTAAAATCTGATTCCCGATACCAGTGGCCTTTTTCTAATACCACAACATGATAACCGGCTTTTGCTAATTCATAAGCAATCGGACCGCCGCCAGCGCCGCTGCCAATGACGCAAATATCAACGGTTTTAACGGAATCTGATTTAGAGTCTGATTGAGAGTCTGATTGAGAGTCTGATTGAATTGTCATCGATGCGGTTCTCTATAAGTCTGTACAGAATACAAAATGTGAAATATTAAAGTCTAAGATAGGTATTAAACGCTAAGTAGAGCTGAGCAGAAAAACGGTGTCTCAAGTAAAGTCTTTAAACGTTTTTCCCGGTTCAGGGCGAGGAAAACCTGCTTGATGTTGCAACCATTGCCAGCCAATTTGATTGGTATTACCGCCATAAACCGGATCGAGCAATAGTGCTTCGGTTAAATAATATAGTAGTAATGATAACCAGTTTTTCCCTGCCTGAGACGCTGCTACCGCCTCGATCGCTTGGTGTTGTTGTTGATGTGAGAGTTGAATGAATTGCCGCTGCTCAGTTTGCTGCGCTAAATCATCAAGCCACACTACGCCTTGTTGAATAAATTCAGGATCGCCATCGTCGATATTTTTGGGATCGTTTAGCGCCCATTCAAGATAACCAAACGCATTAATCTCTTTAGCACTTGGGCCGTTGCCATCGTCTGGAAATAAATGCATTTGAACCTGTTGCAAAGTCATTTGTTGATGCCGGGTGAACAATGATTGGTTGAGGGGTGTATTAGGTTGATGGTCAGAAAGTAGGTTATGGTTCAGTGTTGGTTTACATGCTAATAATCCGCCCAACAAACTCGCTGCAATACTGGTTTTTAGAAAATCACGACGACTATATCCACTCGCTAGTGGGCCACGGTAACCCGGAAATCGCTGTACTGGTGAGATATGTGTCTGAATCCTTGCTGATTTTGTTTGCGATCCTGCCGCTTGCTCCGTGTGTTTGTTAACAAATGTCCTTTCGACCTTAGATGAAACATGTTTTCGCATGATTTTTATCCGGATTAACTGATTAACAGGTTTTGAGGTTTTGCTGGCAGCTTGTGTTTGGCTTTGCAACTACCTCAATATTTTCAGATGAACGCCATTTTTCGAGGTGATTGGTAATGTCCAGTGGAACATTATCTCTATGTAAAATGGTACCGTTAATATCAATAATAAACTCGGTTGGCGTTCCCCATACGCCATATAAATCTGTGACTTTTTTTCCATGATCAAATGCTAAAGGGTATTCAATCGCAAAGCGCTGCTTAAATTCGGAGGCTTGTTCAAAACTATCTTTTAATGAAGTATTAATGGCTATCACTTGGATGTCTTTATTGAATTCCTGGTAAGTACGCTGGAGATGTGGGATTTTTTTCATACAAAAAGTACACCAGGTGTTCCAGAATATTAGATAAACGGGTTTTTCGCCTTTAAAATCACTGAGTTTAAAGGTTGTACCATCCATTTGAGTGATTTGAAAGTCAGGGGCAACTGCGCCTTCTCCAGGGGTATCCTCTTCTGCATTAGGTATTGTTGTCACACCAAACAACAGGAAAAAAATGATAAGATTAATTTGTAATTTATTCACTTAAACCTCTGGTTCAATTGATAATATGATTAACTTTCCAGTTTAAAGAGTGAATTGGCCGGAAAGTTGTTACAGATTTTGCCTGGTATTTTTTCTTAAATTTTAATTATTATCTTATTTAAATTGTGGCGAATATATTGAACTAATAGCTTCAATATCATTTAAATTTAATCTATTTTTCAATAAGTTACTACTTTGATTAGACACGTTATCACTGAGACTTGGCTGTTGGCAATATTTTTTAGCGCTATTAAGTTGGTCGGTTAAGTATAAAGTTACTATCTATTCAAAGGGTAGTGTAGAATAGACTTAATTTTGTTAAGGAATATTTATCTATTGTTATTTCCGCAAGTTGTTAATCAGATCACTTCACAAGTTTCTCTCAAGGCACTAAATACTTTTGCCATAGATGCGCTTGCTGAACATTTTTTAATTATCGATCATACCGCGAATTTTGAAGTGTTATTACCTCAAATTCAATCCTTTGAAGAACGTCTTATTTTAGGTGGTGGTAGTAATGTGCTGTTTGTTAGTGATTTTTCAGGACTAATCATTTTTCCACAATTTTTTGGTGTTGAGATTATCAGTCAAACGGATGTTTCTGTTGAAATTGCCGTTGGTGCTTCAGAAAACTGGCATCGATTGGTCGAAATGACCGTTCAAAATGACTGGTTTGGATTGGAAAATCTTGCTCTTATTCCAGGTACGGTTGGCGCTGCACCTGTACAAAATATTGGCGCATATGGCGTTGAGGTAAAACAAGTGATTACATCGGTTGAGGGAATTGATCTTGAGTCAGGTCTGCCGATGAGGATGGAGACGATTGATTGTAACTTTGGTTACCGGGATAGTTTATTTAAGCAGCATCCTGGGCGATACCTGATTTCAAAAGTGTGTTTGCGATTATCTAAGCAACCAAATTTGTGTTTAAGCTATCCACCGCTGAAAAATCATTTTCAAGGACAAGTCAATATTCAGCCTCTCGAGGTTATGCAAAAAGTCTGTCAAATCCGCAGCGCAAAGTTACCCGACCCTGGCCAATTGGCAAATGCCGGCAGTTTTTTTAAAAATCCGATCGTGAGTTTGCAATGCTATGCACAATTGCTTGAGCAATTTGACGATATAGTAGCGTACCCTGTTGAGGGGGGGATGAAGCTGGCTGCCGGTTGGTTAATTGAAAAAGCCGGTTTAAAAGGTGTTCGTTCAGGAAATGTTGGTGTACATGCTCACCAAGCATTGGTCATCGTGAATTATGCCGCAGATAACGGCTTTGAGGTCTGGAGAATGGCCGAGATGATCAAACAAAAGGTTGAGCAGATATTTGGGGTAAAACTGGAACCTGAAGTTAGCATTATTGGTGAGGTCTCTAATCTATGAATAGCGGAAAAGTAGTGAGCACCAGCGAAAGAATTGAAAAGTTGCTACGGCTCTTGGCTGATGGGAGATTTCACTCTGGTGAAGATTTGGCACAACAGCTAAGCGTTTCTCGTACGGCGATCTGGAAATTAATTCAGAAAATTGAATCGTGGCAAATTAATATTTTTTCTGTTCGTGGAAAAGGGCATCAGATTTCAGGTGGATTGCGTCTACTGGATAAAGACTTGTTGACGCAAAGTCTAAAGAATAATAAATATTTCAAGCAAATAGATGTATTAACCAGTGTTGATTCAACGGCTGACTACATGGCTAGACAATGGCGTCTATCGCCAGGGGTTGGGCGGGTTTGTGTGGCGGAACATCAAACTGCCGGACGCGGTCGCAAAGGGCGTTCGTGGATCTCTCCCTTTGCGGCTAACCTGTATTTTTCAATTGGTGTCGAATTACCATTGGGGTTGAGTGCGCTGGGAGGGCTGAGTCTGGCAATCGGATTAAGTATGGTACAAACAATTAATCAGCTTGCAGAAACGCCTGTAAAAATTAAATGGCCAAATGATTTACTGGTTAATCATCAAAAAGTTGCTGGCATATTGGTTGAAGCGAATGGCGAAAGTCATGACACTAGTTTTTTGAATATTGGTGTCGGGATTAACTGGGATATGCAACACCAGCAAGGAGAGCCCATAGATCAACCTTGGGCTAATTTAAAGCCACTATTGGTAAAATCAGTTACTCGAAATGAATTGCTCGCTAAACTTTTAGTTGATTTAGATGAGACACTTAATATTTATCAACAACAAGGATTTGAGCCTTTTTCTTCTTTGTGGCCTGCTTTGAGTGCCGTCTACCAACAACCTGTCCATATCATCACCCCACAGGATACATACAGTGGTACAGAGGCGGGGATTGAATCAAATGGTGCGTTAAGACTGGAAACTCCTCAGGGGATAAAAATATTCCATTCGGGCGAAGTCAGTTTGCGCAAAGTATTAGACTAAATTGATTATTTGGCTAGCCAGTTGTCCTCAGTATATTGCTTAAAGATGAGGTTAATTTGTCTGATGAAGAAGATGGTTAATAGGAGAGTTGCATGTATTTGTTGATTGATTGGGGCAATACCAATTTAAAATACATTGTTTCAGATTCACTTTGTTCCAAAGTGCTTCAATCAAAACCTGTTGAACGACTTACCCAGATTGAGTCGTTAATTGAACAATTATCGGCGCAACCAATACACCAGGTATTGGTTTCATCTGTGCGCAGTGACGAGGAAAATCTGAGGCTTAAACAATTATTACTCAGTCATCTCCAATTGATATCAGATGTGACGGTTGAAGATAACAATTCACGTATTTATTTTGCACAAACGAGTTATCAGGCCTGCGGTGTCAAATGTGCTTACGCTGAACCTTCGCTGTTGGGTATCGATCGCTGGCTATCGATTATTGCTGCTAACCAGCGACAGCAAAATATTGCCCTGATTAGTGTTGGTACTGCTTTGACTCTTGATGTTTTGACGCCAGATATTCATTTAGGTGGCCATATTCTTCCTGGTCGAGAGCTCATGTTTCAAAGCCTTTTGCATACAGATAGAGTAAGGGCGCATAGTGAATTAGAGCATGGTGTAAAAGATCCTCGAGTCTTATTGTTGGGCAAATCAACAACGGAGTGTGTTCACTTGGGTATTGACGCAATATTCTGGGCATATTTATCTGAATCAATTGATAAACTGCAGAATCAATATAATATTCAAGAATATTTGATTACTGGTGGTGGCGGAGAATATTGGTTAAACCAATTATTGACGAAGAATATTACGATTGAATATCGTGCAACGCTAGTATTCGAGGGGTTGGCATTGTTGTATAAGGAACACTTCAAAGAGTATCGCTGCGAAAAATAATATTTCAAACCCAAGGAAAATATCTAAGTAGGCGCCCAACTAGGCGTATATCTATTAGACAACCCAAAGAATTATTGGTGAAATATTGATTAGTTCATCTAAAAGCTGATTTTAACAAGAATAATTTAGAACAAAAAATGAGCGCTGCGTGCATTGAAAAATTCTTTAAAATCAAAATCTTAATATTGTTAATTAAAAAAAATAAAAAAAAAACCAAAAACCCATTGATCATTTAGAAATAACTATTTAGAATTCGCGTCCCTGCTTGAGTACAGACACTCATTCAGCGGAGAATTGCCGGTTTAGCTCACTTGGTAGAGCAACTGACTTGTAATCAGTAGGTACCCAGTTCGATTCCGGGAACCGGCACCAGATTGCAATGGGGTGTTTACTATAACACCCCATTATCTTATCAGGCACAGTGATCAATATTTTTGCATTAATAACAGATGCTAGGTGATAAGAAACAAAAGAATAAAGAGTTGCAAAGTTTTACAATTTGTCTTGATTTTTAGGGGTTTAATTGTCAGAATTCGCGGCTCAAAATAGCAAGGCCAAAAGGTTGGTTGCTATAAAAAATTTGGAGGGGTTCCCGAGTGGTCAAAGGGATCAGACTGTAAATCTGACGCGCGAGCTTCGGTGGTTCAAATCCACCCCCCTCCACCAAATTAACAAGTACGGGCTATTAAATATGCTCCACAAGTAGCATGCTGGTGTACTTTAAAGTTTTGTTTGTCGAAGAGTAATGTAGGTTAGCGATATTCAATCTACGTACGGCGGGTATGGTACAATGGTAGAACCTCAGCCTTCCAAGCTGATGATGCGGGTTCGATTCCCGCTACCCGCTCCAGTTCGAACAAAGCGCCGATATGGCTCAGTTGGTAGAGCGCACCCTTGGTAAGGGTGAGGTCACCAGTTCGACTCTGGTTATCGGCACCACTTTTTCTACCCGGATCAATTGAACTTGTTCCGGGTTTAACTATGTTTATATGATTACTACAGCATCATGCTCAAATGGTCGGTTAAGCATAGGCTGGTATTAATATTATTTGCTTAAACTCTTTTTGGAGGCATTTATGTCTAAGGAAAAATTTGAACGAACCAAACCCCATGTCAATGTAGGAACCATAGGACACGTTGACCATGGGAAAACGACATTGACAGCGGCGATGTGTACCGTTTTATCAAAAGAGTTT
>NZ_JBFDAH010000004.1:0-307078 GCF_040719265.1 Aliikangiella maris | reverse complement strand
TTGAGTTTCTATTAGTACTGCGATCTTCTTCTCTGGCAAGTAACCAACGCAGTGTTTGACTAACCCCATCAGGAATGACTCGAGAGTTTGTCGCAATACCAAAATATAATACGCGACCATTTTTTTGTTCAACCGTGAAAGAGGTATTACTCTCATTTAATGCGCCGTTTTGGGTTACTTTAGCGAATGAATCTAGTTCTGTTCGGTAAACCGTTCCATTTGCACCATACGCCCCACTCACAGGTATTAATCGGTTTCCGTTGTAACATAGTCGATCATCACTGTTAAACTGAATGCCAAGGTTGCGACCATCATGCGCTTCAGTTTGTGCACAACGTGAAATACTTGCTGTTGCGCTGATAGACCAGCCAATTCCTACCGGACCATTTCCACTGGTTGAGGAGTAGTTTAGCGATACATTCGGTTGCATTCCAACACGCCCCGGCGGTATTGCGATAGGTATTGAATAGTTGGCGCTTCCACCAGAAACACCGCCATTCCCTTCTACTGCACCAGCATTTTCATTCGCAGGAACAACTATGCCATCAAAGATTGAGTCTGGAACGCCAAAGTCACGCGCGCCACCAATAAATGAATCATGCTGAAGTGCTTCAATTGATGTAATAGCGAATGACTGTAAACTGATATCCTCGATTGGCAGAACAACCAAATCTTTTTGTCCGTCTTGATCAAAATCAGTAAATATCGCTTGATATTTATCACTTAAGGTTGCACTAGCATTATTAAACTCGGTCTGTGTAATTTTGATCATCCAAATGTGTTCACCATCTCGTTTAATTTGATAATAGGCAGAACCATTTTTTGCTTTTAAATAAATATTACCATTGGTAGTGATATAAACATCATAATCAGTATAATTTATAATAAATGGCGAGATAACATCTAATTTAAAGCTGTACGAAGCCGGAATTCTATGCGTAGGCTTATTTTCGATAACACTCACTGTGATTGTAAATGTTCCATTTCCAACGGCATCGTCAACAAGGGTATTAACTTCTCCAGTATTCGAGTTTAAATTATTTGTGAACCAATCAGGACCGCCGGTTGAGCTAAAAATTAATCCTGAAGCAGGAGTCGTTTGCGGATAAAAACTAAAATCTTCCCCCGCATAAACATACCTAACCACATCGGCCGTAATCGTTGGTTGCGTAACCTCAATTTGTAAGTAAGAAACCGCACCTGATGCATTAGTCACCGCAAAATTATTCTCTGCACTATTACCAATATAATTTAACTGAATACCACCGTTTTCAATAGAAGCAACGTACGATTGTGCTGACCAATCAATATTCAAATAGCCGCTTGGAATTGTTTGAATCAGTGCACCTGTATTACTTAAAATATGCGATGAAGATCCGGCGAATTTTGCTTGTAGAAAAATTTCATCAAATCCATCAGCATTTAAATCACCAATGTGTACTTCATAATCAGCAGGATTAGCATCAAAAGCAAATTCGCTATAGCTTGCATTATGTGAGGCATTCCATCCAACAATTGCATTTTGTACCGGCGGGAAAATAACAATAGGGGTGATTATATCGCCGTGTAACAGAACTATCGTTTTTCGCCCTAGCAATAATAATTCATCACCAGGATTAGCGTTAAAATTACCCGAAAAAGCCGCATAACTTTCGGCACTCCAATCGGTAATTTGCGGAATTTGTGGATGAGCGCTTGTCCAAGCTTTATGAATTGTTGTGTCCAGATAACCATTTGACTCAAATGGCATTAACCCCGTGTTACCGCCTTTTATTTTTGATTGAAACAGAGCATCTTCATCATAGCTGCCATTAAAGTTTCCTCGAATGACATTATGCGTACTGCTACTGTGCGTGAACAAAGGAGTATAATCTTCATATTCACCAATCAATGTGCCAGAAAACGCATTTGGATTATTTGGCACAACTTCGCTCCCCAATACACTATAATAATTATTTCTTGGGTTAATTGTAATGGTATGGAATCCAAAGTTATCTTGATTATATAAATCAACTCCATTTAATCGAAATGTTCGGTTGTTAGTTATCGTACCAGAGTATGGATATTCTGGCGATTGCGTTGCACTAAAGAAGATCTGGAGTGTACAGGTCGTATCGCCTTGGTTTTGTAGAATAGTACACTTTCCTGATTGAGGTGTAACCATAAGGTCTGTATACCATTGTTGCTCATTCGGCAAAGGATCATCATCTGGCCCAGGCGCTTGTTGTGCAATGGTTAATTGACAGCCTACCGTTAACAGTGCAACTGTCACCCATTTCCATAATTGCTTGATATATTGCGTCATTGAAGGTCCCAGAGTAATGAAAATAGCATTTAAATTTAATGTGTTAATTTTATCGTTCAGCTTATTTGATTCGAAAATAACCCACCAAGCGAGCCAAATTCTATCAGAGAAAATTTAACGGATTATAAAAGCTCATTATCCATCGAAAATATGGTTTAATATTTTAGTTTGATAAAATTTTGCTGTTGTAAGAAGATTGAAGCAAATAGGTATTTTAATTTCATTCCATATTTCCCTGAAATAATTTATTGAACTTTTTATTGAACTTTGTACTTTTAGGCAGTAATTAAATAATTTAGTTACTTTTAATCGGGTTGTTAATTTAGCGACTTAATTTTGTCATCATAGTCCTATCATCATAGCGTGGTCATCATAGTCCTATCATCATAATTAGTCATCATAAAAAATGACATCACTTTCTATGTGAGCAAAATATACACATCTATTATATTGCGGCAAAGAATACCAAAATAAATCTTTATTAAAAAGTGTTTTGTTTTAATTTTATTAACTTAATCTCACTATTCGCTTAATCAAATTTGCTGCTCAAGATAAAACTCCGCCAACGCTAAATCATCTGGATGAGTAATTTTAATATTATCACTTTGCCCAGTTACTGCGTTGACTTGATAGCCATTTAAGCACAGCGCGCTGACCTCATCAGTAATTAAGGTTTTATTATCGATTACTGACTCTATCGACTTTTTTAACTGAATAAACTGCGCCATTTGTGGTGTTAGTGCGCGAACAATTTTACTGCGATCAACCAAAGATTCGATTTGTTGATCGGCATTAACGGATTGCAATGTATCGACCACTGGCGCGGTCAACAAACAAGGTTGCTGACTCGATTTAAAAGCATCCAGTAACTTTTGCAAATCTTGATGACTGACGCATGGTCTGACAGCATCATGCACCATTACCGGAGTTTTGTCGGCTAAACCATTATCGTACAAGTAGCATAAAGCGTTATATACCGAATGAATACGTTCATCGCCACCATCAATAATTATAATTTTTTCGTTTTCGATTTCTCGCAGATTTTTATACAAGGTGTCGTGGGAAGAAACCACTAAAACAATTAATTTAACGGGAGAAAAACTTAAAAATTTATCGAGTGTAATACCTAAAATGCTTCTGTCTTTAATTTTTAAATATTGCTTGGGGAGCTTACTTTGCATTCGCTTACCGACACCAGCTGCAGGTATCACTGCAACACACCCTTTTAACTTAGACAGATCTCTCGGCATCTTGACCTCGATTATTAAACTTCTATTATTAAACGATGATAATTCTGGGGTATTTATTTTTTGGGAATAATTCGATAGAAGGTTTCATTGGGTTTAATTAAGCCCAGCTTCTCTCGTGCAATTTCTTCAAGCAGTTCAGGATTTTTTCTTAATGCCTGAATTTCTTTTTGCAAATCGCTATTTTGTACCTTTAACTGTGAATTGATTTTAGTTTGTTCTGCAATTTGTTGTTCAAGTTGGTTAATTTCTCGATAACTCCCCTCGCCCCACCAAATACGGTATTGGAGTATGGCAATTAAGATAATGAGAACTAAACCAATTATTTTCATTTAACGAACTATGCTGCTTCAGAATTATATTAACAGGTACAGGCTAATATTAAACCATTTAGCGCATAAGGCAAGCAGATGCTTGCCTTATTGTGAAACACTGTGAAACGCATTGAAACAGATTAGAAGCAGTTAAACGCTTTTTTACCTGGGTAAACCGCTTTGTCACCCAGTTTCTCCTCAATTCTGAGTAACTGATTGTATTTGGCCACTCGATCACTACGACACAGTGAACCGGTTTTAATTTGTCCTGCACTGGTTGCCACGGCTAAATCGGCAATAGTCGTATCTTCTGTTTCACCACTACGATGTGAAACAACAGCAGTATAACCAGCTTTATGGGCCATTTCGATAGCCGCTAGCGTTTCTGAAATTGAGCCAATTTGATTAACTTTAATCAAAATCGAGTTAGCAATTTTCTTTTCGATACCTTCTGCTAAGATTTTGGTGTTAGTTACAAATAAATCATCACCAACTAATTGAACTTTATCGCCCAGCTTTTCAGTGAGGATCTTCCAACCTTCCCAATCCCCCTCATCCATACCATCTTCGATTGAAATAATCGGATAACGCTCGGCCCAGTCGGCTAAATAATCAGCAAATTCAGCAGAAGTTAATGATTTACCTTCACCAGCCAATTCGTACTTCCCATTTTTATAAAATTCGGAGCTGGCAACATCTAGACCAAGGAAAATATCTTCACCCAGTTTATAACCGGCCTTTTCAACGGCTTCAACTATCGCTTGAACCGCTTCTTCGTTTGAGCCAAGGTTTGGCGCAAATCCGCCTTCATCACCAACCGCGGTATTTAAACCTTTCGCTTTTAAAACCTGTTTTAGTGCATGAAAGATTTCTGTGCCATAACGCAGTGCTTCAGCAAAACTAGGAGCGCCAACCGGTAAAATCATAAATTCTTGAATATCGACATTGTTATCAGCATGTGCGCCACCATTAATGATGTTCATCATGGGCACAGGTAATGTCACACCATCACCCAAGTGACTATACAATGGTTTGTTTGTCGCTGCTGCAGCGGCTTTTGCCGTTGCCAGTGATACCGCTAAAATAGCATTCGCGCCCAAATTCTCTTTATTATCAGTGCCATCCAGATCGAGCATGATTTGATCAACTTTAGCCTGCTCTGCGGCTTCCACACCAATTAATTTGGGTTTGATTACATCATTAATATTGGCAACGGCTTTTAATACGCCTTTACCTAAATATCGGTTGCTGTCGCCGTCACGCAATTCGAGCGCTTCGCGTGACCCCGTTGATGCCCCAGATGGAGAACAAGCCAGTCCAACGCTGCCATTTTCCAAGATAACTTCGGCTTCAACCGTTGGATTACCGCGAGAATCCAGAACTTCTCGTCCGATGATATCAACAATTTTACTCATTCCGCATAACCTCAACTTTTATTTAGTTAGTAGTATTTTGTCATTAATAATCAGTTAGTTTCTGATTAATCAAATGTTTTTTTGGCAAATCGACTTTTATATTAATCTATCAGTTCACCGATCTTTTCAGCTATAAACCTGCCGGTTACTGTCGCTTTTGACAACCCCATGACTTAACAAAGCAGCTTGTCCAAAAAAGCAATGCTAAGATTAGCATTATTGATTTTCGATCATTCCCGCAGATTTGACGGTATCATCTATGGCTTTAAGTGTTGTTAACAAAGCTTCCATTTGATTCATCGGCCAAGAATTCGGACCATCGCTTTTGGCATTGTCAGGATCTGGGTGAGTTTCCATAAACAGCCCTGAGATACCCGCAGCAACCGCAGCTCTGGCCAATACCGGAACATGCTGACGCTGACCGCCCGATGAACTGCCTTGCCCACCGGGTAATTGTACTGAGTGAGTCGCATCATACACGACCGGAACCCCTGTATTGCGCATTTCAGCCAAAGAGCGCATATCTGACACCAGGTTATTATAACCAAATGAAGCGCCGCGCTCACATACCATAATCTTATGATTGCCAGTCGCTTGTGCTTTTTTCACAACATGCTCCATATCCCAAGGGGCTAGAAATTGACCTTTTTTAATATTCACAGGAATTCCCGCTTGGCAAACTCGCTGAATAAAATTAGTCTGACGACATAAAAAGGCTGGAGTCTGCATAACATCAACAATGCTGGCCACCTCTTCAATGGGTGTATCTTCGTGTACATCAGTCAATACAGGAACACCTATTTGCTGTTTAACTTTTGCCAGAATCTGTAATCCTTTTTCTAGACCAGGACCACGAAAGCTTTGGTGTGATGAACGATTGGCTTTATCAAAAGAAGATTTATAAATAAAATTAATTCCCAGGCGATGAGTTAATTCCTGTAAATAACCTGCGGTATCCAATGCCAGTTGTTCACTCTCAATGACACAAGGTCCAGCAATCAGGAAAAATGGTTTATCAATACCCGTTTCAAAGTGACAGATTTGCATGGTAGCTCCCGACTTTATCAAATGACAGTTAACAAAAAATTTATGTAATGCCGATGAAATCCATCGGCATATTATTCAGTTTATCAGGCTTCTTGTGCCAATCGATATGTTCTGGCGGCCGCAACAAATGAAGTGAATAATGGGTGTCCATCACGTGGTGTAGAGGTGAATTCAGGATGAAACTGTACACCGATAAACCAAGGGTGATCGGCAATTTCAATTGTCTCAACCAGATTATTGGTACTGGAGCGCCCTGAAATAATTAATCCACTTTCTTTTAGCTGAGGTACATAATTTTCATTAACTTCGTAACGATGACGATGTCGCTCATTAATTGTACCGGCTTCATAAATTTGAGCGATTTTAGTACTTTCTTTTAAATAGGCGGGTTGCGCACCTAAACGCATGGTCCCCCCTAAATCAGAATTCTCAGTGCGAGTTTCAACCGAACCATCTTTATTAACCCACTCGGTAATTAAACCAACAACCGGGTTAGCCGTTTCCTTATTAAATTCGGTGCTTTGAGCATCAGTCAAACGCGCAACATTACGGGCAAATTCGATCACCGCGACTTGCATACCTAAACAAATACCCAAATACGGGATTTTATTTTCACGCGCATACTCGACAGCCTGAATTTTACCTTCAACACCGCGCTCACCAAATCCACCCGGCACCAGTATGGCATCGGCGTTATCTAATAGCCCAATACCTTTCTTTTCAATATCTTCTGCATCGACATAATCAATATTAATTGTGAGACGATTTTGCAATCCAGCATGTTTAAGTGACTCAATTAAAGATTTATAAGCTTCTGTCAAATCCATGTACTTACCGACCATCGCAATATTGACTTCACCATTAGGATTGGCTTCGGCATAAAGCACACGCTCCCACTCAGATAAATCAACAGCCTGCTCAGGCAATTTAAAGCGCTCGCCTATCAGCTTTTCGAGACCTTGAGAATATAGAATCGATGGAATTCGATAGATGCTATCGACATCTTTCAAAGATATGACCGCTTTTTCTTCGACATTGGTGAACAAGGCAATTTTGGCCTTTTCTGATGGCGGTAAAGTGCGATCGGAACGACAGATTAAGATATCTGGTTGAATACCGATTGAACGAAGCTCTTTTACTGAATGTTGTGTCGGCTTGGTTTTTAATTCGCCAGCAACGGCAATATAGGGCAACAAAGTTAAATGCATAAATAAGGCGTTTTCTCGTCCCAGTTCATAACCGAGTTGGCGAATTGCCTCTAGAAAAGGTAATGATTCAATATCGCCAACAGTGCCGCCGATTTCTACCATGGCAATATCAGCATTGCCTGCGCCCGCGAATACCTTGCGCTTGATTTCATCTGTAATATGAGGAATAACCTGAACCGTACCACCAAGGTAATCACCGCGTCTTTCTTTCTTTAAGACATCGGCATATACCCGTCCAGTCGTAAAATTGTTTGATTGACTCATGCGGGTGCGCACAAATCGCTCGTAGTGACCAAGATCAAGATCTGTTTCGGCACCATCATCGGTCACAAAAACCTCACCATGCTGAAAGGGACTCATTGTTCCCGGATCAACATTGATGTAAGGATCGAGCTTGAGTAAGGTTACTTTTAACCCTCTTGATTCAAGCAAGGCAGCTAAAGAAGCCGCGGCAATACCTTTACCTAATGAAGAAACCACACCGCCCGTAACAAAAATAAACTTAGTCATGCAAATTCGCCAAATATCATTATAAAATCAAAGAGTTAAGTGCAGCTCACATACTACTCAAAGTAATTTGCGATCACTAAAAAAATAAAAAACCACCACAACTTTTATGGTTCCGGGTCGCGGTTTCAGGTTAAACAATTATTTATTCAAATTTCAGTGTAACAAATATAAAGCAGGGAGCTTCAGGACGGGATGGTATTCTAACAAAATATTTATTGATAATCACCTGATAAATTGAATATTCTCAATTTACTCAATGGCAGATTTTAAATTTAAAACATATCAATAAAATAAATATTAAACAAAAAGTTGCTTACTCAGTTTCACTCAAACTGGCTTTAGCTTGATTCCAAATTTCATCAAGCTCTGCGAGTGTCATTTGGGTTAACGGTTTATTTGCCCGTTTTTCAAGTGTTCTGAAACGTGCTTCAAATTTATGGTTCGCTTTACGCAATGCCAAATCGGCATCAACTCGATAGTGCCGTGCCAGATTCACTGCGGTAAATAACAGATCGCCAATTTCTTCTTCAAGTTTATCTTGCTCAGCAGACTCAGCCGCTTGCTTTACTTCGAGTGACTCTTCTGTCAATTTTTCCCATACAGGATCAACAGAAGACCAATCAAAACCGGCTTTAGCTGCACGCTTTTGTAGTTTATGCGCTCTTTTTAACTCAGGTAACGCCTTGGGAATATCATCGAGCATACTTGCATTTGCGGTTTTATTGCGCTGTTGCCTTTCTTGCTGTTTGTGCTTTTCCCAAGCATCACTTAATTCACTTTCGCTGCTAAAAGATGCGTCGCTGAACACATGTGGATGTCGAGATACCAGTTTTTGGCTTACAACTTCGGCAATTTGTTGAAAATCAAAGCGCCCTTCTTCTTTAGCTAACTGTGCATAAAAGACAATTTGAAATAACAAATCTCCCAGCTCACCCTTTAGGCTTTCAAAATCATTAGTTTCAATCGCCTCAACCACTTCGTATACTTCTTCGATTGTAAATGGAACGATTGTCGCGTAGTTTTGTTTGAGATCCCATTCGCAGCCACCTTGTGGATCTCTCAGTGCACTCATCACGGCTAACAGCTTTTCAATACCTTGCTTTTCATTGACCTGCGCAAGCAGTCTTTGTGAATGATCAGGCTTAGTCATATTTTTTCTACTTGTTAAAATTGAATGATTAATCTTGTATAAAATTTACTAAAATCCACCGGGCATTCGCCCCAGTTTACTTGCGCTGCACCGAGACAATCGTGGGTAATTTTTCAACTCGCGACATAATGCGATCGACGGTTGCCAGACTAGGTACTTCGATTTGAATTTTAATGACAACCATAAGTCGCTGTTTATTGACATGCGTATTTAAATAAGTCACGCTAACTTTTTCATCCGCCATTAACATGGTTATGTCACTTAATAAGCCTTTTCTGTCGTATGCTTTAATTAGTAAATCGATCAAATAACTCTTGTTCAACGAGTTTGTCCATTCAACCTGAAGAATTTTTTCAGGCGAATTGTTTTGTGACGCCAGCAGGTAATGACAATCGGCTCGATGAATCATAATGCCTCGACTGTGAGTAACATAACCCGCAATGTCATCTCCAGGCACTGGTTTGCAACACCCCGCAATACGAGTCAGTAAATTGCCAACCCCTTCAACCAAAATATCACTCGAGGCACTACGTTTGGTAACATTGGCAGGATTCTTTATCACTGTATCACGATCAACGGGTGGCGGAATTTTTTGAATGTTGCGGATTGCATTAATCACCAATTGCAACCCTTTATCACCAACCCCTATTCCAGCAAACAGTTCTTCTTCTTTATTGTAATTAAAATGCTTGGCCAACTTAAGCATGTCGACATTTTTTAAATTGTGCTTGTGAATTTCTTTATCAAGTAATGCCTTGCCAGCAGCAATATTCTTGTCTTTATCTTGATGACGAAACCATTGATAAATCTTGTTTCTTGCGCGTGATGATTTCACATATCCATGATGCTCACTGAGCCAATCACGACTTGGTCCACCACTTTTGCTGGTTAATATTTCAATGCGTTGTCCAGTTTCTAATGATTGTGTTAAAGGAATGATTCGACCATTGACTTTTGCCCCACGACAACGATGTCCTACATCGGTATGCACTCGATAAGCAAAGTCTAGAGGTGTTGAACCTTTTGGCAAATCGATAAGCTTACCTTGCGGCGTAAAAACATATATTCGATCTTCAAGCACTTGGTTTCTAAATTCTTCAACTAAATCGGCCCCTTCTGTTAATTCATCTTGCCATTCCAGTAACTGGCGTAACCAAGCAATTTTGGCTTCATGCCCCCCCGATGCGCCTTTCCCTTCTTTGTATTTCCAGTGAGCCGCAACGCCTAATTCTGACTCTTGATGTATCGCAAAAGTACGAATTTGAATTTCCAGCGTTTTACCTTCAGGGCCAATTACCGCAGTATGCAAAGAGCGATATCCATTTTCCTTTGGGGTGGCAATATAATCGTCAAATTCTTTAGGAATATGTTTCCACAAACCATGCACTACACCAAGTACTGAATAACAATCCCGTATTTCTGGAACTAATACTCGAACCGCACGTACATCATAAATTTCTTCAAATCCCACTTGTTTGCGCTGCATCTTTTTCCAAATACTGTAAATATGTTTGGCTCGTCCTTGCAGTTCTGCTTTTACCTGAATTTCAGTTAATGCGTCTTCAATAATTTGTAGCACGTTAGCCACGTAAGTTTCGCGAGCTACTCGCTTTTCGTCCAAGTGTTTCGCAATGCTAGTGTATTCTGTACGATGTAATACCCGAAAGGCCAGATCTTCCATTTCCCATTTTATTTGCCCAATCCCCAAACGATTAGCTAAAGGCGCATAAACATCACTGATTTCTTTAGCTAATTGGTGTTGTTTTTCTTTAGCCTGCTGATCGACGGTTCGCAATAAATAAAGTCTTTCTGCTAATTTGATAAGAACAACACGAACATCATCAACCATTGCGAGTAACATTTTACGCAGGTTATCAATTTGAGAGGCATCATTTTTTGCAGAATAGTCAGCCTGCAAACTGCGGATGGCATCCATTGACTTAACACCTTTCAATAGCGCAGCAATGGAAGGTGATATTTGCTCTTTGATCAAATCTAACGAGATCAATTGATTTTCAAGAAACGGATAAAGCATCGCTGCCAGCAGAGTTTTTTGATTCACACCGAGTGAAGAAAGAATGTTTGCCTGCTCAAAACTTTGTTGAAACAGTTGTTGTTTATTGTGGTTTTTACCAAAACTGACACTAGCTAAATGATGTGTTACTTTTTCAAACAGCTCGGTGGCTGTATTAACATTTCCTTGGCTGGCATTTTTTTCAATTGATATAGTAGTGCCAATTTCTGTTTTTTCTGAATTTGGTTTGTGATTGGTTGTTAATTTATTATTAGTTAGCGAATAAAACCACTGCGTATAATTCTCATCAGACACATCAGTTGGTGTTGCTATATCATAAACTTTAACCATCGAACTTTCCCGAATCCGTTTTAACCTTCTATAAATTTCTAAAGTTTGTCAGCGGCTTCAATTAAATTGTTTAAATAAAAAAACATTTTATCGATAATATCGCCGCTTAAAATGGCTTTTTGTATCGTGAATTGCTGTATAAACCGCTTTAATTCTTGATTAGTTTTTTTCAAATAACGCAATTGATTCAACATGAGTCGTTTGTGGAAACATATCCATTACTCCGGCCTTCTTGAGTTGGTAACCTGCTTTTACCAACTCACCAGCATCTCTGGCCAATGTCGCTGGATTACAAGAGACATAGACAATCTTCTCGGCCGCCAATCGCACAATGTTTTGGATAACTTCCAACGCACCGCTGCGTGCAGGATCAATGAGAATCTTTTGGTATTGTCGTTGATTCCATTCTGCTTTGGAAATATCGGTAGTCAAGTCTGCTTGATAAAAATCGACATTAGTCAAGCCATTATGCAACGCATTTTGTTTGCCACGCTCAACCATTTCTGCTACGCCTTCCACACCTACAACATATTGAGCTTTTGTCGCTAATGGCAAAGTAAAGTTCCCCAATCCACAAAACAAATCTAAAACTTGATCGGTGGGCTTAACATCGAGTAAATCAATCGCATAAGGTACCATTTTTCGATTAATACTAGCATTGACTTGTGCAAAATCCAGTGGCTGTTGCAATAGGGTTACATCAAATGCATCGAGTTGATAACTTAATTGTGCATCGGCCTCATTTTCCGGCCAAATGCGGTGTACGGTATCGGGCCCTTTGGGTTGTAGATAAACCACCACCCCATGCTGTTTAGCAAAATCCTGCCATTTTTGCTGGTCGGTCAGTGGCATTGGTTTTAAGTGTCTAACAATCAAAGCGACTAAATTATCACCACTTGAAACTTCAATTTGTGGAATATCGAAGCGAGTTTCCATGCCATCAATTAATTGACTCATCGGTACAATTAAATTAGAAATCTGCTTAGACAAAACGGGACAATGTCCAATATCAGCCAAAAAATTGGAATATTTTTCACGAAACCCAATTAAAGTTCGGCCTTTCTTCATGACGTGCCTGACCCCTAAACGGGCCTTGCGTCGATAATGAAATAAATCAGCCTGTAACGGTGGTAACCATTCTTGGGGCTGAGTTTGGGCAAAATGTGTAAATTGCTCTTGAAGGATAGATTGCTTATGAGATATTTGAGCATTACTTGACAGATGCTGCATACTGCATCCGCCACACACCCCAAAGTAAGGACATTCTGGGGTTACCCGCTGCTCGCTGACTACTTGAATACTGGTAACCCGACCCTCATCAAATTTGCCTCGCTGGCTTAAATATTGCATTTCAACGGTTTCGCCAGGCAATGCCCCGTCAACAAAAACAGTTTTACCTTCAATTCGCCCCACACCACGACCTTCGTGAGATAAACTGTCTATTTGAATACTGACTGGCTCAGTGGGTAACTTTTTACGACTTTTGTACTTTCTTGACATTGATTATTCCAAATAAACAACCGCAGAAGGTTGTCCAACAACAGAAAATTATGATATTTGCTAGCATAATCGATTTAAAAACCGCACATTATACTGATTTTTTTAATATTATAGTGAATTAAAAGTGGTTTTAAGTCTGATTTATGTCGAGCTATCGCACTGGCCAATATTTAGCAACGATCCGTGCTTTATTTGCATGGTCAGCTTAGTTAAAATTATATTTTGCTGGGCTAAATGGTGAATTTCAAGCAAGATCAATTAAGATTGGATACTTGTATTTTATCACTCATTATTGAATGATGACTTATCGAATAATGACTTAGTTTCTTGATTGAGGCAAAACCAAATCATGATAATCGGGCAAACAATACATTAAAATCAGATTGTTATAATAAGAACCACTTACTTTTCCCTAATATTTTGAGATAAAACAACCAGTGAATCACACGGAAATTCTATTGAAACCTTTGCTAAATAATACTATTCAAGTTTTAGTTCTTGGTTTAGCTTGGTTGATTGGACTTATTAAAGATAAATCTTTGCTTAGTGATCAAAAAAACCAAAATCATGCCATGACAAACAATTCAACCCGCCAAATTATAAACAGTAACATCCACGTTGATGACGGCGCTCAATCGAGATTAGCGCCACAGCAAAGCGCCAGTCATTTGCTATTTTTGTTGTTTTTCTGTTCAGTGCTTGTTTTATATTCAAATTATTCTGTCAGCGCGGCTTTAGCCGGTCCACCTTCTACTAAAATTATTCCGGTGTTTTATCAGCAACCTAACGACCATACACAAACTTTTATACAAGCGCTAAAAATTCAACTGGATCAAAAACTGGCAACACCTGCGTTAAAATTTATCGATATTACCCAGTCTAACACTCGTCAAATAGAAGAATGGTTAAATAAAAGCCAACATTGTGCGATGACCATCGGAGAAATAGCCACTCGCAAAGTTTTATCCATTAGAAAGCCACTGAATTATTTTAGTCTTTTAACTTCACGTAGTGAGCTGGATAAACTAAATCGAATTTATGCCAGATTAGGTATTAAAGTTTCGGGTATATATCATGAACAACCCTTTGAACGACAAATATTTCTATCGAAAGCACTGAATGCCAATTTACGCTCGGTCGCTATCATGGTCGACCAAACCGATAAGTTCCGCTTGCCAGACTATCAGAATACAGCCAAAAAATATGGTCTGGACGTTCAATTTCAAATTCTTGAACGCCACGATCCACCCGAAAAATTTCTCGATCGTATCACCCGTAAAGGCAGCTTTTTGTTAATCAGCAATAATCGGCATTTATATACTGAGTCACAACTGGTGTCTCTGGTTCTTGCCGCATACTATCGCGGCGTAAATTTAATTGGTAGTCGCTTTGAAGATGCTAAAATTGGTACATTAGCCAGCATTTTCACTGCACCCACTTCGTTATCTATCGAAGTAGGCAATGCATTTAAACCCATTTGTGAATCACCAGAGTTGCCGTTGCCAGAGCCACGTTATGCAAACAGTTTTAGTATTGTTGTCAATAAGCAAATTGCTGAAAATATGAAAATAGAAAATATCGATATCAATCAGTTAAGCCAAAAAGTCAATCAACTGGAAGCAAATAAGGCGCTTGTCAATGAATGAATGGGGAATCCGCGCCAGGGTTATTCTGCTTGCTTTAATTCCTACCGGGCTAGTTGCCATTGTTATGGGGACTTACTTTATTACTACCCGTATGCATGACCTGGAAGTATCACTGCAAGACAGAGGCAATGCCATAGTAAATTATCTTGCGCAGACTGCCGAATATCCAGTGCTAGCAGCCAATACTGAATCACTGCAAAACCTCACCGGTAAAGCACGTGATGGTGATGATGATATTCTAGCAGTTGCAATTTTTGATAAAAACAACTTACTATTTTCAAGTTCTGGCTCAAACGATTTAATCAATCAACTGGCAGTAACCAGTCAGTCTATTCCACAGCAAACTTTTACCGAACAGTTAGATGATGGCATTATTGTCAGAACCCCCATTTATACTCAACCTCAACTCAACGAGAGTCTGCAATTTAGTAATCAGCCCTATCAGCGCCCTATTTTAGGTTATGTTGCCGTCTATTTAACGATGAAAAATGCCAAATTGCGGCAATATCAAACGATTGCAACGGCACTTATCATTTTGTTAATTGGTCTTGGGCTCGGCGGCATGTTAGCACAAGGTATGGCACGATCGATCACTTTACCGATTATTCAACTGGCAACCGCAGTTAAACGCATCAAAGAGGGACAGCTCAAAGCCACCATTAAATCCCAAGCAACTGGCGAATTACGTACCTTAGTAGATGGTTTTAATGATATGAGCCAATCAATCTACGAAGCCCGTGAAGAAATGCAAGCCGCCGTCGAACAGGCCACCGCAGATTTACATGAAACCAATGAAGCCTTAGAACTGCAAAACGTTGAATTAGATATTGCACGCAAACAAGCAGTAGAAGCCAGCCGAGTTAAATCGGAGTTTCTGGCAAATATGAGTCATGAAATTCGGACGCCAATGAACGGGGTCATTGGTTTTACCAATTTATTATTGCGAACTGATTTAAGCAGTAAGCAAATGGATCATCTTAATACCATCAAAAAATCAGCAACGGGTTTGCTATCGATTATTGACGATATTTTAGATTTCTCCAAAATTGAAGCCGGTAAGATGGAATTAGAAAAAAGACCACTTAATATTTCTGAGTGTGTTGATGAAGTACTTAATTTACTTGGCCCTTCTTCTCGTGAAAAAAATGTTGAATTAATCGGCATTGTCTATCGTGATGTCTCTGAGCATTTACTTGGTGACTCGGTGCGAATCAGTCAAATTTTAACTAACCTGACGAACAACGCCATTAAGTTTACTCAGCAAGGTAATATTCAGATCCGCGTTATGCTCGATGATGAATCACCGCAAGCCGTCACCTTGAGAATTAATGTCACAGATACAGGTGTTGGTCTATCAAAAGAGAAACAAAAAGTGCTATTTCAGGCGTTTACCCAAGCTGATACCACAACAACCCGGCGATTTGGGGGGACTGGGCTTGGACTGGTTATCTCTAAAAAACTGGTAGAATCAATGAATGGTCAGATTGGACTGGAAAGTGAAGAAAATGTTGGTTCGACTTTTTGGTTTACTTTGCGGCTTGATAAAGATCCTGATGATAATAAAGATGTTGGATTTGGGTTCCCTGGGCGTCGAGTGTTGTTACATGATTCAAGTCATGTTTCTCAGTTAGCTACCGATCATTTATTATCACGTTTTGACAGTTCTGTTGAAACTTGTGACAACCTCGCTTCGCTAGTCGAACTGGCAAAATTAAATTTACAGCAAAATAAAGATGTCGATTTAATATTAATTGGTGGTTATCAAAGCTATGAATATCAAAACGAATTTAGTCAACTGAAAAAAATAGCCGAACAACTTAATTGTCCCGTGGCAGTGTTGCTCAATACTAATGATGATGGGGTAATTAAACAGTTTGCGGATTTAGGTATTACTCATCACTTGACTAAACCGTTGGTACGTAAATATTTTTATGATGCACTATTTGAATGGTTTGAAGTGGGCAAACAAAAACGCAAACTAATTCATCCGGTAGTTGATACAAACCTCGCTCCCGAGTCTGGCGATTTACATATTTTATGTGTCGATGATAATGCGGCTAATCTAAAATTGATTGCTGAGTTTTTATCTGAGTTTAAACTGAAAGCTAAACTGGCGACTAACGGCAAAGAAGCAGTACGCTTATATAACAGCGAACCCTTTGATCTGGTATTTATGGATATACAAATGCCCGAAATGGATGGTATTGAGGCAACTCGGCGAATTCGCAAGGGTGAAAATAAACTTAATCGAACACCAATTATTGCCTTAACTGCTCACGCCATGAAAGGAGAAAAAGAAAAGCTACTTAACGAAGGCATGGATGACTATTTAACCAAACCGATCAGTCAAGATGAATTAGAAAAAACGATCCGCAAATGGACAAGAAAGCGCTTGATGACGATTGAACAGGCGCGTATTGAAGCTAACCAGGATGATCAAGATACTCTCACAAATAAAACACCGGTAAATCAAAATCAACCAGCACAACACCAACTCTCCAGTGATGCAGCTTTACTACAAAACACTCACACCGTTCAACCGATTGATTGGACATTAAGCTTAAAAGCGGCCAATCACAAAGATGATTTAGCAAAAGATATGTTGCGCATGCTAGTTGCCAGTTTTGCCGATGCCAGAGAACAGATTCAACATGCATTTAATGACCAAAATCAGCAGAAACTGGCGGAACAAGTCCATAAGTTGCATGGGGCGACAGCGTATTGCGGAGTTCCAGTTTTAAAACAGTTAGCGAACGAATATGAAACTGTATTGAAAACAGATGGCTTGAATGAAACCACATTAGAATTGCACCAATCTTTTATTCAGGCAATTGATGATGTCGAAAATGCTGCTGAAAAATACCTATAGCAGTCAATACATTATAATTACGCCAGCTAACGGTGTTAACTGGCGTATTGAAAATATCAAATAAAATTGCAAATAATTCGGTTATTATTTGATTCGTTGATTTGAATGGTTAGTAGGTAGCTTGTTAACCTCTGAAAGCACCAGTCATAACTATTATTTACAATCAAATCTATCCAGCTCCATAACTTTAACCCAAGCACTAACAAAATCTTGAACCAGTTTTTCTTGACCATCATTTGCAGCATAGACCTCTGCAACAGCGCGTAATTCAGGGTGCGAGCCAAACACGAGATCAACAGCAGAAGCATGCCACTTTAAAGTCCCTGTTTGTCGATCAACACCTTGGTAGGAATTTTCTTGTGCCGTATCTTTTTTCCACTCGGTTGACATATCCAATAAGTTAACAAAAAATTCATTCGTTAATCGCTCGGTCTGTTCTGTGAAAACCCCTTTGTTGTCATTTTCACTGTTTGCATTTAACACTCGCAAGCCGCCAACAAGAACGGTCATTTGAGGAATCGTTAAAGTCAACAAATTGGCTCGTTCAATCAACATTTGTTCAGGTGAATATCTTAAGCCTGACTGATAAAAATTTCTAAATCCATCGGCAACCGGCTCTAACACAGCAAAAGACTCTACATCAGTCTGTTGTTGTGAAGCATCATTGCGTCCTGGTGTAAACTTTACTGTCACTTTTGAGCCAGCATTTTCACACGCCTGTTCCACCGCAGCACAACCACCTAAAACCACCAAATCAGCAAAACTGACTTGCTTGTTATTGGTTTGGGCATCATTAAACTGTTGTTGAATCTGGGTTAGCTTCTGACAAACTTTAGCTAATTCAGACGGATTATTCACGGCCCAGTCTTTTTGCGGTGCGAGTCGAATTCTACCACCATTTGCCCCACCACGTTTATCTGTACCGCGGAAAGATGCAGCAGCCCCCCAAGCCGTCTTAATCAGTTCAGACAAGGTTAAACCGCTAGATAATAAGGTCGATTTTAATTGGGCAATATCGTGTTCATCAATCAATTCGTGATCAACCGACGGTATGGGATCTTGCCAAATTAAAGACTCCTTCGGGACTTCTTCACCCAAATACCGAGAAACCGGCCCCATGTCACGATGAGTTAATTTAAACCAGGCTTTGGCAAATGCTAAGCGATAGGCTTCTGGATCATCTTTAAAGCGCTGAGCAATTTTTTGATAATCAGGATCCAAGCGCAATGCTAAATCGGTGGTAAACATAATCGGTGCATGACGTTTACATTTGTCATGTGCATCGGGTACTAAATCTTTCGCCTCACCATTTGCTGGAATCCATTGAGTCGCTCCCGATGGCGTTTTGGTTTGTTCCCATTCGTAGGTAAATAAATTATCTAGATATTGAGTGCTCCATTCGGTTGGTTTGGCAGACCACGCACCTTCCAATCCACTCGTAATAGTATCCCCTGCACGCCCACATCCATGACTGTTTTGCCAGCCAAATCCTTGTTGTTCAAGCGGTGCTTTAGCAGGCTCCATCGCTAAACATTTACCGGCATTCCCAGCACCATGCGCTTTACCAAAAGTATGTCCTCCGGCAATTAGTGCGACAGTTTCTTCATCATTCATTGCCATACGCGCAAAGGTTTCACGAATATCTTTTGCTGCCGCCAACGGATCTGGCTTTCCATTGGGTCCTTCAGGATTTACGTAAATTAACCCCATTTGAACAGCGGCCAATGGCTTTTCGAGCTCTCTATCGCCGGAATATCTCTCATCTGCCAAATATTCATTCTCGGGTCCCCAATAAACCAGATCAGCTTCCCAGTCATCAATACGTCCGCCTGCAAATCCGAAGGTTTCAAACCCCATTGATTCCAGTGCAACATTACCGGTCAGTACCAATAAGTCGGCCCAAGAAATTTTTCGTCCATACTTTTGTTTAATCGGCCAAAGTAAACGTCTGGCTTTGTCAAGGTTTACGTTATCGGGCCAACTATTGAGAGGTTCAAAGCGCTGTTGTCCACCACCAGCACCACCTCGCCCATCAGCAACACGGTAAGTCCCAGCGCTATGCCATGCCATCCGAATGAAAAAAGGACCATAATGCCCGTAGTCTGCTGGCCACCAGTCCTGAGATTGAGTCATCAAGTCACGAATATCTTGTTTAAGCGTTTGCAAATTTAACGAGTTGAAGGCTTCAGCATAATTAAAACCAGCCTCCATTGGGTTGGATTCTTTGCCGTGTTGACGCAATGCTTTTAGATCTAACATGTAGGATCACCATAGTTAATTATTAGTTCGACTTAATTTTTTTAAGCAGAATTTTGGGTTGCTCAATCGGGCAGAAAACCCGTTTATTACTTTATCCCGATCACCGAAATATTAATCTAATATATTAAAAGAGTTTATTCAAAAGTTTTTATCTATGATAAGAATTGAAAACTATTATAGATATAATTTATAGCTAGAAGATATTCAATAGTTAAACTTTGATAAAGTAGCAATTAGATGATAACTAACCTCAACTCTGGATAAGGGAAGTCAATTTAGCCATTTGATAACCTCTTGTTACAACTTGTTAAACCAATCATTTCGTTAACGGATTCATCTCAACAGGGTCAGTCCCAGTATTTTGGTGGCAATCAAGGCAAGGCTGTGAAGCAATAGCAAGCTATTGAGAACGGACTTAACGCCGAGAGTCGCCAAGATAATGCGGCTGATGATTTTCTTTATCCAGAATTGAGGTTAACTAAGTTTAGCTAAAAAAATTTATCTTTAAGAACAAAATAATTTGTTTTCTATTTGCGGAATGATTGCGTAACTTAGCGGGCTGTTTATTCGATACTAATCTGTTGTTGATGATTGCTGATTCAATTACTAATTCTGCTCATATATTACAAAAACCTTTTGCGGCTGACTGTATTCAAGCATCCGCGATCCAGTTAGATAATCTGCAAACCAATATGATTCAAAACAATTCAATTGAAAACAATATAATTCAAACTCATATTGAACCAATCGCAGCGGTGCAACCAGACATTCCCAGAACAACAAACGTTCAAATAGAAAATAATTTCGAGCTAATTGCAAGTGCTATTCAAACAAGTGGCTTTATCATACTTCCTGGCGCAATTCAGGGTAAATTATACCGCTCACTATTAAGACTCAAACAAATTATTCCAGCCCATGAATTTCATGCCGCTGGAATTGGTCAAGGTGAACAACAAAATATTAATCAGCAGATCCGTGGTGACGAAATATATTGGTTAAACGACAATCATATTCATTCACGGCGCTGGTTTATATGGTGTGAATCATTACGTGTTTATTTAAGCCGTCGCTTACTTTTGGGGTTAACCCGATTTGAAAGTCAGCTAGCTTTTTATTCAGCAGGCGCATTTTATAAAAAACACAGGGACTCTTTTCGAGGTAATAACAATCGCTTGTTAACAGTGGTGACTTATTTAAACGAAGACTGGCAAGCCGACGATGGCGGCGAATTGGTGCTTTATCCCAAAACACAGCCGCCCATTTATGTTCCCCCCCAAAGTGGCACGATAGCAATTTTTTTGAGTGAAGAAATGTTGCACGAAGTACGACCAACCTATCAGTCTCGATATTCAGTAACTTGCTGGTTTAGAACAGACTCGGCGGTGTTATAACAATTTGTGGCTACCGAGATTAATGTTACTGGCAAGCGTAATATTTTTCTTTTTTAATAATTCTTTCTGATTGAGCTAGTTAATTGTTGATGCGCCGCAATCACAAACGACGCGTTCAGTGCCTACCGACTAGATTACCGATTTGCGCTAAAGCTTAGTCAGCATATCTGAGTAATGTTGATTAACTTGTTGCATATTGACCGTGTTTAAAAAAGTAGAAAAAGACAGATAGCTAAAAAGAAAGCGTCTATCTTTGACCCAATCGGGTAAGTATTTTGCATTTTGACATAAGTCAATTGATTTTAATGCTACAACATCTGGTAAATCATCGATATCCATGCGACCAGCAAACAGTAGAGGAATCAAATAACTTTTCTCAGCCATGACCGTTGCTCTTAAAAAACTGTGCACTCTAAGCAATCCATCTAAATAGACAATATCTTTGGTAAACGCATGTCCGCCGGTTAAAGGTGCCCCTCTAAATACTCGACGCGTATTTTCGAAAGATTGATCAGCGCTTTGTGTAAGCTCATAAAAATATCGATAAACTTCGATAAAGTCAGCGCCATCTAATGCCATTTGAATCGCGCTCACCCGATAGGCTAAACGACTAAAGCGATCCAAATCCATACTGCCCGTAATTAATTCAGCAAAAATTGCGAGCCCTTCTTGAGTTTTTGTTGATCCAGCATGAGATAGTCCGAGCAACTTCGCATTCCCCGGCTGTTTTCCATTTAGCAAAGTCGCAACGTGAATATTAATCTCATGCTCAATTAACTGATGAACATCTCTATCGGTAAAACAAGCGTTACGCCGAATACTCACTTTTTCAGAGCCGGCTAGTGCGTTAGCCGATAAAGAATCGACAATTTGAATTCTAGGTGCCAGTTCACCAAACTGTGCGGTTGCCTTATGCATTTCTTCTGCCACTGTTGAAGCTAGTATGCAAGCTGGCGGCGGTTCACCAAGATCCATCTTTTTCATAGGCGTAATTAATTTAATCAACTGATTGGCTAAGGCAAGAGAGGTCGATTTTTCATCTTTTAAATACGCTTTTGGATAACCATACAACGCCTTTGAGTAATCGATAAACTGTGGCGTATTAATCGAACACAATAAATGCAGGGTATTTTCTATCGTGTCCATATGTCGTTTAAGCCAGCCATCAAACTGGCTGCCCGCCAACTGTTTTCGACAAGATTGTAGCTTATCAAATAAAGCGTCAGCCTTAAATTCAGGGTAAGTAACAACAGGCAATTTTTGACATTGATGTTTGAAAAAATTTTCTTTAACCGCGGGCTCCCAGGCAATTTGCGATAATATCGAATATTGGCTACCAATTTGGTAGAGCTGTTCGCTCATTGCTTTAATATATTGGATTTCTTGAGCATCAACCTTTGAAGTATCGATCGGCTCCTGGTCAAGAGTAGCAGGAGCATTCGGCTCGGTTGTAACTGATTTAGAATGGCTCTGCTGAATGTCATCTGGTTTGGCAGATGAATAAACCCCAGATGGAGATTTGGACATGTGTCTATGTTCCTATTATTTCAAACTTAACAAGTCTGGATGAAAGATTACGATATTAACTTATTGAACCATAGTCAATATAAATTAACGGCAATCATTCAATTAGTGCAACCAACTTGCGTGCCCCAATTACCGAAGGATGATCGTCATCGAAATAAAGCGCTTCACCATTTTTAACCGCATAACAAGTGGCTTTATCGCAAAAGGTATCTTGTGTATTAATCAGGTGAACATTCGTCGGAAAGTCTGCGTTTTTAAAATAGTCAATCATGAAGTGATTGCGTTTATGATACCAGTCTAAAGATGTTCCTGTGACATTATTGAGCGGGGCTCCTTGCAGCAGTTTATGTCCTATCAAATTTTGAATACTACGTGGTAGCTCTGGAATTGGGTAGTAAACATAGACATTTTGTTTAACGGCTGCAATCGTTTGAATTAGCTCAGTCAGCTGCGCCAGCATAAATTGAGTTTGCGCGTTTTGTGTTAATTCACCC
Source organism: Aliikangiella maris (assembly GCF_040719265.1). Taxonomy (NCBI): domain Bacteria; kingdom Pseudomonadati; phylum Pseudomonadota; class Gammaproteobacteria; order Oceanospirillales; family Pleioneaceae; genus Aliikangiella; species Aliikangiella maris. The sequence goes on along the minus strand of NZ_JBFDAH010000004.1, from coordinate 283,831 downwards.
ACAACCGGATATCGATATGCACTGCCACCGAATAATGCCCGGGTAAACCGGTGGTTTAATACCACATGTTGGATATCTTTTTGTTGGATAATGTATTCAATTGCTTCGTTATACCACCGAGCGCATTTATCAAAATCATAACTCACGCCATACGAGGGTTTGCACTGGGTAAAGGTAAGGTGCTTAATTCCAATATTATCAGTCTTTAACTTTTCAGCTAGTGCATAAGCAATTTCAGTAGAATGGCTATCACCTAATACGGCCCATTGGATATTCCTACCAAAATATTCACAGGACTTGGCAGGCTCCTGATAATGAGTAAGATGACACTTTTCTCGATACGGGCTGGGTTTGGCATTATCTATTAATCGTTGATATTCGATAGGCGCCAGATTGATAAATCCGTTATTAATTATTACCGCCCCACTGATCAACAAGGTGACACTCAATAATAAGACCGTATTATAAAATGGATTCCATTTTACAAAGTTAAATTTATTCAATGTAGGTGAATGATTACAATCCGGCGAAGTTCTCTCCATGAATATTTTTTTGTTTGCGCGTTGATGAAATAATTGATTCTGTTCGATCAGATGATAGCTGATAAAGCCGAGTAATACCGAGAGTAAAATACCTGAAATGATAAACGATTTATCAAGAGAATAATAAAATCCCGCAACAACTAAAGGCCAGTGCCAAAGATAAATCGAATATGACCAGTTCCCCAGTTTTTGTAAAACGACATGCCCCATAACGCGACTATTTGGTCGATCTGATTGTATGACCATCCATGTTCCCAATACGGGTAATAAAGCCCAATACCCAGGCCAAAAACTATTTTCAGACACCAGAAAACAGGCCACTAGAATCAATATAAGTCCACTCCTCTGGCATAAAACTTTTTGTTTATTCGATAATTTTAAGGGATATAAATAGGCCAACGCACCAAATAGCATTTCCCATGCTCTGGCGGGTAATAAGTAGTAAGCGGCATCGGGCCAGAGGAAAGTCATAACAAGATTGATAACAAAGCCAATGATCAGGGTATATACAACTAGCTTTTTCAATTGTTCTATAGAAAATATTCGAGAAAATGCGGCCAATACTAAAGGATAGAGTAAATAAAACTGCCATTCGACAGATAGTGACCAACTGTGTAAAAGCCATTTATTTTGGGCCGCATCGGCAAAATAACCAGACTCATACCAATAGGTAAAGTTTGACCAAAAAGTAAGACTACTGACAATATGCAAACCTAGCTTCTTGTAATCCAGAGGCGAAATAAAAAACCAGCCGACAATCAGAACAGTAATACATAATATTGCTAGTGCAGGTATAATTCGATTGGCTCTAGCTCGATAAAATTGTAAAACGCTCAAGTGTCCAGTAGCTAAACCTCGAAAGACTATACCCGTCATCAAGAAACCCGAAATCACAAAAAAAACATCAACGCCGGCAAAACCACCCGGCATCCAAGCAGGGTTAAAATGAAATAGCACCACAGCAATTACTGCAACGGCTCTTAATGCGTTAATGTCTTTTCTAAATTGCAAAATTTCACTCCACTTCTCCCAAATAAGCGGCTAAGCATTCTAACGGAAAGACAAAATAAAACAATTAACAGTCTATGAATTGAACGGGAATTGAAAGAAATCACTCAAAATGTGAACTTGTTATTATTTTTACGCCGGATGAAAAAATTTTAGAATGAAGATTCATTAAATGAAAATTCATTCTTGCTATCTTATAAAATTTTTAGTTGCTTTATTATTTAATTACCCTGATATCAAACAATTTGCTTAATATTTAATTGTAAATTCGAGTCAGCATTCGCTTGCAGCGTTTCAATTGGTTTTGCGACTAGTGTTGCACCGCTCTCATCAACAGCAATAATTTCACACAAGGTGACTTGATTAGAAATATTCATGCTTTCGCCTAGCTCAATGTAAGCCTTATGATAATTCTCGGTATATCCAAAATACCGAAATTGTCCATCAGTGGTTTGTAGCGCATGACCTTCCCACAAAATACGTTGTTGTTTACCTAGCATTGTCGATAAAGTTTCTCTTTTATACTTTTCTGCAACCTGATGTAATTCACGACTTCTTTGCTTTTTCATTTCAGCAGCGACTTGTTCAGGTAGTCCGGCAGCTTTGGTACCTTCACGATTTGAATAAGAAAAAATATGTACATGTCCAAACTTTGCTTGCGCAATAATATCGATAGAAAGCTGAAAATCTTCATCATTTTCACCCGGAAATCCAACAATAATATCGGTTGTGATGTTAAAATCTGGAATGACACTTCGAGCTTTGTCAATTAGTGCCAAAAAGGTTTCGGTTTTACAACGGCGCGACATTTTTCGCAGTATTTTATTACTACCACTTTGAATTGGTAGATGCATATGCGGCATCAACCGGGGATCCTTAAACAGGTCGAAAAAATTGTCGTGCAAATCCCAAGGCTCTACTGATGCAAAACGAATTCGCGGTATACTCGTGCGCTGCAATATACTCACCACCAGATCATATAAAGACACGTCTAAATCTGAACCATATCCACCAACATGTACGCCGGTTAACACGATTTCCTTAATACCTTCTGCTTGTAGTTCTAAAATTTCATGAATTAACTCATCGATGGTTCGGCTGACCTCCTCACCTCGCGCAACAGTAACGATACAATAAGTACAACGATAACGACAACCATCCTGAATTTTTATAAATGCCCGCTCACGATTGCGTGTAAATAACGGCGCTTCTTCTGGCTCTGTAGCCGCATATGGCATTGATTGCCATTCGGTAACTTCTTTAGCTAATTGTGGCAACTGAGATTTTTGGGCATTACTGACGACTAAATCAACTCCCAGCAAAGTTTCTGCCTCTTCTTTTTCTAAAGATGCATAACATCCCGTTACAACCAGCTTTGCTGTTGGATTTTTTCGATGCAGTTTACGAATGGTTTGGCGTGATTTTCGGGCCGCCTCTTGCGTCACCGCACACGTATTGATCACCATTAAGCTGGCATTTTCTATTCGCTGAGTTAATAGCATTCCTTCACGCTGAAACTCGCCGGCCCACATTTGTAATTCAGCTTCGTTTAATCGACAACCTAAAGATGTTAAATATACTTGCATTAAAAGTCTCGATACTTCTATTTGTTCATTTATTATTTGTTCATTTCAACATACGTTTTACAGGCATAAAAAATCATTAATTTCTGGTTTTCCAGGCCCACGTTATCCAGCAGTTAGCAGGCATTTGTTCCTTTTCATCAATCAGTTCAACGCAAATTTCAATCACCCCTTGCTCATCACAAACAAGTTGCTCTGCTTGCGCTGCGGAAATCTTCGCTCGAGCAGTAACTTGATTTTTGGTTAACATTTCAAATGCCATTTTTACTTGTTTTAGCTGCGGCGTTTTATCGTCGGGGATATTCATCCCTATCAATAATTCACTCGCTGTCTGCGCTAGTAATGTAAGCGCTGCAGGATGAATCATACCTGCATGATTTCTGATTTTTTTATGATTTTTTAAATAGAAAATTGCGTGTTGTTGAGTTAAAGCTTCGCACTTTATTCTTGCGGTTCCCATAAAACGGATGGTCGAACCAAGTGCGATATTTAGTAATCGATGTCTTAACCATTTAGGTTTTGACTGTAGTTTTTCAACAATTTTGACTAATTGATTTTTCAAAATTTTATTTAATAACCTATTAAAAATGAATACTCAGTGTCTCTGTTTAACAGCATAAGATAACATCAGGCGCGGCAATCAATTAAAATGCGACCAAACCTTTTGCGGTTTAACAAGTCATCAAATAAAATCGATACATCTTTTAGTTTTGCTTCATGAGATAAAATAAGACTAAATCGATTTGGCTTTAGCTCTTTACCCATTTGTTGCCATATTTTAGTACGCAACGGCATTGGACAATTGGTTGAACTGACGCCCAGCAAACTGACACCACGTAAAATCAATGGGAAAACAGTTGTCGATAGTTGATGATTATCGGCTAACCCTATGCAGGCTACATTTCCCCAAAGCTGAGTATGCGCCATTAATTTTGCCAGAGTTTCACCACCAATATTATCAACTACGCCACCAAAACGTGCCCGCTCGAGTGGTTTTGTACCTAACTCAAGATCGTCAACCGAACTAACGTGTGTCGCACCCAGTTCTTTTAAATAATCATAATGCGCTTCTCGACCACTAATAGCGACAACCTCAAAACCAAGATTCGATAGCATGTTTACTGCAAAACTGCCAACCCCGCCAGATGCACCCGTAACGGCAACGGGACCTTTGTCGGGCGTTTGTCCATTATGTAACATACGGTGAAGCGCGAGCGCTGCGGTAAAACCGGCGGTGCCTAATATCATCGATTCACGCATGGTCATACCCTCAGGTAAAGGCATAACCCAATCGGCTGGCACTCTGGCTTTTTGTGCCAGTCCGCCATCATGAATTTCCCCTAATCCGCATCCATTAACTATAATTTTGTCACCGGGTTTAAAACGAGGGTCGCTCGACTCTTCAACCTCACCGGCTAAGTCAATTCCAGCATTTAATGGAAACTTTTTGAGAATTTGGCCACGACCTGTAGCCGCCAACGCATCTTTGTAGTTAATTCCTGAATAACAGACATTAACAATAACTTCACCTGGACTAAGATCTGTTACTGAAATCATTTCCAGTCGATGACTAACCTCATGGCCATCCCGATAAACGCGACACGCTAAAAAACTCATGATTCAAAGTTTCCTGACAGAAAAAATAGCGCGTATTGTAACTTATTTAAGTGTTTCGATATAAGCCATTTATCTGGCTAAAATACGAGGGATAAAATTATTGAATTGATTATTGAGAATATTAATTAAAGCTAGACTTTGATAGATTTTATATTTTCATAAAGTTTTTGAGAGATTCCCTTTAATTCTCGGCTATCTTTATCCAATATCGCACTATTGTTTGCTGTTCGATTCAGCAACTCAGTGACTAATAAAATATTTTGATTAATATCATCAGCCACCTGAATCTGCCTCGAAGTCATGCTGGCAATCAGGTTGCTCATATCCTGTACTTGAGAAATAGAATCGGTAATACCGTGAAACGAATCTCTGACTGAACGAGTTGTATTAACACTTTCCTCGGTTCGCTCCAACGCTTTGTTCATTTCTTCTTCCATTGATTTAGAACGCTTTTGCAATTTTTCAATCATTGCCTGAATATCATCGGTTGACTCTTGAGTACGGCTGGCAAGTGTTCGGACTTCATCTGCGACAACCGCAAACCCGCGCCCTTGATCACCAGCACGTGCGGCTTCAATCGCGGCATTTAATGCTAATAGATTGGTTTGGTCAGCAATGCTTTTAATGACATCGACAACAGCGCCAATATTATCGGCTTCTTCACCCAGTTCATTAACAGCTTCCGCAGTAACATTGACATTATCAGACAGATTATTAATTACGCTCATTGCAGCATCTACTAAACGACGCCCTTCTCTAGCCTGACTGTCTGCATTTTCAGCAACGGCTTTAGTTTGTTCGGCATTTTTTGAAATTTCATTCACGGCATCCATCATTGAAATAACAGATGATGAAATAGTGTCGATATTATGCTTTTCCTGGTCAACTTCTGAACTGGTCTCTTGAGACACCCTTTGTACCCGCTCTGCCGCATTAACTACTGCCAAGGTTGTATCGGATGTTCGCACAATTATACGTTGAAAATCACCGATAAACTGATTGAGTCCTGCGACCAGTTTACCAATTTCATTTTTGTCATTGGTTTCAAGACGAATTGTTAAATCGCCATCACCTTTTGACACTTTAGATAAGTCAGCTACTATCCGGTGCATGGGCGATACAATACTGTTTACACTAAAATAAGCGAATCCTGAGATGATCAAAATGATTACAGCAGTTTGTATCGCCGTGGTGATAGTCACGTTTTGAATAGGTTCTTCAATAAAAGCTAAAGGCACTAAGATGCCAAGTCGCCAATCCATTTGAATATCGTCTGACTGAATGGGCACATAGGTTAATTTATAATCTTTACCTCTCAATGTGACATCAACCAGCCCCGAATCACCGGACTGAAACAGTCGTGTTAAATGAGTAAACCCAGTCGTGTTTGCTACTTTGTCTAATTCGGTTATGTTTTGGTTAGTTGCCACTTCCTTAGCCAGGTGCTGCGGAAAATAAATAATGTTGCCATTGGCATTGGTTAAAAATGCATGTCCCTCATTTTTAAACTTCATTTTCTCAACCTTTTGAGCAATAGAAGTGACTAGAATATCAACACCACCAACACCGATAAGTTCACCATCACCCGCATACACGGTTGTTTGCAACGTTGTTGCGTAGCTACCATCAATTAAATCCATCTCAACATCAGTTATAAACAAGTGATCGTTTTTAATTGCGGTATGCCACCAATCCCTTTTATTGGCATAGTAGTCTTTTTCGAGTACACCAATATCTCTATCATCTTCTGGTGCACCATGAATTTTTCCTGGCTCAAAATATTCGAACGTTTTGTTAACCGCAAAAAACACCGATTTTACATTGGGATCAGCTGCGGTAGTTCGCTTGAATAAGGTATCAATTTGTTGGTAAGTCTCATCATTTGACAAGTCGAGCCCACGCTGTCCCCGGTTAGCATGTGCCTTAAACCAGCTTTGCAGCATGGGATTAGAAAAAACATGAACCGGAATTTGCGCTCGTTGGTTAAAAAATGTAAAGATATCTTTTGCCTGCAAAGCGACTATCGCTTGCATTTCTTCTTCGACTTTTTCACGTGTTAATCGACTATTACTATCAACATGAAAAAACGCTGCAATTGAAAGCAAAACAGATATTGAACCACAAACCCAAACAAGTACTTTTTGACGTAATGACAAATTTAAATACACAGCCTTCTCTTTTAATGGTGTTTGATCGAACAACTGAAAATAAACACTGACACTTTTTAATTAAGGTAGTACAGAATAATCTTTAACGCCAAATACATAATTTTACGCATATTTCAATAAGCAAATTAATTTTATAAGAGATTTTTTTATTATTCGGAATTTATATAAAGCACGTTTATATCATTGAAATGGCTTTCGATTAAATGGAGATCAGTTGGCAAGTCGATACGGAAATGGGCAGCAAACCCTGTTATTAACGATAAAAATTCAACCACCAAACGACTGAGGAAAAACACTGCTTGATACTCATTTATTCCACTTTTAAACTAACCAAGACAGCGAAATCCGTAAGGGGTATTACTGTTTAAAATAAAAGCTCACTGCTCATCTTATCGACACCTCATATAACCCAAACTTATTACAATCTGTTCAGTCTTCATATTGTTATAACATATTTCTCTAACTAAGGCGGGATTTATTTTCCTTATTATTCAATAAGTTATACTTGTAAAGAGTAATTCTTCACTAAATCTTAACTTGTCATACATATAGAATTCAGGGTATAACAGCTGCTTTAAGGGCAATCACAATGCTGCTTAACAGTGATAAATACAACAATACAAGCAGTACATCATAAAAATTAGATAGGAGTTTTTTAATGTCAATCAATGTTCCAAAGGGAGAATTCCTCGGTCACCCGAAAGGTCTTTTCCTGTTATTTACCACCGAAATGTGGGAACGTTTCAGCTACTATGGTATGCGTGCGATCCTCGTTTTAACCATGGTCGCAGGTACTGAAGCGAATAATCCCGGTTTTGGATGGACAAACGCAGAAGCACTCAAACTTTATGGTTGGTATACGGGACTGGTTTATTTAACTCCACTTTTTGGTGGCTGGTTAGCCGATAATTATTTGGGGCAGCGTAAATCGATTATTATCGGTGGTATATTAATGGCGCTAGCACAGTTTACGCTGGCCGCGGCTGTTCCAGGTAACATCGATCTATTTTATGTTGGATTAGCCATCCTGATTGTCGGTAATGGCTTCTTTAAACCGAACATTTCAACCATGGTGGGTGACCTCTATAAAGAAGGCGATAATCGTCGTGATGGCGCATTTACAATCTTTTATATGGGAATCAACGTTGGCGCAATGATTGCACCATTAGTTTGTTCTACTTTAGGTGAAAGTCCTTCTTTCGGCTGGAAATTTGGTTACATTGCTGCCGGTGTTGGTATGGCGTTATCAGTGGTCATCCAAGTTTTCCTCGCACCTCGTTATTTAGGTAATCTGGGTATTGAGCCTGCGGCCAAAATATCTCTCCAACAATCTGCTGGTGAAAAGAAACCATTAAGCAAAGAAGAGCGCGACAGACTACGCGTAATCTGGGTACTGTTTGTTTTTGTAGTATTATTCTGGGCCTCATTTGAGCAAGCTGGCGGTTTGATGACAATTTACGCCAACGACAAAACTGATCGAATGATCGACTTTTTATCTTTTGAAGTCCCTACAGGTTGGTTCCAAGTACTTAATCCGCTTTACATTGTATTACTCGCCCCTATTTTTGCAGCCATGTGGGTAAAATTGGGCGCCAGAAATCCTAACACCCCCATCAAGATGATGTTTGGTCTTATTCTCACCTCAATTGGTTTTATGTTCATGGTTGCTGCGGTTTATGACCAACAAGCAAATGGCTTAGCTTCAATGTGGTGGTTAGTATTAGCTTATATGTTCCACACTATGGGTGAATTGTGTATTTCTCCTGTCGGCTTGTCATTGGTTACCAAACTTGCCCCGCTGCGTTTAGCCAGTTTAATGATGGGTGTTTGGTTCTTGATTAACTTCTTTGCTAACCTTATTGCCGGTTACATTGGTGCTTACGCATCGACTCTAGGTGAGTTGGCAATCTTCGGTGGTATCGCAGCAACTAACCTGGGCTTTGCCTTACTACTATGGCCACTTTCTGGTATTTTGGTTGACTGGATGCATGGTGCTGAGAGTTATAAAGAAAAACCTACAGTAAAAGAAGAGTTGGAAACCGCGTCTAACGTCGCTTAAAAAAGACTTTTCAGAAATTATAAAAAACCGGCACTTGCCGGTTTTTTTGTTGATATTGACTATACTTAAGTAAAATAATCAAGGCCGTATTGAAATGCCAGAAATTCGTGAAATAATGACAAAAGCTCCATTCTTTTTGTCACAACAAGCCAATGTCAATCGCGCCAGAATGCTCATGGCCGAAAAGAAAATACGCCACATTCCAATAAAAGATGCCGAAACCGGTAAACTCATTGGAATTTTAGGACAGAAGGCAGTACTGGCTAATGCCATCAGTATTGTCAGTCAACATGGTTTTGAGCAATTAGTACACCGAGAAAAATCAATCGATATTGCCTCAATTATGAATACCCAACCTGATATCGCCCAAGCTGACACGCCGGTATATCAGGTTGCAGATCTGCTGTTACACCAAAGAAATGGCTGTGTTGCAATTTTAGAAAATGAAAAACTGGTTGGTATTGTGACTTCACGAGATTTTGTCAAACTGGCGGCAAATAATATATAAACCTCCAATATAACAATCTAATAGGCAACAAGTCTTTTATTAACTTGGTGGCTTAAAAGACAGTCTGTCACTCAGTAACTGTTTGCCTGACAATTTATACTCATGTCGATTTCAACTATTACCGGATGGCTGTCATTTAGCTGCTTATCTACTGGCGTATCAATCGAATATTTGGCATTTGGTTTTCAAAGTTACTGCGCCAGGGATTAATATCTAAACCACCACGTCGTGTATAGCGCGCATACACCGTTAATTTTTGTGGCCTACAAAATTGCATAATGTCACTAAATATTCGCTCAACGCACTGCTCATGAAACTCATTGTGGTGACGAAAAGAAACCAAATAAGCCAACAAAGCTTGATGACAAATTGGCTGACCTGTGTATGAGATTTGAATTGATGCCCAGTCAGGCTGGTTAGTGATCAAACAGTTACTTCGCAGCAAATGACTAACTAACGTTTCTTTAATCAGAGAGAGGGGGTCATCTTTGTCGGCAGACGATAATTGTAAAAGTTGTGGTGAATATTGGTAACTATCAATCGAAACTTGTTGATCATCTAATAGCACACCTTCCATTTGGTTCACCTGAAGATCGGATGTATTCAGTGATTTAATAATAACCTTAACTTTCACTTGCGTGACACTCTGTAAATCCTGCTCGATCAGTTGTGCCAACGCTTCGACAGTCGGAAAGTGCATTTGATTCAGCGAATTTAAGTACAACTTTAAGGACTTTGACTCAACAATAATCGGGCTATTAGCTGCAAATCTGAACTCTGCAACTGCCACTTGCGGTAAACCTTGCGGATTGAGCCAGCTTATTTCATAAGCATTCCAAATATCTTCACCCCAGATTTCACCTTTAATATAAGGCATTTCACCGTGTGGTAACTCCATTCTTTTGGGAGATCGCTCAATTGCATAGAGTAACTCTTTCGAATAGGGTGATTGATAATCGGTGAATTTACCCAGTGGAATTTCTGAACTCATAATTAGACTCGTTTAACAAGATTTGCTAATTTTTAGACGATTATTTTACCAACACTTTTATGTCGTTCATTGAATAACTCAACTTTTTGAATTATCCGGCTTAGGTAGCGGAAACGGTGTAACAACATTGCCTTTAGCATCCCCTATTTTCGCCACGCCTCGCTTTTCAACCTGATCAATCCTGATAATTGCATGTACTGGCACATGAGTTGCCATAACGCCTTCAAATTCCGCTTTGAGCTTTTCTTCTCCGGGATCAACTACCAGACTGGTTCGCTCATCAAACAACATGCCGCGAATCTCAACAAAACCATAAAGTGCACCTTGACTGACATTTGATGCATATATCTCATAGGTTTTACCATTATTTATAAATACAACCCTATAAACAGGTGCTTTGCTCATTCATACCTCAGCAACAATTCGGCTTTAATTCATTACTTAAACACGATTGACATAATGTTTAAGCAAAATGTGACTTTGAATCGGCGCATTTTATCATATAATAGCGGGCTAATTTAAAGCATCATTAAACAAGCTAACAAATATGTGTCCTTCTCAACATCCAGAAGCAGTAAAAATACGCCAACCCTTAACCGTTCAAGCCGAGTTAGATGGTCAAAATCTAAAGTTTGAAACCAGTTTTGGCGTTTTTTCTCCTAAAGAAATTGATGAAGGGACACGTTTATTAATTCATCATTTATCATTAGAACCTCACTTTGATTGCCTTGATCTGGGGTGCGGATATGGACCAATCGGCATTTGGATGGCTAAAAATGCACCGCAAGGTCGAACGATACTACTCGACAAAGATTTCGTTGCTGTTGAACATGCACAACGCAATATTACACTGAATCAACTCACCAATGCAGAAGCCAAATTAAGCAATGGTCTGTCAACGTTAAAGGATGAAAAATTCGATTTAATTGTCTCTAATATCCCAGCTAAAGTTGGTAATGAGATGTTATATCTCTTTTTATATGACAGTTTGCATCACCTTAAGCCAGGCGGAAAATTTGTTGTAGTCACCATTAATGGACTCCGTCAATTTTGTAAAAGAACCTTCAATGAAATTTTTGGTAACTATGAAAAGATCAAGCAAGGTAAGTCATATACCATTTCGGCTGCAACAAAATTGTCATAATCCATTTAATGGACCATAAATTTGCTTTTTTATACGAGATTTTTGTCATTTTATAATCAATCGAGATTGCTTTTTCACCAATTTGAGTATTCCACAATTTCTGTGGATAACTTTGGGGAAAAGAATTTCAAAAGTCCTTCCAAGCCGCATTATTACTAACGGTTTAACAAATTGGTCACATTTTGCACACGACCTATATATTCTATATAAATCAATAGGTTACACATATTTTTAAGTAGATTGCTGAGATATCGACGGTCAAATCTTTTGTGCAGGGCGAAACTAAAAGCAAAATTTTTTTTCTGTGGATTTTTATTGACAAAACACCGTTACATAGATACGCATGACAACTATATGACAGGAAATATGTCACAATCTTTATTTTTAAGGGATGCAATGTCTAGTGCCTACTTACATTAGCAATTACTGCTAAATCAAACCTTAAAAATGATAATTTATCGGCCCTTTAAAAATTAAAAAACCAATAGCTAACAACTATTGCTGCAACGACACCAGTTAAATCAGCTATCAATCCACAACCAATTGCGTGTCGAACTCGGCTCACACCGACAGCACCAAAATAGACAGTCAATACATAAAATGTCGTCTCAGTACTACCTTGCATAACTGCCGCAACCTTTGCAGCAAATGAGTCGACACCATGTGTTGTCATCGTCTCTACCATCATGGCTCTGGCCCCGCTTCCGCTAAACGGTTTAATCATTGCAGTCGGCAATGCGGCAACAAAAGCGACATCAAATCCTAACCAACTTATTACCCACTCAATTAAAGATACAATTTGGTTTAAAACACCAGAAGCGCGCATCACACCAATAGCAACGAGCATGGCCACCAAATACGGAATAATTTTAACCGCCAACTCAAACCCTTCTTTCGCTCCCGCAACAAACTGTTCGTAAATCGCAATTTTTTTATAAAAAGCGATACTCAAAATCGTAAAAATAGTGGTGAATAAAAGTCCATTACCCAAGGTTGAAGAAGCTATTGCCATTTGTTCATCGGGAATACTCAACATCCACAAAACTAATGCACCAACCAACCCTCCTATACCCAGTAAATAAGCCATTACAGTACGATGAAACAGATTGATTTTCTGGATTAAAGCAACACTGATAAGCCCCGCTAAGGTTGACCCCAAAGTAGCCAACAAAATTGGTAAGAACACTTCACCAGGATGCAGTGCACCTTGTTGTAAACGATACATAATGATTGTTATAGGAAATATAGTGACGGATGAAGTATTTAATACCAAAAAGAGAATTTGTGGATTCGTCGCGGTTTCTTTAACTGGATTGAGCAACTGGAGACTCTGCATGGCTTTAATACCCATAGGCGTTGCCGCATTATCGAGCCCCAACATATTTGACGCCATATTCATACTGACATAGCCCAGAGCGGGATGGCCGCGCGGCACATCTGGCATCAAATGCGTAAATAAAGGCGCAAGCCCTCTTGCCAGCCAGTTGGCTATGCCTGACTGCTCAGCCAGCTTTAAAATACCACACCAAAATGCCAAAACACCGATTAAACCGATAGCGATTTCGGCACTTAGCTTAGCCATGTTAAAGATGCTTTCAATTATCCTGTCAAATACCGAATAATCAGCTAATACAAGAAAAGAAAACAACGCGGAGATAAACGCTATAAAGAAAAATCCAAACCAGAGCTTGTTGAGCATATTGTATTTTTATCTTATTATTCAATCGATTAGTTTTATCATGTTGCTTTGTCAGAGACAAGCGATACGCCAGCAATTACCCGTTGTCATTTATTCTCAATCGACACTAAAGCCAACAAACCAATTTGTCAGAGAGTTCAATTGATCATTGGCTGATCATTTACTGTTCACTTACTGATCATAGGGCAATATTAATAAACCTAGTGGTAAACCGCCCCTAACGCTGTGAAATTAACTTTTTATCGTTATTTTGTATTCATGCAAAAATCTTATTTTCTGGCAACCTCGCGCTCCCTGCACTTTCATTTTGAGCCAAATCCCTTTGCTTTAATCACGGTTTTTTCTGATTATTTTACTTTATGGCTAAACTCTGAAAAGCCTGGTCAAGCACCTACAATCTACCTTGAGTTAAATCACTCGGTAACTTACTGGGTAATGTCTGATACAAATTGAACAAAGGGTTTACCCCATTGATTTGTGTTCTGTATAATTGCCCGCCAATAAACAAATGTGAACTTTAACCAGCCGCCATGCATACAGACCAGTCATTAGCCAACGAGCAACTCGACCCAAAACTAAAGATCGAACTAAACAAGCTGCAAAAACGTTTACGCCGTAATGTCGGCAAAGCCATTGATGATTTCAAAATGATCGAAGACGGCGATAAAATAATGGTTTGTTTATCTGGTGGTAAAGACAGCTACACCATGTTAGAGATATTGCGTAACTTGCAACAAAGTGCGCCAATTCAATTTGAGCTAATCGCAGTCAATCTGGATCAAAAACAACCAGGATTTCCCGAAGAAGTTTTGCCCACTTATTTATCAGGCATCGATATTCCCTTTCATATTATCGAAGAAGATACCTATAGCATTGTTAAAGAAAAAATCCCTGAGGGTAAAACCACCTGCTCACTATGCTCCAGATTGCGTAGAGGTATTATTTATTCATGGGCACACAATAATGGCATTACTAAAATAGCATTAGGGCATCACCGCGATGATATTATCGAAACATTATTTTTAAATATGTTTTTTGGCGGCAAAATGAAATCCATGCCCCCAAAACTACTTAGTGATGATGGCCGAAATGTTGTCATTCGACCATTGGCTTATTGTAAAGAAGCCGATATTGCCAAATTTTCTAAGTTAAAGCAGTTTCCAATCATTCCTTGTAATCTCTGTGGTTCACAAGAAAATCTGCAACGTAAACAAATCAAACAGATGTTACAAGCCTGGGGAAACCAATTTCCGGGACGTCTTGAAAATATATTCAGAGCAATTAACCATGTCACCCCATCTCACTTACTTGATAGTAGTTTATTTCCATTTAAAGAGCTGGATAAAAACTCCACAATTAAGCACGAAGCCGATACCTTGTTTGACGAGCCCAACTTCAATGTTCAAAAAAAACTGGAAATCAATACGGATATTTTGATCAAAGAAGTAAAATAATTTTACCGAGTTTAATTACAGTACAGGATCACAATCCCAGTTTAATTATCTCGCGCTAACAAAGGCTCCAATTCTTTTGCCGCTAATTCAAAGTCCAGAGCGCTGACTTTTAGCTCAATATCTTCTAATACCTGGCGAATATTTGCATTATGACAATGCTTAATTCGCCGATAGACATTAATCGCTTCCATATTGGAAGCTTTTAACAGTTCGTACAAATGCTGAATATCTTTTTGCAAAGCTTGCGGATCAATGTGGATGGTATCATCTTCCGCTTCCCTTTGCTCTAACTGTCGACGCTCTTTATGCAACATACTCAGTGAATCTGCATAAATCAGTTTCATATTTTGTACTTTATCAACATAATCTGCTTTAAGTTTTTCATCAGGAACCATTTGACCCATTAAAGGTACAGCCGAAGCATCAGATTGCACATTGTGCTGCGGTTGATTGGTAGAAGCAGAGTATTGCACTTCACTATTATTCATATTCAATAATTGCTCTATTTCAAAGCAATGTGACGATAACTTATAAGCCCCTAATGTGGCAGATAATCCTTTTAATGAATGAACAGCGATTGTCGCATCTTCAAGATCTGCTGGCCACTTATCAGTCACCTTTTGAATCAGTTCAGGTGAGTCAACAAAAAACATATCCAGCGCACTCAAGTATACTTTTTTATTATTATCT
The DNA here is from genome assembly GCF_040719265.1 of Aliikangiella maris. Lineage (NCBI taxonomy): Bacteria > Pseudomonadati > Pseudomonadota > Gammaproteobacteria > Oceanospirillales > Pleioneaceae > Aliikangiella > Aliikangiella maris. Next base: position 268,368 of record NZ_JBFDAH010000004.1, on the reverse strand, counting down.
ATTCTTTCCAAAGCAGAATGCACATCAACCAGTACATCATTGAGCTTATCGTTATTCAAGGTTTTTTCGGATTGTTTGAGCGTATGATCATCATTAGGTATTTCGGTTAATTCACTTATATTTTTATCATCAGCTTCGAGCTTATGTTCGCCTTCACTATTGCCTTCACCGTTGCCTTCATCTAATTCATCATTAACCACGTGACGATTAAAAGTTTGACGACAAATACTACCAACTAGCTCATCCAAATGAAAAGGTTTCGAAATATGCGCGTTCATTCCCGATTCAATTGCAGCCAATTTATCTGAAGGTAATACATTTGCAGTCATTGCCAGAATGGGTAGCTCAGTTAAATTTAATTCGTCACGGATTCGCTTAGTTGTTTGATAGCCATCGATACCCGGCATTTGAATATCCATCAATACCACGTCAAAATCTATGGGGGGATGACGCAATATTGATATCGCTTTGTAGCCATCTTCAGCTTCAAAAATATTAGCACCCTCATCTTTCAAAATCTCGCGCGCAACCAATCGGTTGGTCGCGTTATCTTCGACCAATAAAATATTAATGCCATTTAAACGCTTAATCGTCGATTTAACCGGCGCTTTTGGCATTTTTTCACTATCATTCGAACCATCACGCGAGAATATTTCAGAAGCCCTGTTCAACAATACCGAGGGTGTAATCGGTTTTTCAATGATTCCTTCAATAACTTTTGCGCCATTATGATAATCAGGCAAGTCTAAATCTTTACCATAAGCAGTAACGATCAAAATGCGATTGGGCGCATTAACATCTTCAATATCTTTTATTTTAAGACTGGTATCCCAACCATTTAGCACCGGCATATCCCAATCCATTAAAATTAAATCAAACGGCTTGGTTGTGGCACTTAACTTTACGCAGTCAAGTGCTTTACTACCATCCCCTGCTTTTGTGACACTCCACCCAAGTGTTTCTACAACATGACTATTGGCTTCAAGTGCTTCCTCACGATCATCAACAACCAAAACATTTAAGGTTTTGAGTGCTTCTGCAACTTTTGCGTTATTGCTCAAGCTGGCAACTTTAAAAGGTACTTTAAAAGAAAAAGTACTTCCTTTATTCAACTCACTCACTACCGATATTTCGCCCCCCATCAAACTAATTAACTTTCTCGATATGGCAAGACCTAATCCTGTGCCACCATATTGTCTTTCAGTCGAGGTTTCGGCTTGGCTAAATTCTTCAAATATCTTTTCTATTTTTTCTTTATCAATCCCAATTCCAGTATCTCTTACATCGCAGCACAACCAGTGGGTATTACGAATTTTTTTATAAAACAGCTTAACTTCGACAAAACCCACCTTAGTAAATTTAATGGCATTACTTGCCAGGTTAATAATCACCTGTTGTAAACGCAGTGAGTCAAGTGTGATATAATCAGGAAAGTTTGGATCAAGATTAATAATCAACTCTATCTCGCTGTCACCTATATTTGAGGTGAGTACTGAACAAACATTATCAATCAAATCACTAACACAAAAAGGATGAGGGTCCAACTCAAGCTTGCCAGCTTCAACTTTTGAAAAATCTAAAATATCATTTAAAATTCTCAATAATGATTGCGCAGCAGCATTTGATTTGACCACAAAATCCATTTGTCTAGCATCAAGTTCAGTCGAGCGTAATAATTGTAATAAACCAATTATTGCATTCATCGGCGTACGAATTTCATGACTCATATTGGCTACAAATTCGGACTTGGTTTTACTGGCTAAATCAGCCGCTTTTTTTGATGCTTGCAGATTTTCTTCATAATTAACCTGGTCAGTAATATCCCAATTGACGCCAATTGCCAATAACGCTTTACCTTGTAAATTACGCTCAATAATTGCTGAAGCTTGAATATGTCGTACGCTACCGTCCGGCTTTTGAATTCGAAAAACTTGTTCAAAAGGCGTATCATTTTCAACCGCCTGTTTTAACTCTGCCACCATTTTTTCCTTTTGCTCTTCAACTAGTGCATTATACCAATGCTCATAGCGTAATGAATCACCTATTTCTTTTTCATCCAACCCGTAAATTTCAAACATCTGCTTGTTCCAAACTAGCGTGTTTGTTTCTATATTCCAGCTCCAAATTCCAAGCTGAGCGACTTCGGCAGCCTTGGTTAACTGGTCTTTCAGCGTTTCTAGAGCTAGTCTATTTTCGACAATTTCAGAAATATCCTTAGCCAGAAAAATATAGCCGGTAATATTTTCATTATCATCCATTAAGGCGGTAACAGACTGATACACCGGTACAGGCATATCTTTGGCATTTATAAAATTCCATTCAAATTCATTCTTTAACTTGAGTTTTGATTTAATCACACACGCATCGAAATCTGGCTCTACCACCATTGCTAACTCATTTGAAAGCGACTTGGCTCGATTAATTAATTCGCTTTGTTGATGCCATAAAGTAGGATTGACTTTGCCCACTATTTGCTCGGCCTCATAACCCAACATTTTTTCAGCAGCTGGATTAAAGTGAGTCACAATTCCAAGATTGTCAGTGACAATCATGGCATGATCGGTATTATCAAAAATTGCCGACTGCATTGCCAAATATTCAGTTATTTTTTCCGCTCTATCTTCAACTTGTTTTTCAAGCGATCGATTAAGCTCTTGAATTTCAGACTGAATTTTCTTTTGTTCACTAATATCTCTAATTATTTTCGAAATACCAACAATTTTGCCCGTGTCATCTTTAATAGGCGATGCAGAAATTGAAACGGTTAACTTCTCTCCTCTTTTAGTTACTCGCTCAGTCTCAAATGGTTTAACCAGACTACCCGTTAATAATTGCTGCCTGACAACACTGTCTTCATATTCATGGTCGCCTTGTATTACATCACGGGTAAATTGATCGAGCACTTCATCTTTGGCAAAACCAAATAATAAAGCTGCCCCCGTATTCCAGTCAGTAATACGGCCTTCTACCGATTCTCCAATGATTGCATCTTGACTGCTATCAACAATTGAGTGATTACGCGCCTTTTCAAGATTTAGTAGTTCTCGCTGACTAATCGTGTGGCGATAAATTAAATAAAAGACAGCCAATAAAATAAAACTGCCCGATACAATTAATGAAGCATAAATAGCGGCATTTTTTGCATTAGCTAATATTCGTTGTTGAGGTAGCATAACAACAGTTTGAATACTATTGCTACCCAAGGTAAGTGTTATATCATCAACAAATGCAAGAAACTCTTCTGTTTGGTATTGATAGTTATTTAACAGACCTTCACGGTTAGTTGTTATAACGCTAAAATCTTCTGACCAGCTTTTAACTTGATCTAGGTTTAATTCGAAAGCAAAGGATTTCTGTGGATCAGGATGATAGAGATAGTGATCACTATCATTTAAAATAAAAAACAAAGCTTCATTAGGTATATTTGTCGCAGCGATTTTAAATAGATTCTCCACATTATAATTAATGATGACAAACCCAAAAGCTTCACCTTGTTCATCAAATACTTTTAAAGCCACACGCAGTGTCGGATTATAGGGAACTTGAATTTGGCCGTATTCACGATTTAAAGTAATATCAGAAAAATAAATTCCTTGAACATAACTTTCAACAATCTGTTTAAAATAATCTCGACTTGACTTCTTTTGCAAACGAGATTCCGGCGTAATGACAATACCTGTATCTAACTTATCAACTCGTACCAACTCTTTACCATCATTGGCAATGCCGACAAAACGAACTTGGTAAGCATCTGAATGGGCTTTTAAGTAACTGGTAAAAATACTTTGTAAGCGCTTTTTCCAGATTTGCCCGGTGCTACCATCAAGCGGATCAACCCCTTGATTATTGCTGGCTCGTATAATTCCCTGAATTGGAGGAACACTCTGTAAAAATAAGATATTACTGCGAAGTTCTCGCAGCTTTGCTTCAATAATGCGGCTGCGGAAGCGCGTCTCAAACGTCAGAGAGTTTTGCGCTTCAAGCAGTGCACTATTCAGGGTGGCATTATATGAAGTATAAATTCCAATACTTAATAAAATAAGCAGCACCAAAACCCAATAATAATAGCGTCCGGAGACATTCATATTTTGTCCATATCGTCATTTTGGCTGTTGTCATTGACAGATAGTTTCAATTAACAATGCAATTGTTTTCTTAGGAATTTTAAAAGTTTAGACAATATTTAAAGTGACTGTAGGGATAGCAAACAAGATTCACTCATTATATTATAAAGCGAGATATAACGAACAAAAAATACACATAAAAACCTATAAGCACACTCGAAACCAACTCTATTCAGCTATAGTTATTATATGTTCACAATAATTCAAGATGTTTATTGATTGAAATGTTGAGTGGACCAATGATAAATCAACCGGCAGCGAAATCTGTTATTCTGATCGTCGATGATTTACCTTCAAATATTCGTATACTTAATGAAGCCGTGAAGGATTTAGGCAATATTTACTTCGCGACAGAGGGCCAGTCTGCCATCCAAAAAGCGCAGGAATATCATCCTGATATTATTCTGCTCGATATTGAAATGCCTGGTATGAATGGTTATGAAGTGGTTGCCAGAATCAAATCAATACCAGAACTTGCTGACACTGCCGTCATTTTTGTAACCAGTCATCAACAAAATACCCATGAGGTAAAAGCACTAGAATCAGGTGGTGTTGATTTTATTCAAAAGCCTATCAACTTATCGGTAACTCGAGCAAGGGTCAAAACACAACTCACGCTGCAAACACAGAAAAAAGCAATTTTACAATCAGCTAACGACTTATCACTATTGGTAAATACCCTACCTGCTTTCATTGCCTATTGGGATAAATCAGAAACGAATATTTTTTGTAATGATCAGCATGGCGCGTGGTTTGGCTTAAAGTCGAGTGAGATGCAAGGCAAAGATTTACAACATATCGTCCCTAATAGTGTTTACCACAGTTTGCGCCCGCTGATTAATCTGGTACTCAGAGGCAAGCATTCAACAATAGACATTCCCTGCTCTGGTCACGAAGCTAACACCATTTATGGACAAGTAACGATGGTCCCTCGAATTGCCAGTTCGCCCGAAGAAGGTTTCTTAATGTTAATTACCGATATTACCCGCCGAAAAATTGCGGAACAATCGCTAGTTGACGAAAAAGAAAGAATTAGAATCACACTAAACTCCATTGGTGATGCGGTAATAGCCACTGATACTGAAGGTTTAATTACCTTTTTAAATCCTATTGCAGAAGATATGACTGGCTGGACTTCTGATAATGCACAAGGACAACCCATTGAAATCGTCATGCCACTATTCGACAGTGAGAACGGCCACGAATTGCGCAATCCGATTCGCGTTGCCCTCGAAGAAAAACGCATCATTGGGATGGATGTCAATTGTGTTTTAGGTCGCAGCAAAAATAACCAAATTGCACTGGAAGATTCTGCCGCACCGATTATCAATCACTTAAACGAAGTAACAGGCGCTATCATCGTGTTTCATGATGTGAGTGAAGCGCGTGCAATGGCATTAAAAATGACCCATCTTGCGCAACATGATGTGATTACAAATTTACCTAATCGACTGCTACTCAGAGACAGAGCACTACAAGCTTTACAAAAAGGTAAGCGTACTGGTCATAAAGTTGCGCTGTTAATGTTTGACATTGATGATTTTAAAAATATTAATGATCTCGTCGATCACGACGGCGGTGACCTGCTACTCAGAAAAATTGCCGAAGTTATCACGCAAGAATTACGCCAGGAAGATACACTTTGCCGGCGCGGCGGAGATGAATTTATAATTCTATTATCCGATATTGAAAACAACATAGAAATTACCCAATTTACCAGCAGACTATTTAAGGTTTTTACGAGAAAATGGGAGATCAAAAATCATCAGTTTCAGCTGACCATTAGCTTGGGCGCAGCAGTTTCTCCCGATGATAGTCTAGACTTAGATGAACTTTATCGACATGCCGATGCTGCCATGTTTACTGCCAAACGTAATGGACGCAACCGTTATCAGTTTTATTCAAAAGAAATTGAAGCACGCTTACTGATTAAAAAACATCTTGAAAATGCGGTAGCTAACCAGGGTGAAAATCATGGATTTGAAGTCCACTATCAGCCGAAAATCGATGTTATTCACAATCGAATTATAGGCGTAGAAGCGCTGGTACGCTGGCGTAATCAAGATAACAAAATAATCAACCCGATTCAGTTTATTCCATTGGCAGAAGAAACGGGATTAATTATTCCTCTTGGTGAGTTAATATTAAAACAGGCCTGTGAACAAGCTTATCAATGGGAAACCAGTGGTCATGGTATTGGCGTTGCTGTCAACATTTCATTAGTACAGTTTGAACACAAGGACTTTTTTAATACAGTTACCCAAATTATTGAACAAAGTAAAATATCACCACATTTAATCGAGCTGGAAATTACCGAAAGTGTATTGGCCAAAGACACTGAAAAAGCTCGAAAGTTAATTTTAAAACTACAAGAATTTGGCGTTAAAGTTGCGTTGGATGATTTTGGTACAGGTTATTCCAGCTTGGCGTATATCAAAGACTTTACCTTCGATGTATTAAAGATCGACCAAAGTTTTGTTAAAAATACTCTAGAAAATAAAAAGGACCAGGCGATTATTTTTGCCATTATTCAAATGGCCAAAGGTCTCGATCTTAAACTGGTAGCAGAGGGTGTAGAAACCAAAGAACACTCAGACTTTTTACTTAATTTGGGGTGCAATGTCATGCAGGGTTACTATTACAGCAAGCCGGTAATTGCCAAAGAAATTGATAAACTACTACAAGAATTTTCTGCCGTTGCGCCTGCAAAAAATTAATTAAAAACTTTATTGATAAATTGAGAATTTCATAAAGTAATTTAACGTTGACTTTTGCTTAAAACAAAAGATAAATCGTGTGCGTCCGGTCAACCACGCCTAGCTAAATTATTTGAATGCTATTAGCGTCTTTTCAACAAGTTAAAAAGGCGAACCAATCATTCGTACTGAAAGACCAAACTAAGAAATAGTTTTGTTATTAAGAGTGAGCTAGCTGGAAACGATTTTCTTAGTTATAGAAGTTAGGAAAATATTTTCCTATCATCAGATTTTTAGTAATCCGCTTGATTCAAATTATTTTAGTTAAAGTGGCGATGCTATTACTAACAAATCCATTAAGCTGCTTGCGTATTAGCTTAAGCACTTATTTAGTTGTTTTTAATATTTCTCCAACCCAACTTGATGCCTCTACTTGATGATCATTAAGCTTCACTTGTTGATAAACCTCTTTTATATCAAGTGTTCCAAATTCTATTTTTTCCGCAATATCTAGAATATTTCCCATTGGACCAGAGTGATTTAAGATTGCATCATTAATCTCTTTAGAAAGCCCGATCTGTTCTAGCAACCAATGCTTGTCTGCTCGAAGTACAAGATCTATCCCAGAAAAGAGGCCGACTACAAAGTTAGTAGCTCTGGATCAACATCAATATCTTCAAGGATCTCAATGACAATTCTATCTGGTTGTAAGGGGATAAATATATCAGACATAATGAGAGCTCTTGTTAGATTAACAAATATCTTTACATAAGGCTGGTTCACACCGTTTACAATTCCACAACAATAGTTAGAAAGTAGCTCTAAAGTTGCATTGTCTCCATCGACAATATCCACAACATTCTGGTCACTATTGCGATAAAGAATTTCATAGCCATACAAAGCATTAACATCAAAAATGGGTTGTTTTGCAAATAAAACGTCTTTTTTATCATGTTCTAACTGTTCCGAGCAAGGTTACTTGAGAGGTAGTTCAACAATTCGCCAATAGTGATCTAGCAGCTGGGTGAGCGCATCAAAACCAGTGTCTAGATTTTCTTTTACAATATAGCCAGCAATATGTTGCTTATATGCTAAATATTTATCTTCATCAGATTTGCTGGTGGTCAGTACAAAAATAACACTAGTGGATAAAGACGAGCGTTTTCTGACATACTCTAAAAATTCAATGCCATTCATTCTGGGCATATTTAGGTCTAGCAAAATTATATAGGGCTTTTCTACTACCTTATCCTCTAAGAGTTCGAGTGCTTCTATCCCGTCCCGCGCCCGGATTAATGGATTTGCTATCTTGAGTTTTCGTAAAGCTCTCTCGATGCCTTTGGCATCAACATCATCATCTTCTACAAGTAAAATACTCGCGGTTTGATAGTTTTGCGTATTCATAGGTCATCCTTAGGCTTGATATCTTTAGGCCAAGTAAAAATAAATGTTGTTCCCTTTCCTATATCAGATTTTAATTCAATCATTTGATTAAGGGATTCGAGAGTTTTCTTGACAATGCTCAGTCCCATACCGCTGCCTTCAACTTCGTCACGAGGTTTTAATGTCTTAAACAATTCAAAGATCTGAGCATGATGTTTGGGAGAAATGCCAGGGCCATTATCTGAGACTTCAAATGCGTATTTATCTGGCAATTCTTTATAGTCCACTGTAATTACGCTATCCTCTTTATCGTTATGCTTAATCGCATTTCCAATTAGGTTTCTAAAAATGGTTTCAAGGGGCGTGACTAGCGTAGTCAAAGTTGGTAACGTAGAGTTAATAGCGAGCTTGATTTCACCTTCTGGGTTCATGAGTTCAAAAATTTGGTCGAGCAATAGGTTTAGATCGACGGAACAAATTTCACCTTGTTTTCTACCGATTCTCGAATAAATAAGTAAATCATCCAATAACTTTTCTAATCGCTTTGTTCTACTTTTCAGAAGCGATAAATTTTCTTTAGTATCTTCGCTCGCGCTTTCTTGAATATCCTCTTCTATCCAAGACGACAACTGAATTATTCCTCTTAATGGTGCTTTAAGATCATGAGATGCAACATATGCGAAGTCATCTAAATCTTTATTACTACGCCTTAATTCATTTGTTATCACGATATACGCAGAGATATTGGTTATTGTTGCGATAATTTTGGTTCTGTCTTGAATTTTAAAATTGGCAAGGCCAATTTCAGCAGGAAATGTTGAACCATCTTTTTTTAAGCAAAATATCTCTTTACCATGTCCCATTTGTTTGTCTTTTGGTTTTTTCATAAATTCTGTTCGATATTTTCCATGAGAATTTCTAAATTCTTGCGGAACAAGCATATCTACATTCATCTCAGTCAGCTCTTCCTCGCTATACCCAAACAACTCAGACATTTGTTGGTTCACTTCTGTGAGTTGGCCGAATTGATCAACAATAGCAATACCGCAAGGCGCAGAGTCGATAACATTCTTATAGAACTCTTCACTTATTGCATGTTTTTCAGTCATTAAATTGGCTAAGTTTAACGCGCGTTTATGAGATTTTGAGAGCATAATAAAGAACGCCAATAGCATTGAGTCAATAGATAGTCCGGCTATCAAAATTACTACAGGTTGATTGGTCGATGTCTCTTTCCTAAATGACGCCGCGGTTTGGATAGTAAATGTCCAAGGTCTACCGTACATGCTTAAAGAGACTACTTTTGAGAACTGTGGCTTTTCTTCGAAGCCATTAACGTTAGCTTTAAGTTCGTTATAGAGCTCTACATTTTCATCAAAGACACTAAAAAGTAACCGCCTGTTCTTTTGCTCCAGAGTGCCTGCAATTAATTTGTACATAATGAATGGCGCATATACGTGGCCAACAAAATTACTCCTTCTTTCTTCAAGAGAACTGGCAGGATCACCCCGATAAATTGGCACATATTGCAAAAAGCCTGGTGTTTTCTGTGAATCTTGGACAAGTATTATTGGCGCGGTTATTTGGGTTTCTCCGGTATCACGCGCAAGCTTAGCTGCTGTCCATCGGTTAGTTTCAAATGCCATATCAAGGCCGACGGCTTGCTTATTGATTTCGACAGGTTCTACATAAGTTATTGGCCAAAATTCGTTATTCTCGTGATTGGGTTTTATCTTAAAGTCTGGCCGAAGCCTTCGCTCGTTTTTTAGGAAAGCATCGAGTTTGTTTGGCGGTACATAGTAGATTATGCCAATTCCATTAATTCCAGGATAAGTAGTTTCTAGTTGCAGTATGTTAGCAAAACGCCTCCATTCGATTACGTCTATACCTTGAGATTGTGAGTGATACGCGGCGGCACCGGCCCTAAGAGCGTCTTCATATCTCGACATTCGTTCAGAAATAAGCGCTAGAAGTTGCTCTGATTGAAATTCAAATTGTAATTTAACTTTTTCCTGAACTTGCGAATGTGAGATATACCAAGCAATGAATGTAAGAACGAGTGAGCTAAAAACGATTACCCAGTGATACCAATGCAACCCTTTTAAGTTTTCTTTAGTTTCAGTCATTTTTGTGGTCCATTTAAATGCTAATGAAGGAGATTACAGGAAAAGCTTTTCTGCTTCTGAGGAAGGAATTGGTTTCGAGATAAAATATCCTTGCACAAAATCGATACCTAGCTCTTCGCAAAGTTGCATGTTTGACTCTTCTTCAACACCTTCTGCAACAATCTCTAGTTTAAGTATTTTTGCCATAGATGTGACACCTTCAACGATGTTTTTGTTCTTTGTGTCTTCAATTGATTTTGGCATCAAACTTCTATCAATTTTTAATGTTGAGATAGGGTAATGACGAAGATGCGATAGTGACGAAAAACCAGTACCAAAATCATCAAGTGATATGCGACACCCTAGTTCTGTAAGTTTTATAATTACTTCTTTAACAACTTTGGTATTTTCAAGAAGAACCGTTTCAGTTAACTCAATGTCAATTAAACTTAAATCAACTGAATAACGCGAGCCAAATTCCTTTAATTTATCGACCAACTCAAAGTCATAAAGCTGCGATGAGGAAATATTTATCGCCGCTCTTAGCGGCTTTTCTCTGTTTGTGTTCCATAGGCTTAACTGGTGAATGACACTTTCCATGATCCAAACTCCTATATCACTAATTTGGTTGGACTCTTCCGCAATCTGAATAAATTGATCTGGCGCTCTAATCTTTCCATCAATATTCCAGCGAATAAGGGCTTCGAATCCCTTTAACTCTCCATTTTTAGGTCTTACTATTGGCTGGTAATAAACTTCGAGCTCGTTATTCGTTATTGCCGTTCTCAACTCCGACTCAATTCTTAATCGATTTTGGAATTTATACTGCATTTCAGTTTCGAAGAAACAAACCTGATTCCGACCAAGTTTCTTCGCTTTATACATAGCAATATCGGCGCACTTAAAGAGCTCTTCACTGGTAACGCCATTGTCGGGATGCAGGGAGATCCCGATACTACATGTTGCATTGATTGGGGTAGAAACAATTTCCACTGGTTTTTGCATCAGAGTAATGATTCTTCTGGCCACTAGATTTGCGTGTTCGGCATATTCCAAACTACTAAGCGTAATGGCAAATTCGTCACCGCCCAATCGGGCAAACAACTCGCTTCCTCTTAAACACCCTTTAATTCGAGATACGATTTTTTTAAGCAGAAGATCTCCGACGTCATGCCCAAAGGAGTCGTTAACCAATTTAAAGTTGTCGAGGTCGATTAAAAGTAACGCTAACTTATGGTTGTTACGTTGATTATTTGCTATCGCTTGTTTTAATGTTTCATCGAAGTAATAACGATTAGGAAGATTAGTCAGGGTATCCGTTTCAGCTAACGCTTTAACTTTTTGATAGGTTTTAAATAATTGCTGCTCAAGCTCAAATCGAGTAGTGGCATGTTGGATCGCTCTTCGAAGTCGAGATTCAGTGATTTCAGATTTGATCAAAAAGTCTTGAGCTCCCGCTTTGATACAGTTTATCGCTAGCTCTTCATCTTCCGAAGAACTCATCATAACGATTGCGGTGCTGGATTCTTTGGGTTCGTTTCGAATTTCGACAATCATCTCGATACCATCTCTTTGTGGCATCCGATAATCTAATAGAACCACATCAAAGTTTCCCTCTGAATATGCAGCCAGTCCCTCATCGACAGTTAATGCTTCCGTGATGTTTACTTCTAAGTTACTGCTGGAAAGCGTCCTTTTTATCTGCATTCTGTCCAGTTTGTCATCATCTACAACCAATACATTCATAATTTTATAAACAACCCTTTAGTAAAGTCTGTTTAACTCAGTGTTTTGTTATAAAGTTTACTTAGAATATTGCTACGAATCTGATCTAGATGTTTAGATTGGTAGCACTCCACCCAAAAACAACTCAAAACAAGATTAAGCAAGTTATTAATGTAAGCACATTTACGCCAAAAAACTGTTTATTATTCAAAACCTAAGTATAGAACATTATTATGCAATGTATGGAAATGTTCGTGTTACTGTGCCCCCATTACTTTTGTCCAAAGATAACTAATAACAAAACAACTATCCTTTTCCAATTTGGCGTTCAATTTTTATTAGCGTTTCTAAAATATCAGCCATAATTTCATGAAACACAAAGTCATTATTTTCATCATCTCCAACAATTCTACTAGGTTTATTTAAATAACCTGTCATTTCAATTAATCGACTATTAAGATATTTTCTAGCCTCTTGATGGGTAATATAACGATAGTCTTGGCGTTTTTCCTTTATAACAGGAAAAAGTTTTTCAACTTGCTCTAATGGTAAGTCTCTATATACAACAACCTTAATATCATAACTGACAGGCTGGTGATTTTGTGGATCGGGCCATTGCCAATACCTAACGCCTAGCGGTGAATCATTCTCAGAAGGTCCAAAATCAGAGTAATTAAGTACAATATAATTTTTGGATGATAATGATTGTTCTTTTGCGTTTTTATTAGCAGTAGAAGTACAAGCACCCAATAAGATAATAAATGTACAATATAAAAAATATTTTGTTAAATTATTCATTTTGTTATTTACATTCAGTCAAATTTTTAAGTGTTAGAGAGGCTATTGAATCTGGAGGTACAATTAACATATTTGAATTCCAAATAAACTTACTTATTGGGTGTTTACTATATACATTACTACCAATCGCGTTCCAATGAGCTTCATAAACATAGCCATTTGAATATAACCAAGTGTGATCACCCTGTCTACTAAGACCGTAAGCAAATTTAATTTTTTTTAACTCCGCTAAACCTATAACATTTAACTTTCTAGGGCCTTTGTAATCATATAAGGCTTGAAATTTCGGGTGTTTCTTGGGAGTAGGGTTATAGTCAAGGACTAAGTATGAAAGAGGAACACCAACATATGCGCAATTTTCTATAGCCTTCGCTGTAGCAAAGGTATGCTCTTTACTTCCGTCATTAGGGTGAAACCGATCGGGCGTTAGGTATATTGCCTTCCAAGATAGCTGATTAACTAAGTACTTAGCCAGCATATCACCGTAGAATAATGGTTTTTTATTATTTCCCCTCTTTGCTAAACCTTTAGATGCTAGATTACTTGCAACATCAGTTCTTCCCATTTGAATATATGTGTCTCGGAGTACATTTAATACAAATGTAACACAATCCGTTATTGTGTATTTACTATAGTCACCCGGATTATTCTTTACATAGGTACTCCCAACTTTCATACTTCTATCGTTAAATCGAACAAGCATATTATTACGTGCAATAGTTGAGTTCATTAAAATTCATCCTTATTAAAATGATGAAAAAAATAATATCTATTCATCAACATTACCATAGTCTCATAAACCACTTTCCATTAGATGAAAAAATCTCAAAAAGAGCTGTTATTCTCATTGTCAATCCGCCGCTTTATCGCAATTCTCTTGAGTGTAAAATACTGCTCATCATCAATATCTAAAGCAATCATAGTTTCTCTAGGCTTACCATCTTCAATCGCTTTAAATAAATCATCTTCGGTAATTTTTAATTTTAAGCATCGGATCCACAGCTCCAAATCAGCAATACGCTTATCAATCTTTTTTGCAAAAACCAAAAAATCTAATGACTGAGATTTTTTATTAAGCAATATCTCCATTTTCTTTTCATAGTTCATTCATGTTCCTCCTGTTATTTTAAATAATATCTTGATAACCTTTATGCCAATTTTCTAATTCTTCTAACAACCCATTGAGCATCCACTCAGGAAACCACTCAAGCCGACAAATTTGAATATTTTGGTCATAAGCCTTAATTCTTTGTGTTGACCATTGATATAACCCTTTATCAGAGCCATCACTGATATAACCCTCAAGTGACATTAAAAACCAAAGTTGACGCAACCTATCTAATTGATAAATAGAAACTTGGTTTAATTCACTTTTGATACTTTTTTTCTTTGGCTCAAAGCCAAGCCATTGCATCTTATTGAGCACCTGCATTAGCTCTGAAATATTCATCTCTTCACAATAAATTTTTCCAGTTAATGAATGTAACAAACGGGTGTAAGCAAAGGAGTCTAAATTCAAACTCGCTTTACCGACATCTATCATTTTGATGTAATAATGTTTAGATAAATACACGCTATTGACCTCTGTATAAAAAAGAGAGGGCATCCCCTGCCCTCCAAATATTACTACAGGCTAATTGAATGTTCGTTTTTTATTTCGAAAATGGATAACACCTTTTGAGCAACTATTGTTTTTATCTTCGAGTTCAGAAATACAATCACCACACAACATTTCAAATAACACATCACAAGTTTCTACTTCTCTCCACCCCATATGATGAACCGCACGTAAAAACTCTGTAGGCGTTAAATTTAGTACCACAGGTTTATGCTCAACGCTACAAAGACTACACTTGACACTTGGTGGATCTCCAATCGCAGTTAACTTAATCGTTCTCTTTTTTAAAGCCACTTTAATTTCCTTGTTGTTTTAAAGTTAAGAAATTTCAGATGTCATTAACTTATCTGCTTTTTCTGTTAGCTCTTTGGCTAACTTCAAATGTTGTGCAGCAAGCTGTAAGTTTTGCCCCTTTGGATCAGTTGCTCTAAACTGAATGGGTTTTAATAAAGCATTAACAAACTCAGTACTTTTTAAAGCCCAACATAATGCGGGTAAGTAAGTCATTGGAAAATCTCGATCACTACCAGGGGCAAGCCATTTATTCAGTTTACTTTCTGTAATATTAGATTTACCGCCTAACGATTTATTCATACGGCTAACAACTCGCTTTCGCGTTAAACCGGCTTCAGTGATTGCATGGTTAATTGCATTAAGAAAAATTGCATTCACTTCACAATTCGGTGGTGTTTCACTTTCTAATAAACTGCTTATTAATTCTGGTTGCTTTTTCATTATCTCTTTCCGTAATTTAGGTGGTAAAAAATATTGAAATTATTTCCTTTTAATTAAGCGAAATACGTCATAGAATTGCGGTCGAATTTTGAGCTTGTTTATTTGAGATCCAATAACCTTAAAACATTTATGGCAGCCACTTGGGCAGTGGAATTTAAGTAAATATTTTGTGGGTATTGTTAAATGAAAAACGCTCGAATTTTGTTTTAACCATTTTTCCAATACCAAAGGAGAAATATTACAATTAGTAGATAATTGAAAAAGAGACTTTAGCCAATTTTTAATTGGGATCGATTTATTGATGAAATTTTTCATGTAAACTGTCACTCCCAGAATTGAGTTGTCTACCTATAAGGATTCTAATACATTTCGCGAAAAAATATTAGAATACTAATAGGTATTGTGTCAAGTCTATTAGTGATATTATTATTTTTAAAAATTAGCTAAAGTTTGGATACTCATGAAAAATGCGGTAACTATTGAGTTTGATGAAGTAATTCAAAGACTGAAAGAAGAGCTTGGTGAGGAAAGTGATGCGGCTTTATCTCGCGCTTTAGGCATGTCCAATTCTGGGATCGCTGTTGCGCGTAAAAGTAAATCATTACCTATAATTCCCATAGTCAATACCTGTTGTGAACTGGGTATTTCACTTGATGAGATATTTTTAGGTAAAACAAAAAGCAAAAGCTCTGCCCAAGCTGCTAACACTTTTACTCTTGACGATATTATTCGTGCAAGTAAATTAGTTGTTCGGACGTTGGAAAGAGTTTCAACCAATAACTCACTACCAACTGAACGACAGCTCGATGCTTATAAAAAGTTACACACGGTTTTCATCAAAGCAGTTATTGAAAATGATTTTGATGAATCGATTGTAACTGCCATTGCGGAGGCTTCTATAGAGTTGGTATAAAAGGAGTCTCTACCATGTTATTAAAAGTTAAAGTTTTATTCTCAGTTTTTGTTTTTACCATTTTATTTAGCACTTTAGTTTCAGCCCTTGAACCATTAAAAGAAAATCGAGCCAGAATTTTTGCATTAAAAGCCACACTTTTACTGCCGGAATATGAGTTTTTAGATGTGGATATGAGTTTTGATTGTGGAAGTAAATATGAGAGCACGGCAATGATCATTACTAGTTTTGCAGGTGCCCAATTACTTGCCGCTTCTTATACCCATTTATATGGTAAGGAAGCAGGCGAAATGGTGATGCAAACATGGCAAAATAAAGTGAATAAAGATGATCCTCGCTTGCCAACTTTTATTTTTGTATCACCAGCAACTGGAACTCATTTTGATTGGAGACAGTCGGTTAAAGTTACAACGAATAAAAACTTATCGCAAACTGGCTTTAGCTTAACAACAAGAAATAATAGCGCAGACGGTATGCCAAACTTATATGCGGGGTGTGGTTCTCGTACTCATCATCGAAATTGAATATGAATAAATAGATTGGATAGTCTGCAAGGCTTCTTGGCTTATAACGATAAACTTTACAATACACTTTCAAAAAACAGGGAAGGTAATGAAAACAAAAAAAGCATTAATTCTAATATTGTTTTTTCCTTTAAGCTGGGTTATTTTTGCAAAAAATGCAATGTACTTTATGTCGATAGTAGAAGACTCTGCTGGCTATATTTATTTTATTACAGATACTGGTATCAAGCGATTTGATGGATACCAGTACGTTGATTTATCAGACATTTCCAATTTGCCCTCAACATGGAGTGACTCTGCTGTTTATCGGGAAAGCAATGACTCGTTATATGCTGCTTTTTTTAAGGAAGGTATATGGAAGCTTGATCTAAGTAGTAACCAAGCAAAAAAGATAAGTGACTTAAAGGCTTCAAAAATAGTACTTTCAAGTAAATACCTTATGGCGAAAGTAGAGAAGGAAGTATATTTAATCAATTTGTCTAACCTGAATACTCGTAAATATGACTTACAAGAAGTTATTGATATTGCTGCGATAGAGGACCAACACTTCGCGATTACTCATAAAGGATTATTTAAAGTCAATAGTGAACATTCAGAGTTAATAGAGTCGTTTCAAACAACTAAAGCACATTTAGCATTATTTAATCATAAACTAGCTTATAGCACAGACTATAAATTAACTTTGCTATCACTGAAAAATAACACACCATTAGCTGTCAGAACATTTGAAAATGAAATTACTGCGATAACTTCTTATAATACAAACTCCTTTGCTATTGCTCATGGTAGTAATATAGATATTTTAAGCAGTGATAATCTAGACATCGTAAAGACTTCTATCAATCGTCTTAATCAAGTAAGCCGAATTCTATATGAAGACAAACAAAGTAACTTGTGGTCGACTGATACCACTCAATTTGAAGTGATTGATCCACACTTAACACTGTTAAGACTTCCAATACCTTCTCGTTACAATGTCGTTGAGTTGGTAGAAGAGAAATTATGGATAGGCACAGATCATGGATTATATTATTCAGATAAAGGGCTTTTTAAGCCGATTACTGAAATTAATGACCAGCTACCACTACTAGAGCGTAGTATTACAGATATTCTCTATACCAAGAATAAGCCCATTATCATTGCAACAACAGCAGGTGCATATAAACTAGAAAACAATATTCTGGCTAAAATATACGATGGGTATGTCTTATCACTCAGTTATATTAACTCAGAATTTATTTTAGCAACATCAAATAAGCTTGTTGGATTTGATGAAAATTTTAATCCTGTTAACTTTGATTTACTCAATGACAAATTGCCTCATAAGGAAGTATTGAATGTAAAAAAAATTAATAATACATTATATATTATGACCGCAGATGGACTTGTTCAAAAGACACAGAATATAATTACAACTCATGATATTTCCCCTCATAATTTAACAGATGTATTTGCCAGCTTAGGTAACATCTATGTAACTACATGGGGAGATGGATTATTTAAAAAAGAGGGAAATAAATGGGTAAGCATGGGCGGTCCTAAAAAGATTTCCTCTACTATTGCTTATTATGATGAAACGCTTCTTTCTACATCAAATGGACTATATCAATTTAAAGATGAACAAATAAGCCTTGTACCTAATTCTGCTGGACAAATGTTTATTGCTAACAGTTTAGCCGTTAAAGATAATCTGGCTTATGCGTCAAGTAACAAAGAATTGATAACAGTTGATTACTTTAAAGCTCCTAGTTTAAATCCACCTAAGTTTACTCAATTTCCAACCAGTGATACACCTTATGATCAAACCTTCACGATTGCTGCGAACAGCTTTGATTATATTCATGGAGAACTGATTCGCTATGAGTATAAATTGAATAATGGTGATTGGGTAGATGTGAAGAATGGAAAAGTAAAACTTTCTTATTTAGACACTGGTTACCATAATATTCAGATGAGAGCATCTTATAATGCTACTCAATGGAAATATAGTGAGATGAGATCTTTTAATATTACTGGTCCCTGGTATCGCTCGAAAACCTTTATATTTTTAACGGCTCTAATTTTTAGTGTTGTTGCTATTTTACGATTACTCTATATTTTTAGGCTGAACAAACAAAAAAATAAAGTTTTTAAAATAATTAGCAAGCAACAAGAAAAACAAGGGTTAGTAAAAACCTATGCTGAATTAACAAAGGCAAAAAACGCGCTAAGTAAAAATAACCCAATCATCACCAAACATACACTCAATATTATTGAAAATGCCATTAGTCAATTTGAAGAGCTTTTAGATAACTATAGTGCAATAAAAGCTTTAGGAAACACCAGTTTAGAGGATAGCTTTACTGGCTTAGATGCATTGGCCTGTATGCAAATTAAATCACATGAGTTTCAAATATCACTTTGTGAAAGATGCACAATAGAAACTCGCAACATCATATTTTTTATTGCCCACACTTTAGTACATAATAGTCTACAACATGCAAAAGCTGATTTTATGCAATTGACCGTTACCTGCGATGCAGAAAACGTAAAAATCTTTGTTCAAGATGATGGAATAGGTATCAAATACTCTGATTACACCTTTAACTTTGGTGTTGGTATTGCAATAATTAAAAACATTGTTTACGAGCGAAAAGGAAAACTAAAATTTAAAAACTGGCGAAAAAGCAAAAGCTGGCGAAGTGATAAAAACTGTCGAAGAAGAAAAGGGACCTTTGTATCTGTAGTTATTCCGCTTTTGCCGTCTGAGGTAAGCCGACATGCGCGCCAACTAAAGGAAGCTGAGTCTTAATTAATTTGAGTTAACTTTCCTTCAAACCGCTCCTCACAGACTGGCCCTTGCCATTTGCTAGTAGTTATCGTCTAATAACCTCACAGTGTTCGACGGTGACTTTCCTACAGAGGACTTTCACCTCATTAGTTAATGCCCATGCCGGGAGTATACAAAGCGTTGCACCAGACAAGCCGAAGAACGCGGCGTTAAAAGAGAATTTACTAAAGGAGACTATTTTGAAAATTATTTTTTTGAACGTATTGTTAGTATTAACAATTGGCGTAACGGGATGTGCTCAAGCTGGAGGTGGTGGTATTAAAATGACCGTTTCAGATCAGCAGAGTCTTGCGATTGAAAATTTGAGCCTAATTGCCAAGGATTTCTGGCAGGCATACCGAAGCGATGATGTTAGTAAACGACGTCTAGCCGAGATGTATCTGATAGGTGTTCTTGATAGCACTGAAGGTGAAAAATGGTGTGGCTATAAAATTGCTCTTCCACATTCAGTTTTAGATCAAATTCATATTGGCTTTAAAAACGCTTCAAAAGAGATGATGGACGATAGAGCTTCTAACACCATTAATAAAATAATGTCAAACATACTTCCATGTAAGGAAACAAAATGAAACCAACATTCAAAGCATTGAGCGATAATTACTACTCATCAAATATCAATTCTACAAAGTATGTAGACGGTGAAGATTTATATGCGGAAATAGGATATAAACAGGCAGATTTGATAAAGCAGAATTCTGGTTACGTGAATACATGCGCTACACGGGTAAGTCTTGCGCTACTAAAAACAGGTATATCATTTACTGGCCGCCTCCCGGTTAAAATAGGACCATATAAAGGAAGGAAAGTAGAGACAGGGGCAAAGCTTTTAGCCGATCAACTTATGAGGCGGGATGTCTTTGGCCGTCCTGAGTTGTTCAAACCTTCAGAGTTTTTATCTAAGGTAGGAAGCAGAAAAGGCGTTGTTCTTTTCTGGAAAATTATCGGCTATGGCGGCGGCCATATAGACCTAATAGATATCCAGAATAAGGTAGCAGTGTGTAATTCTGCTTGTTATTTTCAGAGCAAAGAAATATGGTTTTGGGAATTAATGTGAGGTGGTCGGGATCAGCAGCAAAACCTATCAACGCTGGGGGCAACCAGACAACCATGGCGATGGTCGTCTGGAGTACAGCCGAGAGCCTCATAACAAACTGTCGGAGCTAGAGCGGCAGCGTCACTCAGGTGAAGATATTGCGATACTGGCACAGCGCAAACAGGTTTATCTGAAAGCAAAAGAGAAACATCCCGAGCGTTGGAGTAAAGAAATTAAGGATTGGGATGTTACAGGTGACGTTTATCTGAACTCTAAAAAAGGCAAACGATTAAACAGGATAAATTGGCGGCATAATTTATACCTAATGAAAACCACTTTACTTAAATGTTTGGTGAATCCTTCAATTCCTCTTCATAATAACTTGAGCGAGTCGGATATTCGTGAGTTTGTTAAGCGTCGAAAAATTAGTGGATGCACAAAAAGCGATAATGGTCGAGATTCTACGTTATTATAACCCTGTTAGACCACATACTTTTAATAACGGCTTAACACCAAACATAGCGGAAGATATTTATTGGAAAAACTCTAAATCTGTGGCCAAAGTTACTTGACCACTACATTTTTCAAGTTCTCGGCCCCAGTAGTTTGCTGAACCACAAGCTTCCTNTCTAAATCTGTGGCCAAAGTTACTTGACCACTACATTTTTCAAGTTCTCGGCCCCAGTAGTTTGCTGAACCACAAGCTTCCTTCGCAATCACCGCTCCTTCTGGTACTTTTTTTACAATTGCTGCTAACCATTTATTCCGAGAATACTTTCCCTTCCATTGAACTTCACTGAATCGGTCAACAGCATGTATGTGAAAAATAGATTTAGCAATATCAACACCTACTCGAGTTATGCTACCCATGAAATTCTCCTCAATTGTTTATAATGACTATTCAAATACCATTGTCGCTTAAAATAGCCAATTGGTCAGCTTGAGGAGGAGTCCATCCCATTGCTTACGTTTATCTAATAGCTATTTTGCATCAAAAAGTATATCGCGCACCAAGCAACCAATTTTTACCGGTTCGCGGCGCTAAATCTTTTAAGAATGAAGTATGATCTCGCGCCTCTTCATCAAGTAGATTTTTACCCTTCAAGAAAATCAATAATTCTTCATCAGCAAAATGTAGTCGATAAGCCATTTCCAAATCGAGCATCGAAAAACCTTCTGTTGGCAATTCATTTGCCGCGACATCTTTTTGTTTTTGGTGTTCAACCAAACTAAGGTTTGAACTGAAGTCGGCGTAGTCATAGCTGAAATTTACACCATATTTTAATGCAGGAATTCGCGGGATATTTTCACCGTTACTAAACTCTGCTTTGACCGAATCAGCCATTACGCCTATTTTAAATTGATGATTTCCCTGATTGAATAATAAATAAGATAGCTGTAGCTCAATACCTTTGAACTCAGCGTCTCGCTGCTTATAACAAACCAGTTGTAATTCATCATGCTCAGCTTCTTCGATAGCTTCATCAGTTAAACAAGGATCGGTAATTGCCGCATTAGCAGCATAAATAAAATCATTAAATTGATTCCAGTAAAGATTAATTTCTCCGTTCAGTCTTTCATTTTCAAATCGATAAGAAAAATCCAGGTTTTGCGAAACTTCTTTATCTAAATCAGGATTACCAATCTCAAATGATCGAGTGGTAATGTGTGGTCCAAAAGAAAGGACTTCTTCAGCACTGGCAAATCGAGTGGCATGTGAAAAATTTGCCGCAATTATATTGTGTTTGCTCAAGGTATACACTGAACCAATGGAACCACTAAATCCATTATTACTATGCTTAAACCCGGCGGTTGATATCTCTTGTGACTCGAAACGGCCACCTAACTCCCACTTAAAATTACCGTAATCTTTTTCTTCAACTAAAAAGATCGCGCGATTTTTTGTTACCGACTCAGGAACAAATGCTTCTTCTCCAATGGCCGAAAAATCTCGTTGAGTCAGTTGTACACCAACAATGCCACTCCAACCATTGACTGTTTGGTGTTGTAAATATGAACGCAATTCCCAGGCTTCATTTTTAAACTGAGTACCAATTTCATCTTCTTCAATTTCAGCGTGTTTGTAATCGGTTAATGCTGTACCAATAAACCATTGTTGAATACCAGCAAACGGTTCATTTAATTGGGCTTGCAAATCATAGCGTCTTTGCTGCATATCAACCATCACGCCTTCTTCATGCATTTCAGCGGTGTGTTCTTCTTCATTAGTGGTCTCTTCTTCAGCATGTTCTTCTTCATGATGCGCATGGCCCGGTACACCATACTCCTTATTCACCTGGCTAAACGCAACGCCAACATGTCCCCAATCGCCTAACCAGGTTGAACCAATACTCCCGCCTCGTGATTCCGAGCGGGTATTTGCCAGCAGGCCAAACCCTTCTTCTTCAGCATGTTCTTCTTCGGTGTGTTCTTCTTCAGCATGGCCTTCTTCAAGCAGCTCTTGCTCATGCAAAATATGAGACTCGGCCTGCCCAGGAATTTTGATATCATCGGTTTCACTGGTATACCCATCAAGATGCCAGTTCCAGTGATCTTCACCACCATCAAGGGTGACAACCCCCGAGCGCTCACCGGTTGCCGAATCAGCAAGACGCATTTCAACTCCACCGGTAAAACCCTCCATAGGTTCTGAATTAATTTTTCGATCAGAAACATTCACAATCCCACCAATTGCACCGCTACCATATAACAAGGTTGCAGGACCTTTAACCACTTCAATTTGATCAGCAAGCAATGGCTCAATACCGGCATCGTGATCTGCGCTGGTTGTTGACGCATCTTGTACAATCATTTGATTATTCGTAATTTTTACTCGTGAACCGCTAAGTCCCCGAATAACGGGCCGGGCAACAGCAGGACCAAAAGAAGACAGGCTAATGCCAGGCTCAAACTGTAAAATGTCGCCTAACGTACCAGCTTTACGCATAGTCAGTTCATCGCCAGCCATAACAATGGTTGGTGTTGCCATATTCAAAGCGGTATGCTCAAGCGGGTTAATCCGCACCACAATTTTATGTTCAGCTTCATCACTCAACGACACTTGAATAAGATCTTGTTCTCCTTCAATCACTTGAATGTTTTGGTGGAAGTGATTATCCCGTCCTCCTTTGACATCGATAGTGTATTCACCAACCGGTAAATCCAATATGAAAAATCCCTCATCATCTGTTCGCACCTGAATATCGGTTCCGCGAACTTTAACCAAGGCATTAGTTAATGGCACGCCGTCTGTGTCAGCCACTAAACCCTTAACTTCTTTTGCGTTTACTCCACCAGCAAACAATACCGCACTGACAGCGGCGGCAAGCATACATTTTTTCACAATAAAAACTCCGGAAATACATCATTATCAATGTCTAGACCAACCTTAAACGGATGGATATAAAGACCTGCAAACTTATTAATTATTATGGTAAGACTTTAGTGAGTGGGTGGACCGCGCGGAGAAATAGCAAAGCAGTTTTCCTTTTTGAGGTTTCGCTGTAAATTTTGCTCTAAATGCTGATATTCAAACTGCAAAACAGTCAATTCAAACTGATTAAATTCAATTAAAGTATCATCATTGCCATAGACTTGAGAAAGACACTTATGATTAACTGACAATAAATGCTCTGCACTGAATTCGTGCTCAACTGAAGCAAGTTGCACAAACAACCAACCCAGTAACACAAAAACAATTGCAAAATGATGTTTTTTAAGTGCGAACATTACAACAGAAACCTAAAACAGCGTTATCACTAAATGAAACGCCAAATGCTAATTTAATACTTTTAATCAAATATTTTTAATTCAACATTCATTAACTTAACTTTTGCTGATTTAATATTTGCCAATTCAATATTTAAATAAACCAATGTTACATCATCAGTGAGCGCCATTTTTTGTACTCGTAATGATATAACGTATCAATGACAAATAGTTTGCCACAAAGCTTTCATTAAAAACAAGTAAAAAATCACCCTACTAGATAGTGAGGATTAACACGGCTGTTGAAATGCCACCGACTTCCCCATTACAAATCTCCTACCTGGCATCATATTGCCCCTTTAAATAGTGAATAATTGTATTTAGTAAAGAATATTACTGGTGTTTGAACTTTGTGAGTGTGACTGAATTTTATGAATTTATGTTAGTGGATTGTTTTATTGAAATCATTTTAGTCAGTTTATAATTGTAAACCGACTCTTTAATGCTTGCCGATGTAGATAGTCCGCAATCGGGCTATCTTATCAGGCAGGGTAAAAACGCATCGGGCAATTTACTCGGACGAATTTAATCTATTTTAGTAATTCATGATCTTTAGGTAACTGTTTTGAAATCCAAATCGCTAATTTATGCTTCATATTTACCTGAGTTTCCTGATCTTTAGCTAAAGGCTGGACCAATTTATCATGGACCAGCAAACGGTACAAACTCTCAACCTTTTGTTTAGCGGCATTAGTTTGAGAAAACCCTTTGTATCCCCGATTCATCGCATATTTTTCACCAACTTCAATGGCTTTTTTCAATAACGCCGCTTCATTTTTAATCTTTTTCATTATCCTTATTTCACCTGACTATTCATTTTGTACAAAAAGAAACCTATGCATTTAACTGAATTAACTGATTTAAATCACATAACGACTCTTTTAAAAAATCCTGTTTATGAAAGATGCCCATAATTGCATAATCCAGCACAATTGCAAATGACAAACCTGGTAACACGAAATCAGTTATAAAACAGTTAGTGCTTAATCAAGTGGACAGTTTTGCGTCATATTAAATAAAAGTTAGTAAATTCATATAATTACATAAAGCTCTTAATCAAATGGTGGTTTATCAATTGACCAATGATTCAGCAAAATAAAAGCGAACAGCCAATGGCTAATTCGCTTTTGTGCCAGACTTATTTGGTTCTAACTTATTTGTAACTGACTTATTTGTAACTGACTTATTTGTAACTGACTTTATGACTCGGAGGCAATTCATTATGGAATGCCCCCCTGGGCCGTCACTAAATCTTGATAGTTTAGTTTCGCCAGTAATTATTTGCTTCAGCGATTATTGCAAATTCTTTATTTACTAATTCTGCAGCCTGCATCAATAATTGGGGATTTTCGGCATACATATTACGCACTTTCATTTTCGCTGCTGGATCTCGCTGAATTGTACCAATAGTTTTTCTAACAATTTTAATCGCCAATTGACGACCTTCCAGCGGTGTTTTGGTAATCAAACTTGGCATATAGTCTTTCTCAGCCTCTGCGCTGACCGGTGAGATGCCACAGATCGACAAGCTTAGAATGCTGACAACGAAGGTTTGCTTAAGTAGTTTATTCACGTTTATTCCCCAGTAATTGAATGTTTATATGAAATAACAAATATCAAAAACAGTACGTATACATATTTTATTTATACGTATTATGCCTACACATATCATATTTGCACAGACTAACTTTAAACAGACTATCTTTAAACAGACTATCAGTTTAAAGATTTTTTGTTATCATAATATGAGTGAACAAATATTTATCAATTATTTATAATCAGTCAATTGCATTGAACCACTTAGACACCGGTGATTAATTTATGGGCCCAGTACTTAACGATCAAATTTGCTTTGCACTGTATTCAACTTCAAATTCAATAACTCAGGCTTATCGCGAACTTTTGCATCCGTTACGTCTCACTTATCCACAATTTGTTGTAATGATGGCGCTATGGGAGCAAGACAACGTGTCAATCAGCACCTTGGCAAACCGCATTGGGCTAAGCAAATCAACGATGACACCATTACTTAAAAGGCTTCAATCATCGGGGTATATCAATCGAGGCTATAAAGAAGATGATGAACGAGAGAAACAAATTCAACTGACCGAATCGGGTGTTGCGATAGCTCAAACGGCAAAAAATATTACCCAACAAGCATTTTGCGCAACTGGTCTTACCTGTAACGAAGCAGAGCAATTAATTGCAATGTGTCAAAAACTGAAAAGTAATCTGACACATATTGAGTAAAAGTCATCCAGCTTTGTTATTGTGCATGGCAGACTTTTTATCGCTTAACAAGTAGTCGCTAATATCCCAAGTGGTAGTCTGTTTTATTTTACTACAGCGCTTTTATGTGAAAAATTACCTAATATTTTGTTTTATTGGCAAAAAATAAGGTGTTATTTAATAAATTGTTGCATTTAAGTTAAAACTTTTAAAACAAAAACTCTCCTACCACTGGAAATAACCGTTATGATCAGTTAAAAATGCTTCCCAAATTACAAATTCAGTAAACAGGCGAATACCTATATGTCTTTGAATGAAAAGTTTGCCCAACTAAAAAGCACACTTAGTCAACAAATAATCGGCCAAGAGCGGTTAATTGACCGATTACTCATCGCTCTACTTGCCGATGGACATCTGATTGTTGAAGGTGCTCCCGGATTAGCAAAAACTCGGGCAATTAACGCATTATCTAAAGATATCGAAGGTGATTTTCATCGTATTCAGTTCACGCCAGACCTGCTTCCAGCCGACTTAACCGGAACAGAAATATACCGTCCGCAAGACGGCAGCTTTCGATTCGAAAAAGGCCCTATTTTTCATAACCTGATTTTAGCCGACGAAATTAACCGTGCACCGGCTAAAGTTCAATCAGCCTTACTCGAAGCAATGGCTGAGCGTCAGGTCACCGTTGGCAGTAAAACCTATCCTCTTGCGCCATTATTTTTAGTCATGGCCACGCAAAACCCAATTGAACAAGAAGGAACTTATCCACTGCCTGAAGCGCAATTAGACCGTTTTTTAATGCATGTGAAAGTTGAATACCCTAATGCAGAAGCTGAAGCCTTAATTTTAAAGTTAACACGTGAAGAAGCACATAAATCCTATCGTGAAGTACAGACTAATGAATTAAGACAAGAAGATTTATTTAGTGCCCGCGATCAGGTACTCGACATTCATATGTCTGATGAACTGGAAAAATATATTATTCAGCTGATTGTCAATACACGCGATACAGCTGCTATTGATAGTGATTTAAACCGTTGGCTAGATTACGGTGCTAGTCCACGGGCAACAATTTCCCTTGACCGTTGTGCAAGGGCAAGTGCCTGGTTAGCTGGCCGAGACTATGTCACTCCGGAAGATGTCCAGGATATTGCCAGCGATGTATTGCGCCATCGTTTAATCTTGACTTACGAGGCGGAAGCAGAAGGCATCAATACCGATCATGTTATTGAGCGGCTAATTCAAATAACGCCAATTGTCTAAATGCGGTCAACTAATTTATTCATAGGCCATCATGATCAATGTATAACGACACTAATTTACCAGGTTAAATGACAACCGTTTATGAGCGAATGGGCTAAATCACCACATCATATTATTGCCAGTCATCACGAAGAACTCGCTGACGATTTTAAGCTGGGTATTGATTTAACCTTGGGGCAATTAATTGAAGCCAGACACAGCCCCATCATTCAATGGCTGTCCCCCAATGCAAAAGTCAAAACTAATCGAGTCGGAGGTTTTCGGTCGCGTTTTAAAGGGAGAGGCATGGATTTCGATGAGTCGCGTATTTATCAAATTGGCGATGATATTCGTAACATTGATTGGCGCGTTACTGCAAGAACGGGCACAACTCATACTAAATTATTTAAAGAAGAGCGCGAACGTCCTGTATTTGTTATTCTAGATCAAATGCCCAGTATGTTTTTTGGTACAGCGCAAGTATTTAAATCAATATTAGCCAGTCGTATTACTGCACAGTTAATGTGGCATACTTTGACTAATGGTGATCGCTTTGGCGCATTATTATTTGGTGAAAAGCATCACCTTGAAATGAAGCCATCAAACAATCGACGTAATTGTATGCGGTTGTTAAATCGTATTGTAGAAAGCCACCAACAAACTTTACTTGATGTATTTCAATCAAATAAACAACCCGAGGCAAAACCAGATTTTGCATTTGCCGATACGCTCAAACGGTTAAAGTATTTAGCAAAACCAGGTACTTTAATCCACATTATCAGTGACTTTAATCATTTTGATGAACAAAGCCGTGCGCATTTAAGTAAATTATCACAACACACCGATGTTCATTGCATTTTAATTAATGATCCGATTGAAAAAAACTTACCACCAGCCGGTTTTTACGGTATTTCAAATGGCTCGCAAGTTGGACTGTTAAATACCACCAACAATCAGATTCGCCAACAATACCAAAATGCTTATCAAGCCAAGGTTGAAAAAATAAAAGCGTTTGCGCTAAGTCATAAAGGAATATTTACTCAGGTTGATACCAACTTTCAACAAAACTCATTAGGTCATCAACCTACAGTTGCTCAGCCAATGACCCAACAGGAAAATCCGTCAAGGGGAGTAAAATGAGCCAACAAGCCAACCCACTTGATCAACTACGCGATATTCATTTACCAGCAGCCGTAGATCCCTGGCAACTTGCACCGGGTTGGTGGATCATTATCAGCTTAATCATCATTGGGCTTATCATGGCAATCACCAAATTGATCCGCAAGCGGCGCCAGTTAAACCGATATTTAAAACCGGCGGCAATCGAACTTGAGCAGCTTGCAGCCTTACCTGCTGAGAATCTTTCTGTCATTAAGGTTTCAGAATTAATTAAACGGGTTTGTCTGGTATTTTATCCTGCTGAAAAAATTGCCTTATTAAATGGTAAAGACTGGGTAACGTTTATTAATCAGCAAACTGGTAGTGCTGTATTTGATGAACAAATTGAGCGTTTATTCAGCCAAGTGATTTATCAGCCGCAGCAGCCTATTGATGGAAAATTATGGCAAAAAACAATTCAGCAAAGTCGCCAAGTAATTGAGCATATTATTTACCAATCACTGCGCCGGAAAAAAGGACAGCAACATGCTTGAAATTGCTTATCCTTTAACGTTTTTATTATTACCATTACCGTTAATTATCTGGTTTTTTAAACGAACTAAAAAACCCGAACTGGCAGCGATACGAACACCACTGTTTGATAGCTGGCAATCTCTACAAACCCAGACACAATCTAGTCGTACTGATTTGCTCAATAAACTATTCGTGTTGTTAGCTTGGTGCGCTTTAGTCACAGCTGCGGCGCGTATTCAATGGATTGACGACCCCATCACCTTACCTAACAGTGGTCGAGATTTACTGTTAAGTATTGATATTTCTGGCAGTATGGAAGAAGAAGACTTAACTCTAAATGATAAACCCGCTAATCGGTTAATGGTGGTTAAATCGATCATTTCTGACTTTATTACACGGCGCGAAGGTGACCGTATAGGACTGGTTTTATTTGGCGAAAATGCCTATTTACAAACTCCACTGACTTTTGATTTAAAAACCGTCCGTTATATGCTCGATGAAACAGAGATTGGTTTAGCTGGTGCATCACGCACAGCTATTGGTGATGGGATTGGGCTATCCGTCAAACGTTTGCGTGAGCGAGCTGAGCAAAATAGAGTGTTAATTTTGTTAACCGATGGGCGTAGCAACTCAGGAGAACTCGAGCCAATTGAAGCGGCTAAATTAGCAAAACATGCCGGTATAAAAATTTATACTATTGGTGTTGGTGCAGATGAAGTCATCCGACGTTCATTGCTTTTTGGTACGACCAAATTTAATCCTTCAGCCGAGCTTGATGAAAAAACCTTAATTGAAGTGGCAACCTTGACAGGTGGAAAATATTTCAGAGCACGCTCAACTAAAGAGCTTGCCGAAATATACGCACTCCTCGATGAATTAGAGCCTGTTGAAGATGAACCCGAAGTTTATCGTCCGATCCAAGAATTATATTATTGGCCTGCCCTACTCGGCTTACTATGTTTTTTTATGCCCATGTTAATCAATAGTCTGCACACATTGTTTCGGCGAATGACCAACTCACCCAATGCTCCTACGACAGTTAGGATAGACAGTCAGCAGGAAAGCAAGCGAGGAAGTTATGCAGATTGATTTAACCCAATTTCATTTTATACGCCCGGAATGGCTGTATTTGCTGATACCCGCGATCATTTTAATTGTCAGTGCCAGACATTTATCGAAACAGCGTTCGAACTGGCAAAAAATCATTTCGCCGCACCTACTTCAATATCTAGCAGTTGGTTCACATCAACAAAAGCTGCGCCATCATTTTTGGCTAACCAGCCTGATTGCTATTGTAACAATTATTGCAATTAGCGGTCCGAGCTTTCGACAAGTACCTGTTCCCATTTTTCAGAATGAATTAGCGCGCGTAATTTTACTCGATTTATCTTTATCGATGGATGCAACAGACATTAAGCCTTCAAGACTAGAGAGAGCCAAATTTAAATTAATGGACTTACTGGAAAAATCAGATGAAGGTACTGTCGGCCTGATTGTTTATGCGGGTGATGCTTTTGTTATTAGTCCATTAACTTCTGATGCAAAAACTATCGCCAATATGGTACCCACTTTATCAACAGGAATTATGCCTGTGCTTGGTAGCCGTCCAGATTTAGCGATTGAAAAGTCAATTGAACTGCTGCAAAACGCCAAACATAATCGCGGTCAAATAATCTGGCTTACTGATGGCGTCGAAAGCTCACAGGTTAATCCCATCATTAAGCTGGTGAATCAGTCAGATTACTCGTTATCAATTTTAGCCATAGGTACCGATCAGGGAGCTCCCATTCCATTACCCGATAAAAGCGGATTTTTAAAAGATGCCAGCGGCAAAATTGTGGTACCGATGTTACAGCTTGGTGAACTCAATGAAATTGCCCAAAACACTCAAGCAGGAATTATCAAAATGACGGCTGATGAGCAGGATATAGCCTATTTAAACAAAGCACACGAATGGCATACGCAGGCTAACGAAGCAGAACAAGACAATGAACAATTGATCAATCGCTGGGTCGATGATGGTTATTGGCTTATCTGGCTAGTCATTATAGGATTTATTTTTAAGCTGTTACGCCAGCCTGTCAATCAAGGCAGCGCTTTAATGCCCTTATTCGCGGCAGTATTATTGAGCAGCGTGTTTGCAAAACCAGCTCATGCACTCGAATGGCGTGACCTTTGGAAAACCAAAGATCAACAAGCACAGCAAGCCTATCGCGAAGGCGACTATGGACAAGCTGCACAACTTTTTAAAAATAAGCAATGGCAAGCGACATCACAGTATAAAAATGGTGATTACTCAAATGCTGCCGGAAATTTCGATCCAGCACTTTCCAATGAGTCACTTTATAATCATGCCACCAGCCTGGCTAAAGCTAACCGACTGCAAGAAGCGCTCGATGCATACGACCAGCTACTTGCGAATAATCCTGATCATGAGGATGGAAAATATAATCGCGATATTGTTGAACAGTTACTCAAGCAACAACAAAATGAACAGCAAAGTAATCAGAATTCTGATCAGGAAGATCAAGATCAAAATCAGCAGCAAGATGAGCAGGACGCAGAGTCAAATTCAAACAGTGATCAGCAGGAAAATAATGCTGAGCAGCAAGATCAACAACAAGGCGAACAACAAGAACAAGAATCCGCCGAAGATGAACAATCACAGGCGCAACAACAAGCCGAAGTCAGTCAAGATGAACGAAGTAAGTCAGAAAAAGATCAAGCACTTGAACATTGGCTCGAAAAAATTCCTGACGATCCCGGCGGTCTGCTCCGTCGCAAAATGTATCGGGAATATCAAAAACGTGGTCGCCAACAAAAAGAAGAGAAATTGTGGTAATGCATCAGTTAAAACTTATCTTTTTTATATTATTTATTAACACACTGTTAATTGCCAACAGTGAGGCTAATGAGGCAGTTGCTACGCTTGATCGAACTGACATTGCAGCGGGTGAAACCTTTGTTTTAGATATACGAATCGACTATGAGACAGATGAGCAGCCGGATCTATCATTAATTCCGCAAGACATTACGATACTTTCAAATAGCCAATATCAAAATATACAAATCGTGAACAATGCACGTTCCGTTGTTAAAGGTTGGAAATTAAAACTAAAAACGCTCAAACCTGGAAAACTGACCATTCCTTCAATTACTGTCGGTAATCAGGCAACTCAACCGATTGAATTAAATATTAGAGATGCCAGCGATGAGTTAACTTTAGGTGGCCAGAAAAAAACCATTTTTTTAGAAGCAGAAATCGACCAATATGAGCCTTATGTACAGCAACAAATTATTTATACCGTCTCATTGTACCGCGCAGTTAATACGCACTATGCCAGCCTGAGCGATCCCACTGCCAATAACAGTATTGTTGAAAAATTAGGAGACGATAGCCAATTTGAAAAAGTTATCAATAATCGCCGCTACAGCGTGGTAAAACGCCAATATGCAATTTTTCCGCAACAAAGTGGTGAGTTGACCATTAGTGGCGTTAATTTTAATGCCGATGTGAACGATAATAGTCGACGCAACTATGGCACATTTTTCAATACAACTCGTCCAGTCAGTATTTCAACAAAACCAATCAAAGTGAATGTACGCCCACAACCAACGAGCGCACCTAACCCTTGGATTCCAGCGCAAGACGTTATTTTATCTGACAAGTGGACGCCTAATACCAACTCGTTAACAGTTGGAGAGCCGATCACTTGGACACTGTTGCTAAGCGTTCAAGGTTTATCAGAATCGCAACTACCTGAAATTGCAGTCCCCAAAGTTGATGGCTTACAGTGGTATCATGATACGCCGCAAAAAGATCGACAAATCAATGGTAAAGGCATTGTAGGTCAACGCGTCGAAAAGATCGCAGTCATACCGGCGACACCTGGCAGCATCACCATTCCAGAAATCAGTATACAGTGGTGGGATATTAAAACTGATTCACTGAAAACAGCAACTATTAAGAGCAGAACTTTTGAAGTATTGCCCGCTGAAAATAGCGCAACAAATACACCCAATCTTAATTTGCCTTTACCGGTTGAATCAATACCTCACCCCATACAACCTGCCAGTGATGAACAATTAACACTGTGGCAAAACATCGCAACTGGCTTTTTCACACTCTGGATAATCACCCTATTGGCCTATTTCAATAAAAGATCAACTACGCCAGCAAAACTGGTTAATGCCGAAGAACAACAGAATCAGCTTCGAGAATCTTTGAATAGCAAGCAACAATACCAAAAATTATGTGGTTCACTAAAGTCAGGTAATGCGCAGGCTATCGAAAAAGATTTAC
The DNA here is from genome assembly GCF_040719265.1 of Aliikangiella maris. Classification (NCBI taxonomy): domain Bacteria; kingdom Pseudomonadati; phylum Pseudomonadota; class Gammaproteobacteria; order Oceanospirillales; family Pleioneaceae; genus Aliikangiella; species Aliikangiella maris. The sequence goes on along the minus strand of NZ_JBFDAH010000004.1, from coordinate 234,707 downwards.
TGCGATGGTTAAACACCTGTGGATTTGATCAATTGCAATCCCTTGGTGCAGTAATCAAGCAAGTTAAAGTCGATACTATTCGAGATAAATTAGCCGCGCTACAAGCTCAACGTTATTCGGCAACATCACAAGAATCTGTTGCACCGCTAACAGAGAAAGAATTAGAACAGTTAATTTCTGATTTATCACCTCAACGAGAGATTGCGGCTTCCAGCAATATACCTCCGCTCTACCCCCGATAAGTTCGTCTGTTCAATTTTAGCCTATTAAAAAAACGCACTAAATTTTCTTGATTTAGTGCTTTACTTTACTAAAATACAACTATATATTGTGCCGGATGAGCGACTAGCACTACCAGATATAGTAATTATCTGATTTTGAACCGCTTTATTTTTACGCACACTTAAATAACACTTTATTGCACGCTTTTCACCAGTTTATCCAAAGAGTTATTCACAGCATGTGATTAGATTTTGAAACCTGGTCGAAAAACATACGGCCTTAAAAGCGTGTTATCAGGCTATTAATCTTCAAACTAAAATCAATTTGGAAGCGAGGAATTCCATTAATGACTGTATCTTTAAAAAGAAATCAGATCCCCGAAAATTTTCAAATCGACTTTCAGCATACTTCAACTGATATTTGGCAAACCAAGTATCAATTAAAAACGAAAGACGGTTTACCGGTTGATAAAACTATCGACGAAACTTATGATCGCGTTGCTCGAGCCTTGGCTGAAGTAGAAGAAAGCGATAAAAAAGAAACAGTCTATAAAGATTTTTTGTGGGCTCTTAGGCACGGCGCAATTCCTGCTGGCCGCATTATGTCAAATGCTGGTGCTCAAGAACACAAACCTGCCACATCAACTATTAACTGTACCGTATCGGGGACAATCCTCGACTCAATGGATGATATTTTAGGAAAAGTCCACGAAGCCGGACTGACCCTAAAAGCAGGTTGTGGTATTGGTTATGAATTCTCAACACTGCGTCCTAAAAATGCCTATGTTTCCGGTGCTGGAGCCTATACTTCGGGTCCACTGTCTTTTATGGATATCTATGACAAAATGTGTTTCACCGTTTCCTCGGCGGGTGGAAGACGTGGCGCACAGATGGCAACCTTTGATGTCAGCCATCCGGATGTTATGGAATTTATCAAAGCTAAACGCGAAAATGGTCGATTAAGACAATTCAACCTTTCGCTACTCATTACTGATGAGTTTATGCAAGCAGTGATTAATGATGATGACTGGAAACTCATCTTTCCTGTTTCAGAAAAAGAAGTGACGCTTGATAAGCTCGACTTGAATGATAAATCACAAATTGTTTGGCGAGAGTGGCCAACAACTGAAAGCTATATTACCAATGACTACGGGCAGGTAGCCTGTAAAATTCATAAGATCATTAAAGCCAAAAATCTGTGGAACCTGATTATGTCATCGACCTATGATTTTGCAGAGCCCGGATTTATTTTGATCGACCAGGTTAATGATAAAAACAACAATTGGTTTTGTGAAAATATTCGTGCAACCAATCCTTGTGGCGAACAACCTCTCCCCGCTTATGGTTCATGTTTATTAGGATCAATCAATTTAACCCGTTTTGTACAATATCCATTTACTGAAAACGCCAAATTTGATTGGGATAAATTTCGTAAAGTCGTAAAAATTTTTACACGGATGCTAGATAACGTTGTTGAAATTAATGGTTTGCCACTAATTGGACAGCGCGATGCAATTTTATCTAAACGCCGTCATGGTATGGGGTATCTTGGTTTAGGTTCAACCTTAACGATGCTACGCAAAAAATATGGCTCAGCCGAATCAATCGACTTTACCGAACAAGTTACTCGTGAATTAGCCATTGAAGGCTGGCGAACCGGACTTGAGCTAGCTCAAGAAAAAGGCCCAGCACCAATTATGGAACAAGAGTTTGAAGTAACCGGCGCTATGTTGCATAAACGTCCTGAAATGGTTAAAGATGGGTATAAGGTTGGGAATAAAATTAAAGGTAAAGTACTTCATGCAAAATATAGTCGCTACATGCAAAAAATTGCTGAAGTAGAACCGAAATTAGTAGAAAAGCTCGCCAAAGTTGGTGCGCGATTTACTCATCACTCGTCAATTGCACCAACCGGTACAATTTCTTTATCATTAGCAAACAATGCCAGTAATGGGATTGAGCCAAGTTTTGCTCATCACTATTCACGTAATGTCATTCGAGAAGGCAAAAAGAGTAAAGAAAAAGTTGATGTCTACTCATACGAGTTATTAGCTTATCGAACACTGGTCAATACCGATGCGATGCCTTACTCTGATAATCCAGAGCAAGCACTACCGGATTATTTTATTACCGCTGACGATATTACACCAACTCAGCATGTAGATATTCAGGCTGCTGCGCAAAAATGGATTGACTCATCCATCTCGAAAACAGCAAATATTCCGACTGATTTTGCTTATGACAAATTTAAGGATATTTATTTATATGCCTATAAAGAAGGCTTAAAAGGCTGTACAACCTTCCGGTTTAATCCAGAAGTTTTCCAAGGAGTGTTGGTTAAAGAGAATGACCTGGAAAATACAACTTACCAGTTTAATCTGGAAGATGGCACAACGATTGAACTGAAAGGTAATGAAGAAGTTGAATATGATGGAGAAATCCATACCGCAGCTAATTTGTTTGACGCATTAAAAGAAGGTTATTACGGTAAGCTTTAGGCTTTACCTTATTGAAGATAGGATACGAAAGTAAAATGCCAAAAATAATTTCACAACCCATCGTTGGATATAAAGTAAAAACCGAAGAAGAAGCCCCTGTAGTTGAAGAAAAAAAATCTTCTGCAGAAATTGTACAAATGCATGAGAGTGTTAAGCGTCCCGAAATGCTTTTGGGTTCGACTTATAAAGTAAAGACGCCATTATCGGATCATGCACTTTATGTCACCATTAACGATATTGTTCTTAACGCTGGGACTGAACATGAGTTACGCAGACCTTTTGAAATATTCATCAATTCAAAAAATATGGATCATTTTCAATGGGTCGTTGCTTTAACGCGTGTTATTTCAGCAGTATTCCGTAAAGGTGGCGATTGCACCTTTTTAGCAGAAGAATTAAAAGCGGTTTTTGATCCGAAAGGTGGTTATTTTAAAGCGGGCGGTAAGTTCATGCCTTCATTGGTTGCAGAAATCGGTGATGCCATCGAGTCTCACTTGAAAATGATCGGACTATTAGAAGATCCTGGTTTAGATGAACATCAACAAGCATTAGTCGATGCAAAACGCGCCGAATATGAGTCTTTACAACAAGGTGGCGCTGCTGACCATAAAGGCGACTATCCTGATGGTGCACAGATGTGTAACAAGTGTATGACCAAAGCAGCCGTATTAATGGATGGCTGTATGACTTGTCTAAGCTGTGGTGACTCTAAATGTGGGTAATATTCATTTAAATTAATTTAGTTTTACTAGAAAAAAGGCTCATTGATTGAGCCTTTTTTAATTTCATTACCTTTCAACAAATCATATTCAATATCAATATTAGCCAACTCAGTTAGCACTATCGCCTTATATGATAGCAGAAAGAACAAATAGCGAATAAGAATCAGTTTGTTAAAATTATTTAGGTCATTCATGATAGTGATGAATATAAAGTGATGGATATAAAGTGATGAACATAAAAAATATGATTCAATATACTCATGCTGTTCATATAAATATACAATGATTTTATCGGCGCTGCTGTAATAAGTATTGCTAAAATATTTAAACAGAATCAAAAATTATGCGAGATTTCGACCCACTCCGGCACAGCACGATTCGTCCAAGCGGCAAAATGCATTTTTTCACCTAAATAAAACTGACGATAAGCGCGAACCGCATCGCCATCAACTTTATACTTATCGGGCATAGCTTGCGCGAAAGGTGTTAGTCCATTTCGCTGATAATAAAGTTTTTCAATTTCAGGTAAAACCGCCATAGATTTATGGTCATGAGTTTTTGCAAAACGATAGCGGTATTCAGCATTAAGTGCGATAGTTAAATCAATTAACCATTCAAAATTATCAAATGACGACTCAACCCACAACACACAAGGATGCTTCATATGCGTTGACTTGTAGGGTGTTTTAAATCCTTTTTTATTTAATGCGGTACAGAGTAGCTGAACGCTTTCTAATATCATTTTAACGACATGTTTATCACAGTGATATTCAGCACAGCGCTGAATATCTTCATCGAGAATAAATATATTCATTTAGGTTTAACCTGATAAGTATTGTTTTTTTTAAAGCAAATAAAGCACTATCAGGCTACATACGCTAATTATAAGATTTTGGAGCACCCGAATGACATAATACTAAAGCATCAAACAAGCACTCAATTAAATTGAATAATCAGAATAGTAGAATTTTAATACCAATTAATATGAGTATCACGCCACCTAAAAGCTCAGCTTTACTCTCTAGCCAGGTACCATTTTTTATACCAACTATTACCCCAAACCAGCTCATTATGAAAGTTATTATACCAATCAGTAGACAAGCAATAAAAGCATTCACGTTCAGTAAAGTTAAACTAAAGCCAGCGGCCATCGCATCAATACTCGTTGCAATTGCCAGCGTCAACATCACTCGATGAGAAATTTTCACAATATCTTCTTCAATGCCTTCACTAATTGACTCATAAATCATTTTTGCACCAATTAAGAGTAATAAAGCAAAAGCTATCCAATTAGCATAATCTTCAATAAATCCTAAGACGCCCTTTCCACCTAAGTAGCCAATCAAAGGCATCAAGCCTTGAAATAAGCCAAAATAAATTGCGCAAGTTAACCCTAAACGAAATTGGCTTTGCTGATTTTTAGAACCTAAACCAACAGAAACAGCAAATGCATCCATACTCAATGCAAACGCTAATACAAATACTTCAATCAAATTAAATCACTCAATAACTTTATTAATAATCATTCGGTTTATTACTGATTTAAATTACAGCACTTCACCAATAATATTTGAAATAGAAACCATTCCAAAAAATCGAGAATCATAACTGTTATCCCGGTTATCTCCCATAATAAAAACCTGATCAGGCAAAACTTGAAAAGTATTACCATCTACTAACTGGCAACTTTCTGAAAATCCATTTTGGTTGTGCAAAATATTAAATGTTACATTCTCTATCTTTTGCTCATAAAGAAGTAACTCATCTGAATTAGCAAGCTGTTCATTCTCTATCAAATGATGCTGATTATTCAATAGCTGACGACCTACAACAACCTCATTACATCCCTGTTCATTACAGTGTGTAATTTCGAATGAATGCCCAGTAAAGTGAAGCGTATCACCCGGCACACCGATAATTCTACCTTGAAACGCCTGCGGACTGTCGATCGACTTTAAGTATAAAACGGTATTACCACGTTTTGCCATTTCGTACATTGCGCTATTTTCATTGATATATAATACATTACCGTTTAAATAAGTTAATGCTGACTTTCTTTTATCAACATATAAAATATCATTTCGGTAATAATTAGGCGCCATGTTAACTGAGCTCACCTGATAAGTTTCAACTAAAAAGCTTTTTACCAAATTAATCCCTATTATATAACCAAAGACATAGGGTAATACCACATACCAGCGACTATATAGTGGCATAAGCGTATGTGGCTTAATTTGCTTATAACAACGCCAGCAATCAAATATGCCGACAAGGAGAATGATTAGTTGTATCAGCCAGATAGATTCAACTGAAAATTTTTCTATTATTTTTAAATCGGCATAAAAGGTCGAAATAGCGAGCAAAACAAATGCTAAATACACTAATCCCCTTTTAAATCGACCCAAATACAACATGCCACAAAATGGCGTTCCCAAAATACAAAATATGAGTGCTAGAATAAAGCTTTTTGGTGGTTGACTTGAAGTATTAACAGTGCCTGCTTGTCCCGGCTGATAATAAGAGTTATCCATATGTTACCCGTTTAATACCTTTTTATTCACTCAGTATATTATGAACTGAATGACTTTAATATTAACATAATTTGTTATCAAAGTTCATGCAGCGACACGGCGTAAAAATCGATAAAATATTGGCAATAGCTTAAAATAAAAAAGCAAACCTTTACAATAAGGTTTGCTTTAATGCAGTCTTAACGATGTGCCCTAGAACTTAGACACATCCGTATTATTAATTAAAAAGTTGTTGAAACACCTAACATTACAACCCAAGGGTCAATATCAACATCAACACTGGCGGCTACAGAGTCATTGATAATAACATCAGCAGTTGTGTCAATCTGAATATAACGAAGGCTACCAGTAAATTTCCAGCCATCAGTCATTGGTGTATCAAAGCCTACTTTAAATGCAAGACCCGTTGAAGATTCCAGATCTAACTTAGCTTGTGCATTTAATGCTGTGTCTAATGTGCTACTGCTCTCTTCTTCAAAGAAAACGGTATAGTTTAAACCAGCACCAACATGGAATTGGGTTTCTTCACCCCATTGGTAAACCAGACTGACCACTGGAGGTAAATGTTTAGTTTCACCTAATTTGGCACCTGATAAAGAACCAGTACCAACAATATCATGAGAAAATGGCAGTGCGCCTAATACTTCAACACCCCAGTTTGCATCAACCATATAAGTTGCACTAAATGCTAATCCTGTATCTGAATCAACACCAACGCCGCCACCTAAAACTTCTCCACTGTCATCATTAGGAGAAACATGCGCGACGCCAACGCGGAAAATCCAGTTATCAGCATTGTCTTGTGCAGCAACGAAAGGTGTCGATAAGGCAGCAGAAATTGCCAAAGCAATGGTTAGTTTTTTCATTGTCATTAACCTTAGTTATAATGTTAGTTAGAAGCGCGCACAGTCTAATCAGACTGACCGCAAAGAATATTGATAAATATCAATTGATTTTGAAATTTTGCGGCATTCTAAATTAAAAAGATTGATAATGACATGTGAATTTAGTGACTATTTTGTGAACTGATAGACAATAATTAAGATGCTTTTTAAGATTTCTTCTATTGATTACAAACTGACATATTTTTGCGCTTAATACTTAGATTAAAACCCGCTTGCATATCAGTTTATTATAAAACGTTCAACTAAAAAGTTGAGCAAAATCAATAACTTTAACCACAATTTATTTAGGTTTAATTTTAAATATCCTGGCTAACAAATGGTAAAAAAATATCGATAATCAGCATTTAACTTCGTGTATTTATCAAGCAACTGACTCCCATGGTTGCGACATTTTTCTTGTCATTTCGGCATAATCAAACTGTTGACTCTGTTGATTTTGCTGCCACCAAAATTTTTCGTCGGTAATAAAAATTGTCTTAACCAGATTGCTTCTGGCACAAATGCTAACTCACATTTTCGCTTTTTTAATTTGATTATTTTTATTTTTTAGTCACATTTTTAATAGATAACCAATTTACTTTTCACACATGCAATATCCACGTAATATGTTCTTAAGTTCAACCCATTTGAGTCTGTCCACTTGGTATAGGAAAATCACCAAGCTCCGGTACTGGTTCAAGTAAACTTTTGTCAATTTCTACCATACCCGATTCAAGCGCTACTGAGGTTGTTTCTTCCCACATTCCTCTTTGACCAATATTCAACTGCGTTTTTTGCGTAGTGAGTCGGCGCAACGCAGCGTAAGTATTATAATCAGCCCCACCAACCTGATATCGACCACCTTGTTCTCCATAAACATAAAAACTTGGATTACTTGACCACCACTCTACTTCTCGAGCAAGCAATCCGATATTACGTCCTTGAGTGGCAACATAAACCGTGGTCGAAGATTGCGGCGTTTTAAATTCAGCTTTCCAGGGTTTGTTGCCAAATCGAGTTTGTATGGCAACAGTTAAACCGCCCAGTTTCGGATCAGGTTGTTCCGCAGTTGGTGCTTCACCTCGCCCCTGCATATCAAGTAATGTTTCGGTATTGGTAATCATGTGACGAACATAAGTTTGCATTAATTGCGTCAACAGCGGCACTTCAACCCACCTTTCAGTGGTTTCATTTTCCCAATCGGTATCATAGCCACCGGCTTTCACCAACCACCTGCGCTCAGAAAAACTGCCATCGCCCACCCAAGTAATTGCATCTTGGCCACCATCAATAAAATAAGCGGCAAACTCATCATAGTTTCGAATATTTTGAGCTAAAAATACGCCGAGTCTGAGTACTTGCGCATCAGGCAATGCTGGATCATTATCACTATGAGCAATCCATAGACCATCCCAGCGATCTTCTTTTAATCCTTCAATAACAGTTGCCGGATTACTAAAATAATCATTTGAAAATATCCCCTCATCTACAGCCCCTAAACGTGGCATTACGCCCATTTGGTTCCACCAGGCAATACGTCTTAAAAATGGTGCAACATGTCTGCGACGGCTGGTATTGTGGGCCATTTGATAACTTTGATAACCTTCCATACCAATATTAGCCAGTTCTATACCCGCCAGTAGCCCGCCAACTCCGCGAGCCCCTATTCGGCGTCCCCGCGACATACCAGCTAACGAAACAGTATGACCATTTGGCAAGATATTTTGTTGAAATATATACTGCGCACGCAACCGGCGAAAAGCCACATCCCTGGGTCTTGGTCCGCCTCTTTTGCCATATAAAACACTATCGCGAATAGTCGGATCCATTTGTGAAAGCATATAACTAAAAGCGGTATCAGAATAAGTGCCGTTTCTTAATGCCGCTTCCAAAGCAACTTGTCTAGGCGCTTGATTAATGTTGCGCCGTCGATACTGACGCAAAGTTTCAAATCCAGCAGGCCCAATCATGGTTTCCGCTGGCGTCGTTGCAGGAATGGCAGCCAGTGCACGCTGATAAGCTGCGCCCTGTGTCCCTGCGGTATAGTCACGTGCCCCCGCAGCGGTAGTACCACCGCTGGTTCTAACTCTGGCAGCCGCTTCACTGGCTTGCCGAATACTGCCTCGCAGCGTCTCCATTGAGGTGTCAATTTCACTGATTGTCCTATCCACATCGACACCACGGCCACTAAATACTGAGCGCCAGGCACGTAATGTTGACTTTGACTCATGTAAGGTTTGTAGTCGCTGAATAGCACCAGTCAATGGGCTTTGGATAGTGGTTAACTGTGTCGCTCGGCTACCGTAAGCGGTCACACTATCGCGGGTTGCCGTAACACCCGATGAACCTTCTCCAACGGCTTGTGCACGCTCACTGATCGTGACGTTAATACCCAAGCGACGCATCAATTCGATCGTATCTTGCCTAGTTTGAGAATGCTGCGTTAAATCAGTCTGCACAACCACATTAAGTTGTCCGTTTTTATAGAGCGTTGCATCTAGCATTGCCATTAAGCCGCGAATATCCCCGGTTTCCATACGGCCCGCATGGTGACTGAATCCATTAATTGTAGTGACGCCTCTAAAAAAATCATTAAAACGAGTTGCTCCCATGGCATTACGAAACAGTTCGAGATCATTAAATCGCACATCCCCTAAAGTAATCACCCTGGCACCGTCACTACGACGGGTCACTCGCGTGATAAAGCTGGCGGTATCGACTTGTTTAGCGGTGACTCTTGAACCACTAGATAAATGCTGCATTGCGCCTGGCAGCGATAAGTATTCAATGGTGACATCACCATGAGTTGAACGAGTTAAAGTAAATTCATTGGTACCACTGCGATTTTTGCTGATTTGTCCGGGTACCCAACCGGTCCAGTCACCACCTTGATTGCGCAACTCTCGAATAGCACGCTGTAAATCACGTCGAATAGTGCCGGTAACAAACTCTTGAGGAATGGCAATGCTGCCGGGTGACAGATTAAATTCGACTGCAATACGTGCGATTTCAGAAACATGGTCTCGATGAATATGAATAATTTTCAGTTGCGATATTTCACTTAACCCCATACGCCCCATCAATCCATGTACCTGATCCATATAAATTGCCGCCGTCACTCGAGCCCCACGTCCCGCATCGAGCTGAATGGCTCGACGTGTACCAATTCGAATAAATCGAGAACCTGATGCGCCGGTTGAGGGTACGCCCATAATAGTACCCTGATCAGCCAGTCGTCCATTAACGCCTTGCGCTGCTTCTAGCGTTGACGGTTGATGAGTGAGAATAAAGCCACCAGGTAACAGTGCCCACTGTCCACCCAGATTAAGTAGTGCTAAATGATCACCTGAAGCCTGCCATTCTGACTCATCATTTTCAATCAGCTGCTCTAGCGGATCTCGAAAAACATTGGCTTCACCGACCGATAAAGCACCCAAAGTTTGCTGCACGACGTGAGTGGCTTCATGCGCCATAAGTTGCAAATCGTTGGCACTTTGTCCTGCGCCCAAAAAGATATGGTTATCGGTTGTAAATGCCTTAGCATTAATCGAATTGGCCGCTTGCCGGGCTTGCGGGTTATCATGGACTCTCGCATGACTTAAGTCGGCATTGACGACAGGTTCAATACGCGTACGAATTGACTCACTTAACGGTTTGCCAGCCCCAGGTGAACCAATGGCTTGTGCGGCCTGTTTTGTAACGGGTGCACCGCCATCATGGTGTCTTTTAGGTTGTAGCAATGCTTGTCTTGATCGTCCCGACTCACTGCTGGCAGAATACTTATGTGAAGGTGAGCGATAAGGTGTCAAACGCGGTTTCAGTGCAACCGCTGAATCATTAATGGCGCTTTCAATTTGCTGAGACGGGTTTGTTGCCGTCACTTGCTGCGCGACTTCATCGGCTTGTTTCTCTTGTGGACTGTCGATGGCACCAATCTTGAGCTGCGGTTGAATGAAAGGCGATGGAATATGCGTAGTAAAGCTAGTTTGTGCTTGTTTTGCATGATTCAAAAACAGATGATGAATATAAGCTGGATTGTTCGAGTTAACCAGCGGACTTGCTGCCTCAGTTGTGAGGTGTTGCTTAACTACCGTGTCGGCATTTGCAGTACTGGATTTACGGGCATTACCCGAAGAAGTCACCGATTCGGCATTGGATTGACGATTTGAAGTAATCATAAAACGCTAACACTCCTGACTCAATTCACAACAGCTTTCTACAAGATTTTTACCATAATTATTTTTCAGTTCACCAACTTACTTTACACTCGACATTTTAGTTTTACACCGATCAATTTGCTCTTAAGCTAATCACATTGGTTTTAAACTCAGATTTTCGGTTTCAGACTCAGATTAAAAACAAAACACTTCAATTGATATTCGATTGATTGATAATTGTAAAAATGCTTTAGGTTAATTCAAAATAATCTTACTTTTTAAAAAGTTTAGATATTTTTCATCTTCTTCACCCAATAAATCGAGTTCGGAGCCCATATAGCAACGGGTTAAATGGTCGGCCGCTTTATCCAAATCATTCACTTCATAATAGGCTTGTCCCAAACGCAAATGAATATAAGGGTTACCCAAACCGCCAGGACAAGCCAGCGCATATTCAAGTGTTGAAATCACATGTGCAAAATCTTTAGAATAAAAGTACACATCACCAAGTGCAGTCATAATCCAGGTAGCCGCTTCCCATTCGTGTTGTGGTTCTGGCAACATATCCCATGCTTTTTTATAGTGTTGGTAAGCCTGATTTAAATCATTTTGTTGCATGGCTGAATCCCCTTCACTACACAACTGAGTGATCTGTTCATAGGTCTTTTCATCAAGTTCGAGTTTCAAAATCTTTTCCTTTAATCTTTCATCAATATTATTACTGCTAGATGATTATGCCATTTATCATGAGTTTCATAATTACCAGTACGACCAATAACTACGGCGATATGGTTGGCGGTGGTAAATCAGGTACTACCGGCGGCAAATAGGTTTCGCCCAATCGCGCTCCTGCTGAACGATTGATACTTCGAGGTTGAAACTCATAGTTTGAAGAGTCCAACATAAAAGTTCGTACCGGTTGACTACGCGCGCCGTGAAAACGTCCCACTCGATTCCACCAGCTCACAGCATCGTCAATATGCCCCATATCAATCGTGTGATCAATAGCATACCAATTTCCGTCACTGGCTTGCACCTCGAGTCCGTGACCCGAGCCAGATGAAAATTCAACCGGTTGCCAACTTCCATCAGGTGCTCGCACTTCGAGGCTGCTACTACCGCTAGTGCCCGCGCGTAATTCTCTCGGACCTCTGATTTTACCCTGACCAAACATGCGCCTTAATACTTCTCGACCAGTTCTGGAGTATTTACTGGGAGTTGAGCCCATGTACAGCAAGCGGCGAGAAATACTGGCATGACTGCCTGCCCCAGCAATGCGGTGGTAATGACCATCTAAAAAATAAGAAGTCGTTGGGTTGTCTCGTGCCCACTGTGGTGGACTGGCTCCCGCATCAAGGCGTTGTTGAATAGTTTGCGCCCCTGCGGGTAGTTCAACATCGGGTGCGGCCAGTCCTGGCGACGCTGTTGAAGCGGTTGATGTTGCAGCGGATGGTGTACCCGATGCCGATACCGTCGACGATGGCGGTGGTAAATCGGGCACCGTCGTTGAAGTGCTGGGTAAATCAACCGGTGTATCGCCGGTGGCTGCCGAAGCAGGCACATCTGGAGCACCGGATGCTGGGACATCAGCAGTCAATCTTGGAGTCCCATCAGCATCGGCGTCCAGTCGAACACGACCGTTTGGTCCGGCACTGATATCTCGCGCGCCACTAGCGACACCAAACAGCATCACTCCGCCCGTTAAAACCCCTGTTAGTACTAACCTTGTTAATGCCGCATCTCGCTCTCCGGGTGGCAATGATGAGTTATTTTTCAACGCATTGTATTGCGCTAAAAATTGTCCGGTTACCGCAAATACTTGAATCAAATTAACCGAAAAATCTACCACCTTGGCTCGAAACAAATAACGTCCGGCCAACAACGCGGCGTTGGCCAGTCGCGTTCCAGCCTGAGCCGAAATACTGGCTATTTTGCCCATGCCTAGAGTAAAAATTGATGCGATATCGGCGGCAATACTTATCCCACCGATCACCAAGTCACCCGTAGTCAACATGCCATGCTGCGACCGCTCGTGCCAACCAGCAAGTGTAGAACCAATACTCGCAGCCGCAGCCAAACCAAACGCCAGCGGCACACCGGCGGCACCGGCGGTAAATAAAATTAGCCCCAAGACTGCCAGCGCAATGCCTAAAGCCGCCAAAAAGCTCGACACAGTCCAGGGTTCTGTTGTTCTGAGTGACCAGATTCTGCCACTTGGCATAGTCCAATAAAGTTTTCCCTTTGAAAAACGCAGTGCTGAATTCAATTGCTCAAACAAAGCCGTTGGCGGATCGACCTGCCTGCCTGCAGCCAGAGCGGATGCATCAGTATCACTGATTGGCTGAGTATTCGAACGCCGATCACTGGCCATTAAGTCTTCGAGTACCCAGTTATTACCTTGTCGATACAAATAAAACTGCCAGGGAATTGCTTTTGCCACGTTGTCAGTTTGGCCATCGTCCCGGCGGACATCCATGAATTGATCTTCTGGATAAAATACCGCTGGTATGCGCACGGCATCTTCATGACGGCGTTGCAGGTCCTGCTGTCGGCTGAGTAATGACTGAAAATATTCAAATCCCTGACGAGCCTGCGAATTTGCAGGTAATCGATAAGTCAGTAAACCGTCCATTGATGCCGTTGAGTGAGCAAAATCCTGCAATACTGCTCGCCAGTCGGCATCAACCTGAGCGGCATAAACCCGGCGTAATCTAGCTCGCAACTCAGCCACAATTGACGCGGGTGCACGATAAGGCGGCGAAGGACGCGGAAAACTGATCGACATACCAGCGCAAAATGCACGCTCCCCCGGTTCTCCTATTGGTGAAGAACGCATTGCACTTTGTTGCGCGCGCCAGCTTTGCATATCTGATTCGTATTGTGTCTGCTCTTGTTCTGCGCGTGTCCGTTGACGTGATTCAGTATCGCTAACAAACGGAATAAGATAGGTATAAAAGTCAGCCATCGCCCGACGAGGCACTTCGACATCAACATCTGAAACATTTTCTGTCAGTAAATCGGTATTAATCGCTACGGTACTTTGCTGAGCCGCAGCCCAACTGGACTGTAATTCAGGATTACTCATTTCAACCAGCATGGCAACGCGCTGCTGGGTCAGCATACCTTGGGTGCGTCCCATTTCACCACTGAGTGTTGTTTGCTGTCCGCGTAATGTGCCACGGAACTCTCTGTCTCGAGAGCTGGTCCAGCGGTCACGCGTCTGCCTTTCCCGTTGCAATTGCTCATAAACCATTCGCCCCATTGTCTCAGCGTATCGATCCGCAATCGGTCCATCAGGTAAACGAGAAATTAAATTAAGTGGTGGTAAATTTTGCTGTTGAACCACATGGGTTGCTTCGTGAGCCATTAAAGGTAGATCAAACGGGCTTTGTCCTGCGCCAAGAAAAATATGGTTTTGATGGGTAAAAGCCTTCGCATGTAATGTTTGCGCAGCTCGATTAGCCTGACTGTCGTTGTGCACTTTTGCCTGCGACAAATCAGCACCAAGTACAGGCTCTACTCGGTTTTTCACCACAGATGGAATACTCATTCCCCCAACGGGCGATCGTATCGTATTTAGTGTTAATGCAGTGGCTGAATGTGCTACTCCCCCGCCGTCAACGCCGATACTGCTCACAGATTGTTGCTTTTTAGCGAGTTTTGGCGAAATTTTACGTTGCAAATACTGACGAGGCAAATAAGCAGCAGAGGTTGGCGCTACCTGATTGCATGTCGGTAAACCTACAGCGATTTTGTTATTGCTTAGTGCCGATTCTTGAACAGCCACCTGAGCCGCAACTTGGTCCGCCTGCTTTTCATATTCGTCATCAGGTGCACCAATCATCAATTTTGTTTGCACTATCGGTGAGTTCAGTTCTTCATTATCTTGTTCCTCAACAATTGCTCCGTTGTCCGTTGCATTGCTTTGCGGTTTGCGTTGAACAACCTTTTGATTACCATGAGATGCAGTATTTACTGATGTTTGGTTAGTTGGCAAAATTGTTTTTTGAAAATTTTTCGTACTTGCCGGGGCGCTGGTATTTGAAGGTATATTTGTATTGGAAAGTGTATTTGTATTGGAAAGTGTATTTGTATTGGAAAGTGTATTTGTAGAATTTTCTATTTGACTATTGGTAAATTGGCTATGAGCAAATTGAGCATTGGCAATTTGAGTATTAGTAGCTTGCGAAGCCAGGCCAGTTCGTTTTAAAAATATGGGTAATGTAGCTATTGACTCTGCATTATCAATATCAGACTCAACCGTTGAATGAAAAGATATATTATTAAGTAAAGCTTTTTGCTGATTCGCTTGTTTTGAATTTAAGTTTCGCTCTGATTGTTCAATTGATGTCTGATTTTTTTTCGAATTAAAATGCTTTAGACTATTTTGCTGATCACTCGACTTTGATTTCTTTTGACTAAAGCTCATTTGATATTATCCTGTCGTCGATTGCATTTTCATTCATAGTGTTCACATTCAATGAATGAGTTGCGCGAGCTCGGGAGAAATCTGTTTTCCCAGCTTTCGATACTCGATAGTTAACGCCTGAATAATATGTGACAACTGAATTGGCGTGCTCTCACTTTTTGCCAACACGGCAGCCGCTAACACCGCATTGCGAATATGTCCGCCGGTTAAATCACTTTTAACCGCAACCTGATTAATTTCTTTAGTCGTTAATTGGTGATGTGTGCCCAGATGCTTTAACCAAATGGCTCGACGCGTCGATGGCTCAGGATGAGCAAATTCAATGATGGCATCTAAGCGTCTAATAAACGCTTCATCAAATCGGGTTTTACTATTGCTGGTCAGCAATACGATACCTTTATAGGATTCGATTCTTTGTAATAAATAGTTGGTTTGGGCATTAGCAAATCGATCATTGGCATCTTTAACATCGGTGCGTTTACCGAACATTGAATCTGCTTCATCAAACAGTAAAATAATTTCATCTTTTTCTGCTTGAGTGAGTAACTTCGCGAGATTTTTTTCTGTCTCACCAATATATTTACTGGTTACTGATGCCAAATCCACCCGGTATAAAGGCAATCCTATTTCACTCGCCAACCAGCTTGCCGCCAATGTTTTTCCCGTACCTGAAGGACCAACAAGCAGCCCTTTCACTCCCATTTGATAACGAGCATTAAACGTAATACCAAGGTTGTCAGCCAAATGCTCGCGGTACATACAACGCTGTTTCAATAAATCAAGCTCTTGGCGGGTTTGTTTCCGTACAACCAAAGCTTCACTGTCCACCTGAAAACGAATTGGTTCAGCCAGCCCACTCATCGGTCCCCCGTCATTTAACCAGGCGACACTTCGAATATCTGACAATTCAATGTACTCTCGCTGTGCAATCCTTGCCTGATGCTGCGCTAATTGACCTAATGTTTCAATTCGCGAAGCCGCATGAATATGATCACAAGAAAGCTTGTCCACCAAAGCAGTATCCGTAATATATTTTGACCAAAGTAGTTTTCTCTCCTGCTGGTTTGGATAAGGAATCTGCCAATGGATGATTTGTCCTGAATCACATGCAAAAAATTCATCAACACCAGCAATAACAATTATCGGTCCTTGAAAACCAACAATTTCTGGCAGTTTTTTATTTTCCGGGAGATTATTTTCTAAAATCAATACTGGTAATAAATGGTGACAGTTGAGTAACACAGCAATCCCATCATGCGCTTGTTGCCAATTATGAATAAGTAACATTTGTTGTCTTAAATGTTCGCTGATAATTAGTGCCGCAGTAACTGCCTCTTGGCGTGCAACACTGTGAATAACTAAAATGCCTTCAGAAAAATGCGCCAGTGCAGCTGCCTGAATTTGTGCCTGATGTACAACTGACTGACTTAATCCCTGCATGTTTGACCAACAATTGAGTCTTTCAGTACCCGGCCAAGTTGCACTTTGCTGAGTGAGAGCAATCGCTAAGTTTAGCGGCGTAATAACTGATTGTTCGGGCAAAGGTAAATCAGATTGCAAACATTTCAATAATCCCAGTTGAAATGCACGCCCTTGAATGAGCTGACTAATCGAATGACTAGCAAAACTATTCAACATGGAAACATGACTCGACTCCGGCCATATACCGGCAAATACCGTATTGAGCAATCCTAAAGTTGGTCGAGAAAAAGCGAGTGGCTTTTGCAAGCAAGCCAGTATTCTTCCAGTAATAACATCAAACTCGACCATAAGGGTGAGACTGACAGTTAACATTTCAATTGGGGTTAAACCAAGTTTTTTAAGCGCAGCAATAAAATAGCTATCTTCGGCATTAGGCGCAGCAATATAGTCTTCAATAAATTCAGACCAGGAATGGTTGTTTAGCAAAGGCTCGAAATAAAGTGTGTATTGATACAGAAAATTGATTTCATCTGAAATCTGGTGATGATTATTTGAAACTGGTATTGATGCATTTTGGGTAGCAGGACAATCGATTTCATCTGAAGCTTGCTCTTGACTCAGGTTTTTGCGCTTTAATAACAGAAGTATTTCATCTGACAACAAACCCGCCAACAATCCATAAACGATAGTTTTCATTGTTAAACTCATTGAGCTTTCCTGCTGCGCATAACTTTCTGCCTGGTCAGACTGATTGTTTACACAATTCGGTTCTTCTTGTGGCGTCAATAACGCTTGATCGATTTGATTTTGAGGATTCTGCATAGTTTCGCCTTAATCCTGATAATGAATCGTGACAACTTTACCAAGCCAATTAACCCATCCTGGGTTAATATCGAAACCGGCCAGTCGTATCGCAAGATTTAACTGTGAAAAGTCGTAAAGCACGTCAACATGAGTTTGTGTGAAAGCAATTTTTCCTTGCCGCTTAATCAACCATTTAGCCGATTTTCCCAATTTTTGGCGAATAGAAAATAAAATATTTTTTATCCAGTGGTACATAATTTGCTGACCACTTGCAGTCGTCGAAAGCGGTTGCTCTTTAATGACTTGACGCCATAATTTAGGTAATGCATAAATATAATCAGTTTGTAACAATATGGGTTCAATAGATTGCGTTTGAGGCGACTGTCGTTGAAAATAAAGATGCTCAGTATTAAACCAAGCAATAGCGGGATCGATAGAGTCAATAGACAAATGCCGCGAAAAGTAATGAATAATCGCGCCAGGCAGCCAATATAGCATTGGATATTTCTCAATAAATGTTCCCATCGATAGCTGGTTCATTATTTGAATCAACAATGGAAGTCCGGCAAATTCAGTTGACTTGGGCATACCATCAGTGAAATTTTTCTCAATCGCAATATATAATGGTTTTTTATCTCGGTTATCTAAGCCTGAATAATGATAAGACGGCGCTCGATTTTCTTTGTTAGAAACAATTCCTTTCAGTTCATGAGTGGTCGACTGATTGGGCAGACTGATTGATGAATTTTGATATTGATTATCTGAATCTATTATTGCCTCTTGAACCTGCGGCCAAGCAATTTGATCATGACCTGGTTCAATTTTATTTGACGAATTGCCAAGTGAATGATCAGACTGGCTATCATGAGATGACATTTTAATTTGATCACACTCACGGTGACTCATATTTTGCTTGATAAAATCATTATTAGGATAATATTTATCAGATCGATGAGTATTTTTCTCAGTGATGATATGACCAGTAACTTTATCTTTTAATAAATCGAGTTCGTACCAATCAGGCTTATTTTCGAGCCGCTGCAAAAGATGAATTGCCTCTTGTTGCTGAGAGACATCCATTTTGTATATTCCGCCAGTTTCCTGACTGGTATTTGAAGCCAAGTAAAAATCAATCACTCGCCATGTTGCCAAAGATGATTTTAATTGCTGTGCAATGTAACACACACTAATATGACTCACTCTTTGAGATGCCATTATGCATAGCCAGTTTAATCGCTCATCAGTCATCAAGCATCGTGGCATTAAACCACTAAATAACTTACACCAACTCGTTGAAAATTGACTGCTTAATTGTTGATTTATTTGATGCTTAAGTTTAATCATTTGTGTCGTGAAATTGTTTGTGCTCAACATGTCATCATTAGCTTGCATTTTTGATAACAGGTTTGCTAGCAAAGTAAGCGGCCGACTCGCCAATTGATAATCAGGATTAAAATCTATGGGTGAATGTTGCTGGTTATACTTATCCATCCACTGTTTGACAGACTCAGTTTTAAGATGCGCCCATAGGTTTTGTACAGTTTGGTGCTCAAGCAAACTCTCAAAAACCCGACCCATTGCATGTAACGCATTCTCTCTTTTAACCAATTGTAACATGCAAAAATTGAGCATTTCCTCTGTTGAAAAATCTGGTTGCCAATGTGGTTTAAATATACTTTTCCAGTACCATGCCGTTAGTTTTTTTTGATGACAGCTTGCTCTAAGTAAAATTTCAAATGGCACAATATCATCGGCAAACTTGACACATTCAACCGAAGAATAATCAATATTTGGCCAGCTGATATCTTGAGGAAAAAGCTTTAATGACTGTTGGTCAATATGATAGCTAATTTGTGTTACCCCAAAATTCTTGGCCACTTTATCCAAAATTAATTGTTTAACAATAATGAGCGAAAACGAAGAAAGCCTTGGCAAACTGGCTGTGGCTAGTGCATCAGTTAGCTTTACTCGTAACGCATTAGCCTGAGCAGTATCTGGTGCTCGGATAGTTAACTTATTAACTTGTCGATAGTTCAAAAAACTCTCGCTTAAATTTTAGTTATTTTAATCGTTATATTATTTGAAATTCGCATTTAATTTCTTCTTTTCTATGCAACCCTTTAAAATAATTTTAGTTTTTTCTCGTTTACACTTTTTGTAAAAAACGCGCCTGTGCGCCACTATCAATATCAAATCGTTGATCGTTATTTGTTGATTGCAATACTTTAACTCGGGCAGACTGGGCAACGATATCCTCTACGATAGCCTGTACCACCATATTTTGACCTTGATAAATGGCGACCTTCATACCAACTTTAGGCCGTCCTTTATTGACAATTAAATCAAACATATCACCTATTTTTCCTTTAACCGGTTTAGGCAAGTGTCCGCTGATAATACTGCTAACTGGTGCATGACTGGCAAGCAAAATACAAACCCTCACGAGATCATTCATTAAATTCAAAGCGTCACTATAAGTTTGATCTACTCGACTAAATAACCAATCAACAAACCCTTGAAGTTCACGCTGTAATTCAAACGGTACACCTCCCCAGCCATCTAGAATCGATAAGTCGCCGAGTAGCACAGGTTGATCAAAAATACTGATTTGATCGGCCCACTTAAGTCGAAGTGCAGGTTCAATTTGGGCTAAACGATAATTCAAGCAAACCGCAACATCTTCTAAGTTTTCCATTCCTTGTATTGCTTTACGCGCCACACTTGAGGTTGCTTTTCCCGCATCAATAAGGTCAGCCAGAGACAAAGAGTCATTTGCTTTTTCAGTGGTTTCTTTCCATGAAAAACCAGCGAGATGCTGCTCATTTAAATGCATTTTCTGGGAGAATGTATTTTTTCTGATTTCATATGCAGACTGCATAACTTTATTAATCGACAAGCCATACTTTTGCGGTGTATAACTGGCTAGCTGATTAGTCGTTAATGCTTTTTCAAGCTGACTTAATTGTAACTGGGCACGTTTAGCCGCATACGCCATAATTTGGGCAATACGTTCTGGTCGCTTGATTTGCTTAATTAAGGGCTTGGCATAATTAAGCCACTTCAGAGGAACTTCGCGAAATAAGTCCAGCATTTCGGCTAATTCTTCTGTTGCTTCATAGTCTTCTTTTAGACATGCGGGCACCGGATTTCGATATTGCGCAAATAAAGGCTTACTGATTACATTCTCACGTAATGATACCATTCTCGGTCTGACAAATATTATTTGGTTAACCTGCGTTGCCAAGGTTTTCTTGCGGCGTAAATTAATCTCATTAACTCGCATTTTTTCTTCTTCATAAAGTGACCGAGTAACCGCTAAATCATGTCGATATTCAGCCAGCTTATCATTAATTGCACTCAATAGTTTTTGCCAAGCGGTTTGTACCGGAATTGATTCCCCAAGGCTTCTTTTTATTTCAATCAGTGCTAATTCATAAATGCCTGCGCGTTGTTCAACTAGACGTAAAGTAGCAACCGCTTTTTCTAATGAGGCAATACCAGCCGAAAAGTAATCGGCTTCATCCGCATCAACAGGCTCAGGGTCAAATATTCCAGAGCGGGTAAGATACGCAAGATCAGGGTGAGTTAAATCAATGACACTCCGTTTAGTGGGCATATCCTGTACCAACTTGATCAGTTTTTCCAATTTTAATAATTCATCACTATGTAATTGTTTTCTTTCAATCGCGGTAAGGGCATAAACTCGAACGACGACATCAACGCTTCCTTTTGAAGTACGATTTAAAAATGCGTTTTTAACATTAAGTTTATTTACCGTTTCCGAATTTTGAATTTTTTCTATCGCATCAAGAATGGCTTGATATTCAACTAACGTAATAATCGCAAACTCATTCGTATCAAGTGTTATCGTCAAACCACTTAAATCAATTGGAATTTGGCTTAAAGACTCATAGACCGATGCTTTAGTGCGTACTGCATTATTTCGCAATTGTACACTGGGTGATTGATAAACTCGTTCTTTTAAGCCTAAGTTGCGCAATGGCTCGATTGGCGTATAAATTTTATCAAAAACGTTTTTATACTTATCTTGAATTAACTGATATTCAGGTTGAATCAGCAGTCCACTGTCGATGGTGGCAACTTTATTGAAGTCGATGGCAAATTGGCTATCTGCGCTAGTGGCTTGTTTGTCGCCTGTAAAACGTTGATTGTCAGACTTGGTTCTCTTTTCGGTAAATCCTTGCTCGCTACCAAAATCATAAGGATAGTTAGCACGAGCTATTCGAGCATAGTCATGATTATCGCTTGATGCGCGTTTAAAAATATCAGTACTATCTTGATTATCGGATATAGCCGCAGTTGGTTTATCGCTATTTTTTGCATTTACTTCCGTTGTATCGGCTTCGGTCACACCAGTTTCCAGTGAAGCATGACTTGCTACAGCCATCTCATCAAAGTTTTGGTAATCATCCGTTACCCGCTTTACTGTAGATGGGCTTGGAGCCCCCACTACCGCTTGCTTAAAAAACAAATTAATGTTTTTTGCAGTTGGTTCGCTAAGCTGCCCCTTTAGAATATTGGCCAGTGCAGGTGAAGTTGATAAACGGCTGGCTTTTTCATTGCCCAACAAAGCTTGACGCAAACGATATGATTCAGCCTGTAACTGCATAAAGCCCGAGTCCAGGTGATCATTAGTTTTTTCAATTTGCTCAGTGTAATGTTTAGCTAAATGAATTAGCCCCTTAAATTTTTGTTTCATCAGAATCGATGGGTGGAATTGCTTTTTTTCCTGATCAGACCAAAAGTTCATATTTTTATCAATCCAATCATATAGGTTTTGCAAAATATCAAGCGTCTGCTGTGAAAACTTTTCATCATCATTCAGTTGATAATCATCAACTATCACATTCGGGTCTGATTCATCAGGCAACGCTTCATTGTCCTGTTCGGTGAAAATAATGATATTTTGCGGATCAATCATGCCTTGTACAATCTGAGCCATTTGCTGAATTTGCAAACGATGCTCTTTTTCTATCTTGATTTTAGCCACAAGCTTTTTTAACGTTTGAATAAAAACCGGATCAACGGTTTCGCCGAATAACAATTCTGCTTCATAAAAAGCTTGTGGAACTGGTACATAAATTTTTACACGGTCGGGCTGATAAAGGTCAAAGCAATTTAATGATGCGCAGGCTTCTAGAATCACTTCCACTTCTTCAATTGGTACTGGCGCCGCTTCAATTCGAAACTGACTAGGAAAGAACTCACACACTCGATTTTCAAAGTCAACGGCATCTCTCGGTAAAAAACCCATCGGAGGCAAGTAGCGAAAATGCGCAATGGCAGGATAAATTGATTGTTGCTCATTAATTAATGTTTGCAAATGCTCAGTAAATCCCTGAATTCTCGCCTGCCACAGAAAAGGTGTGCCATTCTGCCAATTTTTGGGCATTACACTCAGTGGCGCTCCCCCTTGGCGAATCACTGCAAAACGATCAATAAAAGCAACTTCTCCGCCAGGTAAAATCTGACTTAATCCAAGCGGAACACCGATTTCTTCCCAAGGCGCAATAAAAGAAGGGTCATTTTGTTGCTTTTGATAAATCAGATAACTAAGCGTATTTCTCAGTAATGCCGGTTCAACATCTGGTAATGGTGCGAATGATTCAGGCCACGGAAACCATAACAGGCGCGCACCATCGGTGTAAAGCTGATCATCAAAAGCATAGCTTTCGACATCTTGTTGACAAGTATTATTCCGATCAACCAGCATATCTTCTGCTTTTATCGGCTGTAATAAAAAAATACCGACACCTTCGATAACCTGCTCAATAGATTCAGGTGAGTTGACTGACGGTATTTGATTAACAGCAATCTGACGGCGCTGATTGACTGCGATATCATCGCCATAATGGGTAACACCAATACCGGCTGTTAATTCAATATGCCAGATATCTTGCAGACTTTCGTCCGCTTGTCTGACAGGCAATAATCGGGCAGAAAGCGTTAACCCATCGATAATACCCGCAGACAACTGACGACCAAATAACGCCAGATGTTGATCGTGATGCTTCACTTCAATATCCATGGCAGCTTTAGTCAGTGTTCGTCCACTCACATAATTTAGTCGCCGCAAAGTAATTTCGTTACTGGCCAATCGATTAGATATTTCTGGTACAACGTCAATCACCCGTTCAGAATCCAACCACTGTGGCACCTTGTGCAAGCTCATTGTTGTAATTCCTTCATTTTACTTTTAATAAATTTTGCCAAAGTGGTTGGTGTTTGTGGTTTATCACCACTGACTCTGGATTTAATTTCTTCCGCAAAGTTGATCAAGGATTCTTCTGGTAAATGTTGCGCAACATAATCTAGTTCGGGGGTACTCTTACTCAAGGCCAGTGCAATTGTTGCTTGTTGGTCTAATTGCATCATGGGTTCTATTTTACGAATCCCTTCGCCAACATTTTGTTGGGTAAAGCGATCATTGATTCGATTAACAGCTTGTTCACTCAATCTTTTTTCTGCTTTATACTCAAGTAACGCACTGCGCATTAATAATTCTGACTGTGTAAACTTAGGTATAGTTAATAGGCGCACCATATTCATGTCGGCAGCAGCGCTACCTTTTATTTTTAAATGGACAAAATCATCATATAATCCCAAATCAGTTAAGTAACGACGCATTTCAGTTTCGTCGCCGAATTCATCGGCTAGAATATTAACAGCTTTACCGGCAACCTCTTCCTTGTAGCTTAAATGCCTACGCCGAACAAACCAGATGTTTTCATGCACACCAAGTAAACTTTGCCAGTCAACTTCATTGAGTTGTGCAATCACATTATCTGATGGCTGAATATACTCGGGTAGCTTACGCTGAATTTTACTTAATCGTTCTCTAGGTGACATTGTTGATACAGCTCGTTCAATGCGTGTTTTGTTTAATATTTTTGCGGGCACCTGTTTTTTGAGGCTGTTTAAAACACTATTAAACTGAATTCGTGGTACAGGTATTAAAATCATCACTGCCGTCGCATCAATTTGCTTTGCGTCGGCATCCAATTCAATTGGTGGTAGTAATAGACTTTCTTCAATAAGCGGAGCGACTTCATCATCAGGAATCACCGAGATTTCCACATCCATTTTGTCAGGGAAAAAATATTGGGTGCTGGATTGGATATCAATACAGGCGGTTGGCATTTGTCCAGCTGATGGTAATGACAAAAAATAATCACTTGCCGCAAATCGCGAATCATTACTGCCACGCTGTTGTAAAATATCAAAATACATTTGTTGATATTGTTTAAAATGCGCATGACGCAGTCCGCGAGGCGCAATTCCTAAACCGAGGACATCACTAAATGCACTACCCATTTCTCGCCGAGCCAAATGATTATCGATCCACTTTATCAGTCCATTATTAATTTGGATCAATGCTAGTGGTAACGTATTTGGTGGAATTTCAAGTGATTCCTGTCGATTAAACAAGCTATCTGCTAACTGCGCTCTGACCGATGCACCATTGGCAAAGTGGCTGAAGTTCTGTTTTATTTCGATCAGACTAAGTGCGGTTGCTTCAATAATATCACCATCATGAAACTGACGTTTTTCGCCGATATTGTCTGGATACGCAGCAATAGGATTAGCGGTATATTCCAATGGTCTAAGTACCACCAAATAAATGCCATTTAAACTGCGCAGAGGTGCTTTGGGTGACTGGCTTAATCCTAACTTAATATTTAATTGGCGAATGTGAGTAATGTTACTCAATTGAATATTAAGTAGCTGGGCAATAACCACTCGCTCCCCCTGTTCAGTCACCCCAAATCCCGGTGTGATAGTTAGGCGATTATTTTCTCCATCCATACTCACCATTAATCCTTCTACCACGCCGGTACCGGTGGCAATTGACAAGTCAGCTTGGCGTGTCAAAAAATATTCTGTCTGTCGATTAAAGTCAGCCGCTCGAGCAAAACGCCCGTCAAACCATAGCGGCCGAACACGTTGTGAATCGAGAAAAACGGTGTTGGCAGCGTTTAGCGAGGTAAGTTCATCAATATCAATTTTCTCGCGCTTTGAGTGGTATTTATCAATTGCCATAGTCATTATTCTCCCGCTTGTTGAATCCAGCTCAGTTCATGAGTTGAATAAACAAACCTTCTCAGTTGATTATCAAAGTGAATTGATAAAGAATCGTTGTAAGTCACAGGTTCAGTCGTTGCGGGAATGCGCAATCGAGCTAAAAAAACTTCACTGCCATCTTGATCTTGCAAGTGTTCCTGATCTTTGTTGAGCTGACCATCGATGGTGCTCCACTGTGTATTTTCACGCCAGCCAAAATCAAGTTTAAAGTTTTCAACTGCCGACTTTCTTTGTAGTTTAGAATTTCCGGTTAAATCAGCAATACCTTTGTTAGGCACAGGAATATTTTCAATACCATCATCACGAATACGTAATTCCAATTTGAAAGCATCACGCATTCTGGCAAAGGTAAATGCATCAGTTACCTCTTGATTGCCATGACTGAACGCAGGTGTTTTACCACGTTCACAAATTGCAAACTTAATAAATAAATCGACAACGATACCTGCGGGTATTTCCCCGTCTGCTTCTCGAAAAGCTTGTGACATTCGCGTGAGTCCCAAGCTGGATTGCAGTTGTGCATTGAACCAGTCAGCAATATTGAGGCAGTAATTTTGAGGAACTTCGATCATACGCCCAAGACGATCAATTGCCAGTCCTGGCTCGATCACTAAAGTGGTAATATCATCAGGCTTTTCTCGAACCTTTAATCCCGCAACCGTACCTGAACCATGCAAATAAGCGAGTAATCTTGAAAGCCTTCCGCGGTGATATGTTTGCTCTGCTTTAAAATCTACTTCATCGAGCAGCACGCCGTTTTCATAGTTCACCCGGTCAGGGGGGATATTGTGCATTAGCGGATCATCAAAACGTACACTCATTGGTTTACTCCGTAATTTTACAAGCTGTAAAGCACGAATCGCTCTTCTGACTGTTTAAGAGAGCGATTAAATCTTTACATTAATCGCTCATCAACGCTTGGCTGACGAATAATCTGACCATCAGCACCAAAATAAAAATCATCTAGTTTTGCGGGTTGAAGTCCCGGTTCAGGTTTTAAGTAGGTATCTACACCAACCAGACTATACAATCCCACAATAAGTGGTTGGCTGGCTTCAAGTACTCGAGTTTGAATATGTGCAGGTGCTTCTAGCGATACTACTTTTCTAATCAGTTTAAAAATTGCCTCAGGTTTTTGTCGGTGCACTAAAATTGTAATTCGATTAGCCAATCGCGCGAAAAATTCGATAACGGCACTTTTTTCACGTCGATTAATCAACATACTGGCATCGAATAATGCCAACAGTTCTTGTTCAATCTGATTATTCGCTAAAGCTGTTTCACCAAGAAAAAAGGTATCTCCCAAATAAGAATTAGCACTAGTAATACTGTTCATCATTAAGGGATCAAACTTTTCTTCTAAATCAATACCTATAATCGTGGCAAAAGTCCGTCTAAGTTTGAAGTCTTCCAAAATAACCAGTTCGCCCCGTTCGACCATGCCACCCGTTGCAATATTTAATGCCAGCGATAATCCTGCATAAGTACCACGTATTCGATAAAGCGGCATCGCCTGTTTTATCATGTTACGTCGCTGCGCCGTATTGACACCTTGTTCAATACTTAAACCAACCCAATTTGCCAGCCAGTCTAATGACTCGGCAGGTACAGTATCCGGATTAGTCACTAAATGTGCATGGGCAATGCGGTCTTCTAGTGGTGTTAATACACTTTCAAATAGGCTCAGGTAACGCTGTAAAAAATCGCTACCACTCGCGCTCCCAGTTTCATCTGCTTTTTCACCAAAAAGTGTTTCTTGATAAATTTCAGGTAAGTAATGTTTCAAATAAGAAAACCGCGGTGAATAAATACGAATGGCCGCTATTTCCGGTGAAGCTTGTCCATTACCAAACAACTCCACTTTCACCTTTAGAAAACGCCCTTTGAGCTCTCTTACTCGGCGCCCTGTACGCTGAACCAGTAAGGTAAATAATCCACTTTGTTCTGGTTGATGCTGACAATAAAGTAAACTTTTATTTGATGGAGATTCAGATACCATCGTACAAAATGCTGCTTTAGGAATTTGTTGAATCGCAGCAGTCGAAAAATGATTCAAGGTATGAATATGTGCAGGCAGTTGCTCAGCTGGTAATTGAGTAAACGCAGGCACATAGCCGAAGTCGTGAGGAAATGCTTGAGCGACATCAAATGCCAGTTGCTCATCGCTGGCCATCAACCAAATACGAATGCCTGTTTCGGGTGGGATTTTTGCTTCAATGTAAATTCTATGCCAGCAAGTTGCAGGCTGTTGGCTATCGAAGTTTTGCAACAAACTGGCAGAACCCGATTTTGCCAGATTGGGTTTTGAAAGCGCAAATAGTGGCTTTATATTTAACCGTTCATTACCAGCCAAATAATAGGCTGGTGAAATCAGACTATGAGCAAACGGATAATTTTGGGTTAATCCTTGCTGGGTATTATTGGGTTGATCACTCACAACTAATGGATAATGAGCCCCTAAAGCTTGAAGCGCAATACCAGAATGTTCAATCTGATTAATCGGAGGCAGTTCGTAAACCACCGCTTCACCATAATCAACAAATTTTACTGCCCATAAATGATTTTTAACAAATGATAAAGAAATAGGCGCTTTCGCAGCAAGCAACTCAACCGGTGCAGACAGACCCGAAGCGGTAATAAAAATAATATAAGCATTAGCTAAATCATCATCAGGCCAGATTAAAATGCCAACTTCACCACGGTTATTCGACGCCATCGCAACAATTTGATGAGCGGGATTAAACTGACGCGATGTATCTTTAACAATCTGACAGGGTTGTTCATTCTCATCGCAAGGTCGTTCAATACCTGGATTGTAATTAGTATTTGGTCGGTTTAAGTGCGTATGGGAAAACGGCTTTATCAGTAATTGTGGTTGAGAATGATGCTGATGATACTCAGCCGTACGATTAATTATTTTGTACAGCTGCTGAGACTGTCTGTCTAAAATCCAGCCCCCACCCTCAGGTAATAATGCCAGTAAATCTGCTTGTGCTAAATCGGGTAAATTTAAAATAATCTGCTGGTTGCTGTCTGCCGGATTAATCAGTCGCAGTTCGTCAGGTTGTGCTTGCAGTTTCACAATGGCATATAAAGCGCCATCAGGACTCATTGCGATATCGACAAAGGTTAATTGTTCATCATTGATTAACTCATAAGCATCAGGTAGCGCACCCGCAACCAAAATTCGATGTCGCAGTTCATCAACATAGGCAAAATGCCCCAAGCTATCTACTGTACTAGTGGGTAAATTAAATGCATTTCTCGCGGCAACTCTATCGGCAGGAAATTCTCGATTTGCACGCGTCGATAATAATTGCAATACACGCTTATCATCATCCCATTCAGTCTCATACAATTCGGTTAGTTGCTCGCCACGGGCAATCATCCAAAAAGGTAATCCATTGGCATCCATTAACATATCTCCGGTACAACAGGAATGGGAATGCCTGGTATTTGGTGATTATCAGATTCCGAATCAACACTCGTTGCAGCGGTCAGTCCGTCATCAACAATCACGCTATTAAGTTCGGGTAATTGCCAACTTGATAAAGTAATACGCTGGGTTTTATTTTCACCAATTTGATCAACTATCACCCAAGCTTGTTGTGCGTTTAGCACAAATAAATTGATATCATTAACCGTGAGTACTCCCGACACTCTAGCCACAACAACTTCCAATTCTTGACTGTTAACTGTTTGTCCTAGTGGCCATCCGGTTTGTTCTCGACCTCCGGGTGTTAATGGCCATAAATAATCACGTAGTGCATCTCTAACTTGTTGTAATACTTCATCTCGGGCATAACCATCTTGATACGAAATCGCCACACTTAAACTCAATGCAACATATTCAACACCTATCACATAAAGCTCAACGCCCAAAGGTCGTCGCGGTTCGAGGAAAGCATGGACCTGCTCGAGTATATTGCGATCGGGCCGAGGATTGGGCGCGGTGTGTAAATTGGCTTTGGGTAGCACGGCCACACTAATCACGCCTGGAATATTTTGCAACCGCTGCTGCGGTTTAAAGCGCGGCAATACTTCAACTCGGCCAATTTCAACACCCGGCGTATTCATTGCCAACCGTTGGTAGTCTTCTCGATTGACCGCGCGATCACCATGCTTTAAATAAGCAGGAATTCTTTTTTCGGCCTGGTCTAGCGTTTCAGCATTGCGGCCACCAGTCGTTGCAACTGGCTGGATTATTTTAATTCCCGGAAAAGCAATCGCTGATAAATTATTGGCCGCCAGATTCCCTTGCTCTCCTCCTCCCGCTCGCATATATTTAACACGAATACGTCGATTAATTTCAGGTTGACGCCCGGTAATATTATTTCCAAATTTCACGATCCCTGCTTCACTATCTAAACTATAAACACGATCATCACGACCTGCGCTGGCTAAGAGATCAATTTGCTGGTAAGGCCGGAAACCATCGTTATTTTCTTCTACTTCAAGCTGTAAGCTGTTTTTATCGATAGAACCAGCAGGCAATTGAAATGCTTGATCAGAAAAACCATTGGCAACACCAACCACAATATTGTGATAAGATTTAAGTTGATCAATTGATATTGCATTAATACCTAGCCAGGAAACAGCTAACTGATGTGTTGGTTCACTTGGTTTGAGTCTAATCCAACCAAGTAGTTTTTGTGAAAGTTGTTCATCATCAATCCTTGGGGGTTTATCACCAACCCCTGCTCTAATATCTTGCTCCACATTATTCGCAGGTATCCCCCAGTCGTCACTATCAGGCAGTGCCAATTGAATAATACCAGCACGCGAAAAGTTTGCGGTGGTATCTAGACGTGTATCAAGAGTAAAATATTTTGGCTCGCCATTTTGTTGCAAATAACGAGTAGTCATTTGCCATTGCCAAATTTCTCGCTGCTGTTGTTTTTTATGAATTCGCTCACCAAATTCGGGGACAAGCATTCGCGGTTGAAATCCAATATTTAGTAATCTTTCACCATGTGAACCTCTGGCTAGAGAATCAATTACCTCGTTTTTCATTGCCTGGTCATTAACCAATAAGGCAATCCATAAACAGCCATCAACACTTTGCTGAATAACATCAATCCCTTTTCTGTCGGCTACACCATCGGCAAAGTATGGTGTGGCAATATAAGGACTGCCTTTATTAATGTTATATACCGACTGCAACTCATCAACAACGCCTGATAAATTTGCCAATTCGTTATCATCAGGTTTGCGTTTTAAATAAACTTTGCCTTGAAGTGGCATAACACTGACTTCATCACGTGTTTCAAAAGTAACCGGTCCAGGAACGCTGGTGTTTAATGGCACATTTATCGGTTGGCTTGCGGCTTGATTGGCCAAACTCAAACTCAATAAGCCTTTCGCTGGTGCCGCAGGAATCATGGGAATATTTAACAGCCTTAAAAATTCTAATCGTTGGCGTTCTGGAATTAAATTTGCACGATATAAAATGGTGTCGCCAAGCCAAGCAAATAAATCAATTAAAGTGCGTCCGGGATCGCCAATTCGGGGATTTGTCCACTCTGGAGTATGCCCTGGAATTTTAGCAA
Source organism: Aliikangiella maris (assembly GCF_040719265.1). NCBI lineage: Bacteria > Pseudomonadati > Pseudomonadota > Gammaproteobacteria > Oceanospirillales > Pleioneaceae > Aliikangiella > Aliikangiella maris. The sequence continues at coordinate 203,387 of NZ_JBFDAH010000004.1, read as the reverse complement.
GCATCTCATTGATCAGATCTTGTGCAGTTCTGTCATCCAGTTTTATTTTTGGAATGGACATAAAATTAACTTCCCAGATTCATGGTGAGTTTTACTTCTTCTCTTGTACCGGTACGCTTAATGACATAGAAAATTTCAATTCTGATCGCATCGGGCTGCTCTTCGATTTCATTCACTAATACATTTTGTAATACGATACGAGGCTCCCATTGAGTTAACGAATCGACAATCGCATCTTGAATTCTTCTTCGAGTCACCAATTGATTTGGCTGGTGTAAAAAATTCTTAAGGCCCGCACCGAATTCCGCATGTAATAAAAGAGTACCTTTTACAGTAAGCAAAATTACTTTGATTGACTGTTTAATACTTTCTTCTAGTGTAGGGAAATGAAGTTCACCATTAACCGGAGTCACTAATAGGGGCCAGCCAATAGGTGCTTTTGGCAATCGATTTGATTGACTCATTAGTATTGGTTCCTTTTGGTTAAAATATTATGCATGTTTTAATCTTATTCATGTTTACTTTTTTATTTTTTTACTGAATTTATTCGTTATTTAACATATTGTTCACCTGGCTTGTAATTATTTCGGTTTAGGAAATGGAATACATATTTTAATAAAAGGTAACCACCAAAAAAGTAAATTCAACAGGACTAAAAATATTTGTAATACTATAAAAGCACATATTGTAATTAACGGAATACTAAACCCACAGATCATGCCAAAACCAATCCCTGAACCTTCATTTTTTTTGCCATCTAAAATATCATTCAAATTAATGGTATCCATAAATTTTTGAATTGATTCAGGCACTTTAAATGCCACATTAGGCTTTAGTTTTTTAAGGGTTTGCGTATTAATATCAGGTAATTCTATTTGAGTTGGCGCAACCCCGTCGTGTGACTCATACCAGGGCACAATTTTAAAGCGATGCGTTGGTGCCGACCAAATTGTGTTTACAGGACACCCAGATTGCCCGGCAACACGAATAAACGCATATAAACGGTATTCATTATTACCAGCATAACGGGTCTCACCCGGCGCGACACGCTGCCAACGATGACTCATAGTCGCATAAATAGCATTCACCAATGATTGCTGTTGAAGTGTGTTGAACTGAGGCCATTGCAAAGGAGTAAATGCGGCGCTTAGCGTTTGGGATTGTCCTTGTTCATCTTGAGGGAAACCATAAAACACTTGGAATGCCGCTAATAGAAACTGATAATAATTAGTCGATTGACTATTTCGTTGTGGTGAGAAACTCACCGGTATTTGTTGTAGCAAGTGTTTAAGGTTTTGTACTTCCTGGCCGCCAGTAAATAACCCTACTTCGTTGGCCAAATAACTCAGCAATTTTTTTAATGCGGCAAACGGTGGTGATTGCGCGTGAGTATCGCGAAACAATGCATCTGTAGGGGGCTTAGGAAAAGAATCCGTAAATCGCTCATCGCCTCCTTGCATCAATAAGACAGGTAGACGTTGTAAAATATTTTGTTTTGTAAACGGCGGCGGATTGATACTATCATCTTCTACCATTTCCTGACTGGCTAAGTTCATCACCCCATAAAGCAATGTTTTTCTGGTTTGCTGCATGATTTTAGGTGGTGTTAAAAATAGACTTTGATAATCTTCGCTGTAATCTTGATAAGGATTGATTGATGGTGAAGCTTGTTCGAGTATCAACCGATTACTACCTAATATTCTTTGCTGACGAATATTAGGATCGACATCATAGTTACGTAAGCAATCGGTGTATTCAGTATCAATGGGATTCACTGGTTTCCAGCCCACCACTTTACCTTGCGATTTCATCCAGCCATATTCCTGACCTTTTTCACTAACTTTACGGATGACAAACCCACTCGATAGTATTTTTTCTGGCGCCAATCTGGGCTCACCATACTGCAAGCAACAAGCATCCAACAAAATCAAATTAAATATTCGATGGACAGGTTGATATAAGCGCATCATATCATCGGATGTGGCGCTCACCTGTTTTTGAAGTAGTTTTTCCTGTCCACTGGCTGAAGATAAATTTGCGAGCAGACTTTCTACAAAGTTTTGTTCTTGAAAAGCGAATATGTTCGGCTGTGTTAAATCACCTGAAGATTGATTTAAATAACTGCCTTTCAGTTTTATTGGGTGATTTACCATACGTTTCCTGCCCCTGGTGTATAGGTAGAACTGACCACCGTTGTTGCGATCAATGTGTCACACTTAACGACGCCGCTAAAACTGGACATGCCAGCATTAACCGTCACCATTCCCGAATCAACTTTAACAGTTGAGGCGCTTACCGCAACTTCAGCAGGGCTATTGACCGTGACACCTGCGGAATCAAAGGTAATGGTATTGCCCGCACTCTGACAGATAATTTCTCCACCGCTGTTATCAGAAATTTCGACGCTCACACCTTGTGGCGTTGCAAATATTATTTTTGGCTGTCCTGATGCGCTTTCTTCAATTGCAATGCGCGTTCCTTTTTTTCCAACAAAACTCCAGCGATCAATCGCATCCCCAGCGCCACCCAAAGTTTCTGGTGCTTCATCTCGGCCATTCCAAAGAGAACCAATGACAACCGGGTAGCGCGAATCACCGTTAATAAAAGTAATCAAAACCTCATCACCAACATCAGGAAACAAAAATGCCCCTTTATTTTTACCCGCAAAGGGCACAGCGACTCTCGCCCATAGCTGACCTTGTTGTTGAGCCACGCCATCAAATGCCAATAACTTAATTTGTACTCGATTCCGATTTTCAGGATCTTCTACCGAGATCACTTCAGCCAATTGAGTTTGATCTTGCGCATGTAACGGCATCAGATTTGATAACTGCATTTAACCTCCAAAATACGCTGACTGCGCAACAAATTCGGTCAGATAACCACCGGCTGTAGTAAAGTAATGAGTCACTTCAATCACATAATATTGATTTTCAAAACGCTCACCGATACCATTTAATTGAATATGAGATCCCACTTTTAAGTTTGGATTACCTAATGATTTACCTTGAGCACGCACAAATCCTCGTGCGCGTTTGGCATAGGCACTGTTAACCAGAATTTGTGCTTCACTTTCATTCTGGACAGAGGTACGACATAGGTGTTCTTGTCGGTTGGCAAAGTATTGCGTTAGATAGTCGGCACCGATGCGCCCTTCACCAGGTCCAAGATCGGCATTGGCATTACTCTGCACTGCGATTTGCTGCCCTTGTTCGCTATCCCATCCAGCATAAGTGACTTGATTAACTTGATGTGCTAAATCAGCACATAGGCGACAACTGAGTAATTGACTGTTTAATTCTAGTGTTATTTGATTCTGCTGAATGGCGGCTCGAGATTTAACAACGACCTGGCCATGATTCATTTGTATATCGGCGTCATACCGTTGAATCAAGCGACGAATAAATCCTAAGTCAGTTTCATTATATTGTAGTTGTGCATCTAGTGAGTGTTGCAATCCATCAATATGATTATTCAGTCCATGTTCTCGCAATATATTTTCAATCATTGCTTTAAGAGTGGCCGCAGGATGTAATTGGGTTTTTCGCATCATACGTAATTGTTGTAAGCCGTCTTCGGCCAAGACAACCAGTTGGGGCTGTTGATCGATTTCTCTTACCCATTCTAATGCACTGATCACGCCAGAAAATATTTCAACAGGATCATTATTATCACCACAATAAATTTTAATTCGGCTACCTAAAGCTAATTCAGTTTCCGCACTACTTTCAAAACCAAATCCAACACCTTGCCCTTGAATATTGGCTGTATTAAAAAAGCACAATTCGGCGCTACATAAACCGCCTTCAGTTTCTTTGACTTGCATAGCAACTAACGATTCTTGTATGGTTTCGTTAGCAACTCCATTAATTTCCAATTGTGGAATTGCTTGATAAATACTACCGACTGAAATAGCTGTTTCTTCTGTCACAATAGACTCCGGCTTTTTTGTTTACTCAACCGATAAGCGTGCTTGTCGCGATTCGTAATGCTTGAGTATTTCAATATAATTTGTGGCCGCTGTTTGTTGTTCACTCTCACTCAAATCCTGATTTTGTTGATTCACCGCAGCTTCAGCTGGCTGCTCTATTTGTGCGACAACTTCATCAAAAATAATACTCATCGATTTCTCTCTATTTTAAAGTTGATTAATCATCAAACTTGATGCCAGCCTCAAAATCAGCATCTAGTCCCACATCAGCCGTTAGTCCGGCAGAAATTCCCATTGCACCACCAACACTTGCACTCCCGCCTAACCCCGCATCAATCCCAACACCTAATTCAATCCCTGCCCCACCACTTAAACTCACTCCCGCACTTATGCCGCCGGTTATACCGGCAGACACTGATGTTGTTAAATCGACTTTCGGGGCAGATATTTTTTGTGTTGTACCCACTTTTAAGCCACCAAATAAAGATTCTGTTGAACCTTGGGTATTGACCGAAAAATCAGAATTAGTTCCTCCCATCGACGACAGTGAGCCAGATGTTTTTAGTGACGTATTAAAAGATGCATTAGCAGTAGTATTTACATTGGTATGAGCTGAGAACGCTTTTTGATTCATGACCATCAAATTATCAACTTCTGGTAAGCGTAGATTTTCAATACCGTTCATTTCAGCCAACGAACGTGCAGCATTTTCATCCCCTAATTGACGCGCTTTATCAGCCAACGACAAATCTTTACCCATGCCACTTTGATAAGCATCTGTTGGCGCATCTAAACCCAGATTTCCTTGAGTATCGACTGCATCTTTTTTACCTTGCGAACTTGGTAATAAATTCTTTTGCGCATTGGTCATGCTTACCGTTAAACTTGATCGTAATGGCACGCCATCACTGGAAAAAAAATCGAGCTTTTCTTTAATATTATCGATATAACCTTCAAACTTGAAGGTCCCCCATTCAAATAAAACTTTAGCCGGTATACCAATTGAGTTATCACGTCGAGTCGCCTTTCGTGGATCTTTCGGATCCATCAGTTGTGCAATATCTAAGGTAATTTTACGTACATCGACACCAGAATGTGTCGTATCAAAAATCAGCTCGAAGCTCAACTGTGCTTTAGTTTCGGTAATAACTTGTGGCGGCTGTTTTCGCTGACCTTTTTGCACTGAGTTGGTATAAGTTAAATCGAGGGATTCAGGATTAAACTGTACCGCAATTGCAACCTGTTGACTGTCAGGCAAATCTTGTCCTTGTGGACTGGTTAGTGCAGTAAGCATCGCGATGCCATTACTCATGGGATAATCCTTCGTGAACCAGATGTAATTCTTCAACGCCAATTTGAGTCGATGTTGCGTTTAGATCTGCTGTTTTAAACTTTGTGGGCAGACAGTTCTTTAATTGCCATTTTAAAGCATACTCTCCATCTTGATCGGCAAAATTCATCAGCATAATTTCTGCGTCAAGTCGATAAGCATAGGCACCGCCAGAAACCAGATTAAACCAGTTCCACATGTCACGAGTTAAAGAAATTCCTCGTTTTAATATTACCGTCGAGTAATTGGTTCGACCGGCCAATTGTATTTCTCCTTGATTCATCCCACCGACTTTAATTGCTTTGGGCTCCATTGTTGCTTCAATACCTGAGCATTCGCTAAATGCACCAGAACAAACCGGTTTATTTTGTCCTTTATTACTGCCTTTTGCCGTCGCTACAAAGAAATCAATTTTAAAACGAAAAACCGGTAACGGAGCAGTAGTTTTCATAATGACTCCTCGGTAATTTGTAAACTCCCCTTATGATCAAAATTTAACGTGATAATAATTTTTTCAATTGGCAACGCTGGTTGAAACATGATTTGTACAATTACACGACCATTATCATGATCTTGCCTGGTCATTGTGGTTTTATCACAGCGTACGCTAAATGCCTCTTTAGCTGTCTTACCTTTTAATGCATTCTGTCGATAAATATCCATCAATAGTTGTGCAACACTACGTTGGATATGGTTCCATAAAACTGCCGAATTAGGTTCAAATACCGCGCTTATTCCTATTTGTCGAGTCAATCGATGAATCAACATGGTTAATCGTTTTACACAGGCATATTGCTGCTGCTTGCTGTTAGCCGGTGTTACGTCTGACTGAAGTTGTATTCCATTTGGCGAATGGGTAATCCAACAAATTCGTTCCTGTAAATATCGATCATTTAAGTCGGTTTGTTTTAACCCGAGATAAGCTTTAGGAAATAAATCAAACACATCAGGAAAAAAATTACCGGCCAGACTAAAATAACTTTGTTGATGTCGTGCTTGATTTGCCATTAAACCAGCTAATCTTCCCTCTGGTAATTCTGCGCGTGCAGGTAAGTGCTTTGATTGATAGGTCATTAACCAGGGAAATGCCAATTGAATTTGATCAGTATTGAAAAAATCGAATAACTCATGTTGATTGTTAATAAACAGTGATTGTTGTAGATAATCTTCAAATGGCTTTAAAATAGTTGCTGCGGGTAATGGAATACTGCTTATCAATAAAGTATCAGAAAAGTTGCGTATTAAATATTGACTGATATGACGGATAATCCGGGCCCAAACCAAAAAGCCAGTTTCATCACATACCGGCGCCTGAAACAACACTTGCTGATTATCTTTTTCACTATTTGGTTCGACGATGCACGCGGTAAATTCGGTTTGCTGACCAACTACCTTAATGCTTTCAGTTGTTTTTTGTTGACAAGAAAGTAAATCGGGCAGGTCGGGCAGACTCACAAAAGAAACATCATTTAGACTATGCAATAGTCCTAATCCATGCCATGCATGCTGCTCTTCTTCAGAACCATTCCAAAGTGGTAAGGTTAGCTGAGTTAACTGAGCAATTTGAGTCAGACCTCGGGAAAGTTTTTCATTTTGATAAAGCAATCGGCTAAGTGCCTGAATCTTGAGTGCGGTAGATTCGCCAGGAATAAGCGGATCCCCTGCTCGAATAACATAACACTTTTGACCGCCCTGCTGAAAAAAAGCACGCACGGTTGCACCAAGATAAGTATCTAAATAACCATTTCGAGCAACTGTTGAGCGAACAAATCCAAGGCTTTTATTTTGGTAAATATTAATGCTGCCTGTCGAGTATTGATCAATACGTTGAATTGTCAACGCATATCGTTCTTTTTCATTTGACTCATTGGCAATATCTTGATCAAAAACATCTTGATCAACAAAATCTTGTTTATAAGCAAAAGCCCCGTTTAGCTGCTGATTGATTTCTATCACCAGATCGTCAAGCGCCCATTCTCCGGGATTAAAAGTTATAATTTCGGGAGGTTGGTTATCGATAACAACATAAAGCTTTTGATCGGACTGTTCAATCAATACAGACGCCGATAAACTCGAACTGACAATTTCGGCGCGTTGGTTAATACGTTTATCCGGTGCAAACAACTCAGTAAACAAACGCCAAGAATCGATTGGAATTGGAATATCGAGCAATTCAATTAGAGGTTCACCAGATTCATTTTGATGAAAAATAATCCGCTCATACCAACGATGATTTATCAACCAGGTTTTAAGCGAGCCTGGTAATTGATTCAATGGCTGCATTGGTATAAAACCAGCAAAGCAGGCAATATCCATACGAGTAACTTGCGTCGAGCTAATCGGCGCTTGTGTATCAAAATGAATTCCTGGCGCCAGCATATTAGTTATCAACCCTCAACTGGATAACAGTTTGATATAACTTGATGGCAAGTCGTTTACTCACTGTAACTGATCCCTTCGGCAGACAATACCAGCTCTTCCATCGCTACATCACTGCCTCCTTTAGCATTTAAACTGGGACCCGAATATTTGGTTGGTACAGCCGCATGGAGTACCCAGCGAGAAACTGCATTTTCGTGACTTTCATCCATCAAAGTAATTGAAATATCACGCTGTCCTTCCCAACCACGATTACGTACCAGGTCGATCCATTCCCAAAGATCTTTTGATTTAATGATGCCACGTTTTAAAGTGACATCATTGACTTTGTTTATATTTGGAATTTTTCGCACATGATTTTGTTTATCAGTGCCTTCACGATATTCTGCCATGGTAATTTCGGCACCAATACCCGTTACCTCAGAAAATCCCGCGGAAATATCTTGTCCATTAAATTCAACTAAAAAATTAAACGCACTATAAGGTGAAGTTCTTTCTGCCATGGTAATTCTCCCATTGATTTATTCGTGCGCTTATTGCGCGTCAGCCGTTTTTTGACCAATTCTAAAAATTACAAATTCAGCCGGTCTTAACAACGCCACTCCAACTTCGCAAATTAACTGGCCATTATCGAGATTTGCCTGTGTCATGGTTTCACGACCACAGCGCACTTGAAATGCTTGTTCAGGCGTCGATCCCAATAATGCACCGTTACGCCATTCGTTGCGTAAGAAACTGTTCACCGTATCTGTAATGTTGGCCCATAATCGGGGACCATTCGGTTCAAAAACCGCCCATTGGGTACTATTAAAAATTGAGTGTTGCAAATAGATCATCTGACGTTGCAAGTTAACGTATTTATATTCGGGATCAGAGGTCGCGCTGCGTGCTCCCCATACTCGATAACCTCTACCAAAAAAGAAGCGCAAGCAATTGATACCTTCTGGATTTAACACCTCTTGTTGTCCATTGGTAATATCACGCTCAAAGCGTATTGCTCCCCTAACAACTTCATTAGCAGGCGATTTCCAGACACCTCGATTAATATCGTTACGCGCATAGATACCCGTCATAAAACCCGATGGTGGAAGATTGATTTCTCTGGGCAGATTATCTTGTCCGGGCCGCCATAGCGGATTGGCAACAGTTACCCAAGGGTAGTAAAGCGCCGCATAAGTTGAATCAACGGCGGCTCTTACTGCGCGAGCTTCATTAATGGTTTGATTGGGTGGTGTATCAAGTACCGCATAGCGGTATTTCAATCGTTCACAATGACCAACCAATTGTCCTTGTACTGTTGCAAAGGTAGTCGGATTAAGCGCGGAATGTCCGGGAGCGGCAACGATTGAAATATCATCGATAGTCTCTAACATATCTAATGCGTCGGCATAAGAATTCGCTTCGACTTCTGCACTGGTGGCTAACGGTTCAACGCCATCATTTCCACCAGTTAAAGTAAAACGGCTTATATTGGCTGCCGCAAAAAGCTCTTGATGTAATGTAAAAGCATCGAGTGCCGCATTGTCATCATAGTAATAAAGATTTTCCAGTGCTTCTGATTTTGAAGTGGGTGTTTCACGCAATACATGGCCAACAAATCGAGGATGTGCACTAATAAATCCCAAATCTTCATAGCTGGCTCGAACACCATCGGCATCAACCGCTTCCAAATTAAAGAGCACTATTTCTTGCGTACCAACGGGATTCTCAGCAAGCGGATTATCATTTGTGTCACTCCATGTACTACCATTTTTTACATAGAGGGTTTGTGTCGCCCCATCAGATCCAGACTCGGGCGCAGCGGTTAATCCGAGAATTGTCATCACACTGGTGGGTGCCGCATTATTAAATCCTAATGTTACATCTTCGCCTGTTGCCTGTGTTGCAATCAGTAAGTGACCATCACCATTTGTCGCAACACTGACATCTAGTGCAGCGGTCGTACAAATTGCCGCGATTTCGCCTACTGTCACACTTTCAATATTGGCAACATTACCATCACCCTCATCTTCCTTATTAGCAGCAGCAGTAAAACCCAGTTGATCAATTTGATTGACACTAATACTCGCGGCGGTCCCAGCCAAATCAGTGCCAACTGTAATTTGATTGGCATTTAAAGTGACATAAGCATGGCGAATTTCAGCGTTAAGTAAATTGACTATATCTTGTAATGGGGTTGCGCCATTGGGTAAAGCAATACTTTGTTCTGCGCCATTAATGGTGACAGTAAAAGTCAATCCGGTGGTATCAGGTGGAGCCCCAACCGCTTCCCCCGTGACTTCAGCATTGACGGCATTAAAAGTAATGGTTTCTTCACTGCCGTCAATATCCAGCGTTAACGTTGCACCATCGGTTAAATTAAATGGTGCGATACCACCCGTTTTTCTTGCCGGTTGTGCCACTGCATCTGCGTCACCTACAGTCAAACTCAGTAAAGATCCATCGGGTGCATTATTTCGCGTCGCATCGGTAACCAGCTTCCGTTTTTCATATACAGTAACATTACCGTTATATCCAGACCCCGGATGCCTGGCGACAAATCGTGTAGTACCCGCTCCAGTTATGTTTGCAGCGGCAATACCATTACTCAGTTCTTGAGGAATAAAAACCCTTGTCACATAAAGGCGTTTACCACCATTATTAAAATAGGCATAGACAGCATGCGCCATAAAGTTTGTTGTTCCACCTGCAAAATCTAAATCAGCAATCCCGCCATAAATACGTTCAAACTCTCCAGGATTAGTAATCACTTCTGGTGAGCCACTCAATGGGCCCTTGCGCGTAGGTCCAACAAATGCCGTTGTGCTGGTACTCACACCTTCAATTGATTTAGAGCGAAAGCTTACTTGTTCGGTAAATACGCCGGGAGCGAGATACTCAGGCATAACAGTTCTCCTATAAATTTATGGTTCGTCATCTGTCACCGAGACCGTGATGGTCGTCGTTTCAGTTCGGCCCGTTTTTAAAGAAAGTAAAGTCGGTTCATCATTGTTACGTATCCAGACTGCTGCATTTTGTTCCAGTTGATCGGTATCAACTGGCCAAGGTAATTGCGGATCAACAATCACTTCAATTCGCACGGGTGTGGTAACATTAGTTACTTCACCTACCGCCGCAAATTGCTCATCTAGTTCATTACTATTGTTATCTTCGTTTTCATTATCGTTGTCATCGTCGAGTTCATCTTCTTCCTCAACATCTTCTTCCTCAACATCTTCTTCCTCAACATCTTCTTCATTTGTCTCAACAGAAAAATTTGTCACAGGAATACCTGTAACGATAATAATTGCTTCACCGCGTAAATCTGATAATCCGGTTGCCAGCAATACTTCATCTTCAATCCTGATTACACGTAATAATGCACCTTGTAACGGACGTTGAGTCTCCTCATTCACCTGCTGAGTGAGGCTTGCACGTATGACACTCCAATTTGTGTTTAAACGCGCTTTCGCAGCACTATGCAGATTGATCTCGATTGGTTTGCCAACACTGTTTTCTTGTTGATTGACTGGATTGCGCGGTAGTTTTATTGAAGCAAAACGAGGCAAATAGTAGTTTTGTGGATCTTCGATCAGTATTTGAAAGGAGAGGCTTTCTATTGCTGGCTCAGAAGGCACCTCTTCAAACTCGCTGGTATGGGCATCTAATCCTTGTGCATTTTGAATTACAAAAAGTGCAGAGGCATTTTGAAATAATTGCAGTTGATTGGTTGAGACTTTAAATGCTGAACGCAACACCACGCCAGTTGCAGCGTCAATCAATTTCAATGCTCCTAGACAGCGCCGATTAATCGATTGAAATGCATTAAAGCTCATCTTCAATCACTCCATACCGAAACTGACTGGCAACCACAGGGCTGCTCTCTTGCCCTTCATCAGGGTTGATTCGCACCACTCTCGCCACATAAGGAATTGATAATCGATATCCAGGCGTGACAGCATCCCAAATACGCATCATGTCTTCGTTTGTTAAATCGATAGGGACAAGATGAATTTGGTCTTGCGGTTCCCACCCCCCAGAAGACGATAGCGTTGACTGATCTAAAATAGGAAACTGATTGAGTTTAGACATTGCCCACGCTGCAATTGTTTGTTCGGTTAATGCGCTATCACTCCAGATCGTAATCAAGTAATAAAGGGAAACAGATAGCGGCAGAGGCACTTCATTGGGTCGGTTTAAACGTGGCTTATTCCTTGTATGTTCATCGATGGCTATACGATATAAATAGACAGAAAGTGTTGTTGGAATTTCATCAATTGCATCGAGTTCTCCGCTGGATAAAAGTCGAAATTGGCAAACATGTTCCGAACGTAATGGTTCAGGATAGGTGTCTCGTAAAAATTGTACCAACGAGTCACCAACAGAGTGTATGCCAAACAAATTAGCCAACCTGTTTACTCCCACAAACGCCTACATACTTTAAATACCGATAATCCCAATAAGATATCAGCACCCCAGCATAATGAATTATAAACATTAAAGAGAAAGGTAATACCATGATTGAAAAAGATGGCAATTCAGATTTGCTTAAATTTTGCTTTTTTAGAAAAAACAAAAGTGCTAGACAAAGAAATCTATGCAAAACAGTTGACACTCCCTAAAAACAAAAATGATGAATCTAATCAAAAAAAAATAAATACATTTATAAATAATTTAATTAATAAATTAGAGTCAAAATCGACAAGCCTTTTATAAAAAAACAAAAATCCACAAAAAAATAACTGAGCTTTCTCTAGTTTTTTATATATTCTTTAATAAACACAGCACAGTTAGCTATCGTGAACTTTAAAAATATTCGCGAGTTTACAAACTGATCATTCCTGATTAGTCAGACTTTTTTAACTTGATTTTTGTTACTCTAATTATAATTTACCTGTTGTTATTTTCTTTTTTCCAATATGCACTTTCATACTCGCGCGCTCATTAAGCAAGAAGTAATACATATTAATACTATGTAGCAATCCAGATACTCATCTATCGATCACTAACTATAAATTCTCATATTTGCCTTTAAGGCATAAGATGTACAATTAGTTTTTTATTAAGCTTTCGCTTAAAGGTTAATGACATAAATTTTATCTTAAGCCAATAAAACAATTTAAAAAACTAATTAATGAACAAAGTATAATAAGCTTTTTACAATGTGCTTGTTGAAAGTTTACATACTAAAAAGCTTAAAGCCTGAGCACTACCCCATCGCTATTAACAACAAACTCTATTAATAACAAACTCTATTAATAACTTTATATAAACTCAACGCCAATAACTTCAACAATGTATTTAGCGATAGCTGCGGTAATACGTTACTTTTTCTAAATTATACGATACTGTTTACTTTGTTTTTTGGTTCAAAAAAATTTGACCACAATTTTATTGTGATTACAAACCATCATTTAAAAAAATTATTTATGATTACGACAAAACACAGAAAGTTGTTTTCTTTCGACTTTATTTTTTTAATGTGGTTGGAGTTTATCTTTAAGAATAAACCATAATTTGCGGCTTGCTGAGATATTTTCAAAAATACATTTTTCGAATCAACATAAAGCTGGATAGCTTATTTTTTATTAAATTATTTTTTTTAAACTTATTTTCGCTGCTATGCAAAAATTTTAACACTATGCCTAGTCAATATTTTTTTATTTGCATTATTGGAGGTTGAAAGTGTGAACAAATTCGACTTAATAATCATTTCAAATTGCTTTATATCAGAGAGTCCATTTGTATATATATTCGAACTAATTGATTAATTAAATCAACAAAAATTAAACTTTAGAATTATGCATGTGCCGTTGTACAATATTAAATAAAGCATTAACTATAATGCGTTTATTTTTATTCGACTTAGATTGGTACAAAACTGAATTCATTGCCCATTAAATGACTGTCGATTTTGTAAGGTAGCTATCAATATTACTCACCAATATTACCTTTCAATGCCATCTATTCATTGAGTCCAAAAAAAAAGGTTCCAACCAGGAACCTTTTTTAGTAATTTTTAGCGGTAACCTCAGTAATAACTACAAAGCTTCTTTTAACTCAGGTAACACTTTGAACAAATCAGCAACTAAGCCATAATCTGCAATTTGGAAAATAGGCGCTTCTTCATCTTTATTAATTGCAACGATTACTTTGCTGTCTTTCATTCCAGCTAAATGCTGTATTGCACCAGAAATACCTACAGCAATATAAAGTTCAGGCGCAACAATTTTTCCGGTTTGACCAACCTGATAATCATTTGGTACAAAGCCCGCATCTACAGCAGCGCGCGAAGCACCAACAGCCGCACCAAGTTTATCAGCAATTTCTTCCAACATAACAAAGTTATCGCCACTAGCCATACCGCGACCACCAGAAATAATCACTCGCGCAGCAGTTAATTCGGGACGCTCTGATGTAGTAAGCTCCTGTGATTCAAATTTTGACTTATCTGAAACTAAACCATCAGCCGCAATCGAAACCACTTCAGCTTGACCACCGGTTGGCTGAACGGCATCGAAAGCGGTACCTCTTACCGTAATGACTTTTACTGCGTCTGATGACTGAACCGTTGCGATAGCATTACCTGCATAAATTGGTCGTTTAAAAGTGTCGGCACTTTCAACTCCGACAATATCTGAAATCGGTTGAACGTCAAGTTTAGCACCAACCCGAGGTAAAAAGTTTTTTCCAAAAGTTGTTGCTGCTGCGAGGATATGACTATAGTCTGCCGCATTGGCAACCACGATATTGGTCAGGGTTTCAGCCGTAATATTGTTAAATTCAGCATTTTCAGCAACTAAAACTTTATCAACCCCTTCAATTTGACTAGCCGCCTGAGCCGCCGTTTGACAGCTTGTACCAGCAACTAGCAGATGGATGTCACCAGTAATTTGTTTTGCTGCGGCAACCGTTGATAAGACAGAAGTTGCAATACCGTCATTATGATGTTCTGCAATAATTAAAATACTCATCTTAAATCACCTTGGCTTCTGTTTTTAATTTTTCAACTAATTCAGCAACACTTTCGACTTTAATACCAGCCTGGCGCTGTGCGGGCGCTTCAACTTTTAACGTGCTAATTCGTGGTGTGATATCGACACCTAATGCCTCAGGTGAAGTTTCTTCTAGAGGTTTACGTTTGGCTTTCATAATATTGGGTAGAGAAGCAAAACGAGGCTCGTTAAGACGCAAATCAGAAGTAATAACCGCAGGCAGGTCTACTTTAATAGTTTCCAATCCTCCATCGATTTCTCGTGTTACCATTGCGCTACCATCAGCAACATTGACTTCAGAAGCAAAAGTTCCTTGCGGCCAATCGAGTAATGCTGCCAGCATTTGACCCGACTGATTATTATCACCATCGATAGACTGTTTACCCATAATGACAATTTCAGGCGATTCCTGAGCAACAATTTCTTTGAGGATTTTGGCAACAGCCAATGGCTGTACCTGTTCATCTGTTTTAACCAGTATGGCTTTATCAGCGCCCAATGCTAATGCTGTTCGTAATGTTTCCTGAGCTTGTGTAGGACCTATTGACACTACGACAATTTCGCTGGCAACGCCTTTTTCTTTGAGTCGCACAGCCTCTTCGACAGCGATTTCGCAAAAAGGGTTCATCGACATTTTAATGTTTGCAGTTTCCACACCGGAATTATCATCTTTTACACGAACTTTAACGTTGTAATCCACAACCCGTTTAACGGTGACCAAAATTTTCATACAAATACCTTAGTTTGGTTGGTTGATTTTTGAGCCCAAATTCAAACTTTTGCATTGTTTTTTTGCACTCAATAATTCAATATCCTTGATAAGTTGAAATTTCTAAATTTTGCATAGAATAGACGAATCCACCGATCTTGCCGCTTTACGCGTTTAACGTCAACCAAAATAAGGTATAATAGCCCACTTTTCAGGGCCTTAAGCGAGTTTAAACTGACTGAATTTACTCGATTTTGTGCCTAATAATTGCATCTTGTGATAAAAGCCACGTAACGTCTGATTATGCCGATTCCGGCACGTTTTCGCTGGCACAATGACACATCAGTGCAGATTTGAATTATCATTTTCGAAACGGGGGAAAGATTTGTGGAACGAGAATCTATGGAGTTCGACGTTGTTATTGTAGGTGCAGGACCTGCGGGCTTGGCAACAGCCATTCGTTTAGCACAACTGGCTCAGCAAAATGAGCAGGAAACCATGATTTGTATTGTCGAAAAAGGCTCCGAAGTTGGCGCACATATCTTGTCGGGCGCAGTATTTGAACCAACAGCACTTAACGAACTTATTCCTGACTGGAAAGACAAAGGTGCCCCGCTCGCTACACAAGTCACCGAAGATGAAATTTTTATTTTACGCAATGCAACCAGTGGATTAAAAATTCCTGGATTGTTTGTCCCCAAAACTATGCATAATGATGGTAATTACATTATTAGCTTAGGTAATTTATGCCGCTGGCTGGCAGAACAGGCTGAAGCACTGGGTGTCGAAATATTTCCAGGGTTTACTGCTAGCGAAATCCTATATCATGAAGATGGCAGCGTTAAAGGAATTTTAACTGGTGATATGGGCGTTGCCGAAGATGGCTCTCAAAAAGATGGCTATATGCCCGGCATGGAGTTACATGCCAAATACACCGTATTTGCCGAAGGTTGCCGCGGACACTTGGGTAAACAGCTCATTGAAAAATTTTCACTGGATGATGGTAAAGAACCACAGCACTACGGGATCGGTATAAAAGAATTATGGAAAATTCCAGCAGAGCAACATGTACCGGGCAAAGTTGTTCATACCGCGGGCTGGCCACTCAATGAAAGCGGCACCGCGGGGGGTTCGTTTTTATATCATTTAGAAGATAACCAGGTCGCTGTGGGGTTAATTACTGATTTATCTTACTCAAACCCGCATGTTTCTCCGTTTGATGAATTTCAACGTTATAAACATCATCCAGTAATCAGTCAATATCTTAAAGGTGGCGAAAGAATTTCTTACGGTGCAAGAGCAATTACAAAAGGTGGCTTACAATCTCAACCTGAAATGGTTTTTCCTGGCGGTTTATTGATTGGTGATGACGCAGGGACATTAAACTTCGCCAAAATCAAAGGATCTCATACTGCCATGAAATCAGGTATGATTGCTGCAGAAACTATCATCGAAGCAATTTCTGCTGGGCGTTCTGCCGATAAACTTGAAAAATTTATGCCTGCTTATAACGCTTCTTGGGCATGGAAAGAACTTCATGTTCAACGCAATTTTGGGCCCGCGCAGCATAAGTGGGGCAATATTATTGGTTCAGCTTATGCCTTTATTGATATTAATTTATTTAATGGTAATCTACCTTGGACTTTGAGCGATCCCAAACCCGATCATGCTCAGCTAAAAAAAGCTACGGATTGCCCTAAAATTCACTATCCCAAACCTGACGGCGTGTTATCTTTTGACAAACTCAGCTCAGTTTTTATCTCAAATACTAACCACGAAGAAAACCAGCCAGTACATCTACAATTAAAGGACAATAACATCCCGATTCAGGTTAATCTGCCCGAATTTGATGAGCCCGCACAGCGTTACTGTCCAGCGGGCGTGTATGAGGTGATTTATGATGATGAAGGCAACAACCCTCGCCTACAGATTAATTCACAAAACTGTGTACATTGTAAAACCTGTGATATCAAAGATCCGAGTCAGAATATAAACTGGGTAACTCCAGAAGGTGCTGGCGGTCCGAATTATCCTAATATGTAAAATATCCCGCATAAATAGTGGATTTTGTAAGGTAAATAGCCAGTTCTAAAAACAATAAAGCCATGCATTGCATGGCTTTATTGTTAAAACGAAAGAATTTCTTTGCTCTTATAAACGCTAAATTATACTTTAGACTGTCGGCGACGCAATCCTGCCAGAGTCATCAAAACCAATAACCCGCCCCAAGAAAAACTCCCTGAACCACTATCTTCCTTAATCACTAAGTCCTGACAAGGCTTGGGGGCAACACCATGCCGAGGCACTAACTTAAAAGCACGCTTCTGACCATTTAAAAAGCCGTTACCAACTATCACACCATTATTGTTAATTGCTCTTGCTTCTTGTAAAACCCAGTCGGGTTGACCGATCTGCTCAGCATCAGGATCAGCTTTACAATCGATTAGAGTATTTAAATCTTTAGTTTCACCATTTTCATAAATAAAAGCATGATATTGAACTGGAGCAATTTCGATAAGCGAAATACCGACAACCTGATTTTCACTATTAATATCATAGGGAGTAGTAATTGCCGCAACGCTTTGTGGAAAATAATCTTCCTTTAAGTTTGGAATATCTGTCAATGTTTCTGTGTTCGTATCAAATAAATAACCAGTAAAATAAAAGGAACGATCAACATTTCTCATTCCTGCAATGATTCCTTGCTGATTAATTGCCATAGCACGGTTAGAACGATCCTCAGCAGATGCAGGTATTTCGATCAATTCGGTAGGCGTGTTAACATTTACATAGTAGCCTCGAAGTGTATTGAAGCTATCTTTATATTGCTCAGACCAGCCAATTGCAAGACCATTATTATTTATGTCAACCAATGCCGCACTAACATAATACTGGTTATAATTTAGCGGTTCCAAACGGGTTAAGATATCATTTACAGAATCGTAAACAAAACCGCGCTTAGCAGATTTAGTCGCGTCTCCACCTGAAATATACTCATCGTCAGGAGCATTATAATCAGCAACACCAACAATAAAAGCGCCATCATTTATCGATAAAGCACGCATATTTAATGGTGTTTCTTCATCTAAAGGTGGTACAAGTTTCAATTCGGGGTTAATAATGTCAGTGTAAATTGCTCTATCTATATTGACCGACTGATCAGAACGAATAATTGTTTCTGATGAAAATCCTACCGAAACGCCATTATTGTTTAATTTAAAATAGGCGCTTAAATCGGTAGTTTCATTGACAATGGCAGGTAAATCAGTAGCCATACCATCTTTGACAGCAACACCGTGAAAAGGAATGTTATTAGCGGAGTATGAATAACCTACAATTTCATCAGCATCATTAATATCATAAACAAAAAATGGTTTATCTTCGATTTTACCTAAATCAATAACCGTATAAGATTCAACGGCACCCAGGCCGAAACTGGATATAGCCAGAGTGCTGGCTAGTACGCTTTGCTTCAAATTTATCACAATAAAGATCTACTTCTCTGTTAAGTTTCTAATTTTAAATGACTGCATCGGGTTGATTTTCCGGTACAGCATTTTGAAATCGCTCTAATTTTAAGCAATTATCATTAATGGCAGATAATTTTGGAAATTCTTCCATAGGAAAATTAAAACGATTCGCATTGTATATTTGAGGTATAAGACAAGCATCAGCCAATGTTAGTTCGTCGCCAAGCGAATAATTTCCCTGAATCTGATATTTTTCCAATAAAGCCTCATAAGCTTTGAATCCCTCACGAATCCAATGGTGGTACCATTGAATTTTTTGTTCATCAGAAGTCTTTAGTTCACCAGATAAATACTGTAGCACTCGCAAATTATTTAAGGGGTGAACATCGCATGCAACCAGTTGACATAATTGACGAGTGAGTGCACGTTTGGCAGGTTCAGTCGGTAATAACTGAGGCAGACAATATTTCTCTTCAAGATATTCAATGATTGCAATTGACTGACCGATGGTAATATTTTCGTCAATTAGCGTGGGAACCAATTGCTGTGGATTCAACGCCTGATATTCCGGTTTATGCTGTTCTCCACCATCTTTAACCAAGTGTACACTTTCCTGAGTATAAGAAACCTGCTTTAAATTGAGCACTATACGTACACGATAAGCGGCGGTTGATCGCCAATACCCATATAATTTGATCATTTATCACCTTTATTATATCAATGCCTTGGTTCAAAGAAGGAATTGCTAACAGGTTAATTGCAGCTAACCAAAGATTCGAACAATTGACCATCTGACCATTGCTTTAAGCAGAGCATTTTACACATTTCATTCATAGTCACAAAGTTTTTAACTACAAAACACCATTCATAATGGTGTTTGCTTAAATCAGGTAATATAAGTGAGGTTAAATCTTAGCGCTATTCCCATTCATCTTCCTGTTCATTTTCCAGATGATGCAAATGACGATCGAGTTTATTTAATAAATGATGTAATTGTTCTTTTTCGGAATACGAGAAACAAGATTCAATTAACTCGCCAGTTTCAATTCGTTTAGGAGTGATTAAATCATGAAATGCAGCACCTTCGGGAGTCAGATAAATCAGCTGCTTTCTTCTGTCGCGTTTAGAAAAACGGGTATCAACAAAATTTAGTTTTTTCAATACCTTAACGGCTCTGGTAACGGTGGCTGCATCCGTTTTTAATGCATCAGCCACATGACCATTCGTTAAACCACCATAAGAACCTAACACCGAAATGACTCGCCATTCTCGTTCACCTATGGGAACACCCGTTTCCGCTAACAGACTGGAAAGTTTATTTCCTGCTTGTGACATCTGTGCAGCTAACCGATACATTCGATAAGGCAAAAAGCTTTGTAAATCAATAGTATAGTCTACTTTGCCCGCTGGCTGTCGATCACTATTTTCCTTAATGTTGTCTATTCCCTGAATTTTGTCAAACGGCTCATCATATTGAACATTTTCTGGGGTCTTATCTTCAGTCAAAACGGCTAACCTCGGTATTAATTTTAATCAACGGCCTAATGACGTTAAATATTACCCCTAAATGACGTTAACTTAAACTCCCCATTTTCAGATCAGGCCAAATTTGTTTACCTGCGATAGATTGTTGTTTAACAAGTAACTGAGTAACCTTTTCTACACCGAGTTGACGTGCATAAAACATGGGTCCACCTTTATGTCTCGGAAACCCGTACCCATGTAACCAGATAACATCAATATCTGATAATTGTCTGACAATACCCTCTTCGTATAAGGAGAGTCCCTCACTGATCAATGCCAAAATCGCTCGTTCAACAATATCGTCGTCGGTAAATGAACGTTGCTCAATTGCTAGTTGTTGTGCCTTTTGCGCAATCAATTCACTGGCCTTCGAATCACTAACGGCTTTGCCACTTTCATCGTAATGATAAAAGCCAGCACCTGTTTTGCGACCAAGACGCCCATTTTCTACCATAACTGCCGCCGCACGGAAATATCCAGGATCATGCTCAGGAAATGGCTGCGCACTTCGTGCATTATGGCCAATATCAATACCAGACAAATCTTGTACTGCAAGTGGTCCCATTGCCATCCCCCAGTTAGTCATAGCTTTGTCAATCTGTTCAATGCTCGCGCCTTCCAAGAGCATTTGTTGAATCTCACGACCGTAGCGGGTATACATCCGGTTTCCGGCAAAACCAAAGCAAACACCAACCAGTACCGCAATTTTGCCTAGTTTTTTAGCAACCATCATTGCTGTTGCTAACGCTTGCTCTGACGATTTAGCTGCGCGCACAACTTCTAACAGTTTCATAATATTGGCTGGGCTGAAAAAGTGCATACCAATAACCTGTTCAGGGCGGCCAGTCGCCAAGGCAATTTCGTCGATATTTAAATATGAGGTATTCGTTGCCAACACACAGTTTGGCTGACAAATTTGACCTAATTGAGCAAAAATCTCTTTCTTAACTTGAATATCTTCAAAGACGGCTTCAATAACTAAATCACACTGCCGCAAAGGTTGATAATCCAAGGCGGTAGACAGGCGTTTTAAACCAGCCTCATATTGATGCTGTTTAATGATGCCGCGTTGCTCTGCTGTTTGCAGGTTTTTTATAATTTTGTCAGTTCCTGCTGCCAATGCACAATCATCACGCTCAATTAAAATAACATTAAATCCACTGAGCAAAAATGCGGTAGCAATACCAGCGCCCATCGTTCCACCACCAATCACCCCAACAATTTCAACTGGCAGAGGATCGCTATTAAAGTTTACTTTAGCTGCGGCCTTTTCTGCAGAAAAAGCATAGCGCAGTGCTGCCGACTGCGCAGAGTCTCGAAGTTTTAGAAAAGCGTCACGTTCAATTTTCATTCCATCAGTCAGCGATTTATCACATGTTTGTTGTAATACTTCAACAGCCACCACGGGCGCTTCTTTACCTCGGGCTTTTCGCTTGATTTTTTGAAGTGCATCAACCCAGTCAACATCATTAATTATTGGGCGCTCTCCCGACCGTTTGACTGGTAACTGGCGCTCACCTAATTTTTGTTTAACAAAATCAATAGTTTGATCACACAAATCGCTTTCAAGTGGAAATATTGCGTCAATCAATCCACTCTCAGCCAATGAAGTCACCGCATGATGTTTACCCTCGGTAATCATTTGTAAAGCTTTAGCCCCCCCGACAATACGAGGCAAGCGCTGTGTCCCACCAGCACCTGGAATTAAGCCCAAATTCACTTCTGGCAGCCCAACTTTTGCATTAGCTAATGCGACTCGATAGTGACAAGCTAACGCCACCTCGAATCCACCACCAAGTGAAGTACCAAACAATGCAGCAACTACTGGTTTATTACAATTTTCGATTTGGTTGACTACATCAGGTAAAAAAGGCTCAGTTGGAGGTTGGCCGAATTCTTTAATATCAGCGCCGGCAATAAAGGTTTTCTGTGCACACTGAATGATAATTGCTTGAACAGCAGGTTCATTTTGAAAGCATTCAATCCCTTGAGTAATACCCTGTCGTACTTGTTGTGACAGCGCATTGACCGGCGGATAATCAATGGTGATCAGTCCAATATTGTGTTCAATTTTATATGACACAAATGGGTTGTTATTTTTGAGCATTAGTTTTCTCGCGAATTTTTGTTAATTAATTAACGCAAAATCTAGTCAATTGATGATTAACGCTTTGCAATAGTTGCTTGATGCATTTGGTCGAACTTACCATTTGTCATGTCATTTGGTCTTTAGCCTTCATGGCCTTATCGAAAACGTTTTTTATAATCATCGCTGGCAGTAGGTAACAAGCCGGCTTCATTGTACAAGTGATTACCAATATATCGACTAGATGATCGCGTCAATAAGCAATAAAAATCACCCACCAGGTTGGCTGCAATATTGCCAGCCCAGTTTTCGGGTAACAAATTTTTGGGTAATTCGTGGTCACGCAATAAAATACGGCGATACTCATGAATTAATAAACTTCTTAATAAAAATCCCTGTTGATCGGTTAATTTATGCTGTTTATTTAACACTTCATAAATTGGTTGATAACAATCAATGAATGTTTGATAACTGTGCTGCAATTGATCAACTTGCCATTTTTCAAATACCAGTTTGCGCAGTACATCTTGGGAGTCACTATCAAAGGTATGACTCGAAAAAATAATAACAGCATCACTGATATCTAACTCTTGAATGGTTTCCTTTAATGAGTCTGCATCAATTGAAGGGTGTGCATAGGCGCCACTGGTTAACGGGCTAAATCCCAGCCATTGCAATTGACGTTTTAGACTGACCAATTTATCTTCTGGCACAAAACTTGGCATAACAATTAGCCAGCCGGAATCTTCCCCATTGTGCTGTAAACTGTATATTCTGCGAGCGGCTTTGGTGTAATGTCTGTTTGCAGTTGACGTAAATGCGTAAAAACTCCTGCGTCCGACCTTATTCACCTGCAACCAGTCATCTTGAACCAAACGATATACCGAGGTACGAATCAGTCGTTCGGAAAACCCCAGCGGTTGCAGGGATTCAATTAAACTGCCTAACCAAATCCAGCCGCCATGCGGTGACACAACATCGCCAAACACCGTCACAATATGTGACTTGCAACTAATACCGGCACGCAATGCTCGCTCGCTAATAAATTTTTTTATATCACTCAATTGAAACTACTTTAATTATGGGCTAATAAATTTCCCTTAAAATAGCATTAAGAAAAATCAAAGTCGACTTCAACCTCATCAGAAACCGGATGTGCCTGACAAGTTAATATCATACCTTCTGCAACCTCTTGCTCGGTCAGCGAATGGTTCATATCCATTTCAACCTCGCCCTTAATAACTTTCGCTTTACAAGTTGCGCACACACCACCTTTACATGAAAATGGCAAGTCAGCACCATTTTCCATGGCAGCATCAAGAATATTTTTGCCATCGGCGGCCAATGCTAATGTCGTCTTTCTACCTGCAACTTTAACTGAAACTTTTGCAACCTTACCACCAAACTTTTCGGCGCGTGCTTGTTGATTCTGACGTGCTTTATTCAATGCCGCTCCGGCGAAAAACAACTCATAGTGAATATTGTCTTCAGTAAAATTTTGCTGTTGTTTTAAATAAGCCACGACTTCATTAATCATTTCTTCTGGTCCACACAAAAACACATCATCGATAGAAGATAAATCGATTAACTTTGCATGGCTTAGTGCGCTAAGTTTTTCACTAGATAAACGCCCATTAAACAGCTCTGCTTCATTTTCTTCCTGGGTGAACAAATTGATCCATTGAAAACGTTGCATATCATGATTTTTAATAAAACTAAGCTTTTCACGAAACATCATGTGCGGCGTCGATTTATTGCCATAAATCAAAGTAACCTGAGACAAAGGTTCAGCATTTAACAGGGTTTGAATTTGTGAAAGAATAGGCGTAATCCCACTACCAACAGCAATAAACAAGTAATGTTTCTCTTGCTTGGCATCGACTTCAGTATAAAAGTGCCCTTGTGGTGGCATCACATCTAATGCCATACCCGGCTTAAGCTGTTCATTGGCAAAATTAGAAAATATGCCCTGCTCAATTCGTTTAACAGCCACCTGCAAACGTTGAGCTTGCGCACTTTGACAAATCGAGTATGAACGTCGAATATCCTGCCCATCAATTGTTGTTTTTAATGTTAAATGCTGGCCTTGAATATAATAAAAAGTATCTGCTAATTCAGGTGGCACATCAAATGTTATGGCAACTGAATCTTTGGTTAGTGGCTCAACAGCCTTAATTACTAAAGAATGAAATTCTGTATTCATAGGTTAGAACCTTTATAAATTCATCTGTTAATTAATATCAGGAATCCGTATTTTTTAATTATTCAGATAAAAGCGATTAAATCGATTAGCCAGGACTAATCAGTCAATTAAAAGTGCTTAAAATAGTCAAAATACTCGTGGCAACTATGACACTGATAAAGTGCTTTGCATGCGGTCGAACCGAATTGACTAACCAGCATTGTTTGCGAACTGTCACAGCGAGGACACTCAACTTTGTCTTGTTTATCTGGTGGTGCTATTTGTATATGTTTTAAATGTGCTCGACCTTGAGGTGACATCATGTCTGTAGTCCAGGCAGGCGCCAGTACAACGTCAACTTTTACTGGTGAATAACCAGCGTTGCCTAATTGTGCAGCAATATCATCACTCATTGCCTCAACAGCTGGACAACCACTATAAGTTGGCGTAATAGAAATATGCCAACAGTCTTCAATTTTTTTTACATCTTGTAAGACCCCCAGATCCCAGATAGTTAATCCTGGTAACTCTGGATCATAAACTTCATCGAGCAATGTCCAGATTTCTGGATACGTTGAATTACGTCGATGCTGTAATCGCTGTGCAAATATTGGAGCAAGCGTAGGAATTACCTTTGATGAAATGTTAGCCATAATCAATTACACTCACTAAATAGCAATAGTCCAAAATAGTTGAATCAATTAATATTTTTACAGCGACCTAAATGACTACCAGTTAAGTCCGGGGTAAGCTCGCTGTACATATTGCAGTTCGCACAATAAATGTCCTAAATGCTCTGTATGCACACCTTCTCTTCCACCACGAATCTGCAAAACGCTTGGATTAATAGTGATATCAGATTGCTTAAATATCCGTTGCACATATTCATCCCATGAAGACTTAACTTGTTGTCGATCTACAGCGATATTTTGTGTGGCTAAACGCTGTTCCCATTCACTCATAACAAACAATTCACCAACAAAGTTTTCCAGCTCTTCAACCGCATCCAATACTCGGCGTCGGCTTTCTTGTGTTCCTTGTGACAACTGAATAATCCACGGCTCACTTCGTTTTAAATGATAGCGACTTTCTTTAAGTGCTTTGCTGGCAATGGCGGCAACTCTTGCATCGGTAGAAGCCGTAAGCGCCTCAAGATAAAAGACGTAAAAAACGTCAACATAAAATTGGCGAACCATCGTAAATGCAAAGTCATTAATCGGTAGTTCATGAATTAATAAATTCGTATACTGACGTTCATCCCTTAAATAGGCTATATCGTCTTCGGTTTTGTTAGCACCTTCAATTTCAACAGCATATTGATAAAATAAACGGGCTCGTCCGAGATAATCAAGCGCCACATTTGACAAAGCAATATCTTCTTCGAGATAAGGCCCATTACTACACCATTCTGACAACCGATGGCTTAATACAAGAGCATCGTCGCCTAAGCCAACGGTAAACTGATAAAGATCTTGTTGATTTTGATTCATGTGACTTCCCTTACATATTATTGACACTATCAGGTAATTGATAGTGCGTCGCATGTCGAAAATCTTTATCGTTCATTGGCTCAACAAAATTTTCCACATCCTCTTCTTGTGAAGCGGTAATATTAGATGACTCAACCACCCAAATACTGACACCTTCCGAACGACGAATATAACAGTCTCGTGCATACATCAAAGCATGTTCTGGACTTTCTGCATGTAAACTGCCGACATGTTTATGATCTAATCCACGATTAGAACGAACAAAAACTTCATAGCTGGCTAGTTGTTCCTGACTCATATAATTCTCTCTTATTAATTTGACTAGGCTGCTGATTCAGCAGTCTGTGAATTTTGTTTAGCACGATAAGCTCTGACGGCTTCACGCACCCACTCACCGTCATCATGTGCACGTTTATGATGCTTGATTCTTTGATGATTACAGGGACCGCTACCATTAATAACCTGGTAAAATTCTTCCCAATTAATTTCTCCCGAATCATAATGGCCTCGCGATTCATTCCACCGAATTTCAGGATCTGGCATTTCAAGTCCAAGTACTTCAATTTGTGGAACAGTCTGATCAATAAATTTTTGTCGCAATTCATCATTAGACTGACGCTTAATTTTCCACTTCATAGATTTGCCCGAATGTGCAGAATCACTATCATGAGGGCCGAACATCATCAATGATGGCCACCAAAAACGATTCATTGCATCTTGTGCCATTTGCTTTTGTTGTTCGCTCCCCTTCGCCAATGCATACATAATTTCGTAGCCTTGACGTTGATGAAAACTTTCTTCTTTGCAAATACGAATCATCGCTCTTGCATATGGCCCATAAGAAGTTCGCTGCAGCGAAATCTGATTAACAATTGCTGCGCCATCAACTAACCAGCCAATCGCCCCCATGTCAGCCCAAGAAAGTGTAGGGTAATTAAAAATAGAAGCATATTTTGCGCGGTGAGTTTGCAACGCTTCGATCATTTCGCTGCGAGTGATCCCTAATGTTTCTGTGGCACTATACAAATAAAGACCATGCCCTGCTTCATCTTGCACTTTAGCTAATAACACGGCTTTACGACGCAATGTTGGTGCACGCGTTATCCAGTTACCTTCCGGTTGCATACCAATAACTTCAGAATGGGCATGTTGCGACATTTGCCGAATTAAATTCTGACGATAATCTTCTGGCATCCAATCGGTCGGTTCAATTTTTTGCTCCTGTTCAATCTTTCGATCAAACTCGGCCTGAGCCGCAGCATTATCAACAGTTTGCATGGTTTTACTCTCCAATTTTCAAAATGTCATCGGAATGACCAATTTAATTTATGATACTAATAGATACGCACAAATGCAATTTATGTATCATATAAATTTATAGTTTGACCTGACTGGATATCTCATTTGATAACTTATTCAGGACTGTTAATCGAATTTAATATAAAACTATTTATGATCAGTTAGTTACGATAAATTAGTGATAACTATCCGATAGTTCTATAAAAATATCACTCAATCATTTTGATTTAATTAAACAATGTTTATTATAAAAATTAGATTGAGTAATATCTAAAACAGCTTGATATTTGAAGCTGATTGGCATTTACGCACGTTCAATAATTAACGCAATACCTTGTCCAACGCCAATACACATGGTGCATAATGCATATTTACCCTGACGTCGCTGTAACTCATAAGCTGCGGTGGTTACCAGCCGAGCGCCACTCATTCCCAATGGGTGACCAAGTGCAATTGCACCACCATTTGGATTAACTCGAGGATCGTCATCTGCAATTTTCAACTCTCGCAATACCGCTAGTGCTTGTGCGGCAAACGCTTCATTCAGCTCAATAATATCCATCTGTGATAATGTTAGTCCGGTATTTTTAAGCACTTTTAAAGTTGCACTAATTGGACCGATTCCCATTAATCGGGGTTCAACACCACTAGTGGCCATACCAACAATACGCGCAATGGGTAACAATTGTTGCTGTTTGATTTGTGCTTCATTAGCAATTAGCAATGCGCATGCCCCGTCATTAATTCCTGACGCGTTACCTGCAGTAACACAGCCATTTTCTCTGAACGGGGTGGCTAATTTCGCTAATCCCTCAAGTGTACTGGGTCTTGGATGCTCATCAACAGAAAAAAGTCTGGTTTCTTTTCGATTGACAGGAACGGTAACCGCAACAATTTCTTTTTCAAAAATTCCATTCGCCAATGCAACTTGTGTTTTTTCTTGGGTTTTTAATGCAAAGCGATCTTGATCTTCACGACTGATATTAAATTTTTCAGCAACATTCTCAGCAGTTTCAGGCATTGAATCAACGCCAAAATTTATTTTCATTTGGCGGTTAATAAAACGCCATCCCATCGTGGTATCAAAAATTTCTGCTTGCCGCGAAAATGCGGTATCAGCCTTGGGCATAACAAATGGCGCACGCGACATTTGTTCGACACCGCCAGCAATAGCGAGGCTTTGTTCGCCACAAGCAATGGCTCTGGCTGCGCTGCCAATAGCATCCATTCCTGAACCACATAGTCGATTAACGGTCACTCCAGGAACACTTTGCGGTAATCCTGCTAATAATAAACTCATTCGTGCAACATTTCGATTATCTTCGCCAGATTGATTAGCACAACCATAATAGACATCATCAACCATCTGCCAATCAACTTGTGGGTTTCGAGTCATTAATTCACGCATAGGTATAGCACCTAAATCGTCAGCCCGAATACCCGATAAAGCCCCACCGAAACGACCTATTGGCGTTCTTATGGCGTCACAAATAAAAGCATTATTCATTATTTAAAACCTTCTAGATTATCTTTTATATTTGCAGCTAATGATTTATTGACTAATTTAGCATTCATCACTGCCAGTAATTTTTCACTTTGATTTGTCACCTTAACATCGCAATAAATCACTTTGCCACACACGCTGGTCACATGCGCTTTTGCAGTCAAAAAATCATTAAGATATGCAGGCGCCAAATAGTCAATCTGATTACTTGCAGAAAGAACAATTTCACCTTGTGAAGCACTAGCAAAAGCACTGGCAGTATCTGCAAAAGTAAAAATAAAACCACCATGACAAACCTGATAGCCATTTGTCATCGATTCATTGACCCACATTTTTAACTGACATTGTCCTGTATCGACCGAATGAATTTTAATACCCAATAACCTTGATGCGGGATCATTTTTTAATAAATTCTGTACAGCATCATTCACGGATTAATGCCTCATGTTAAATTCTTTATTTAGTTGAATATTATATAGTAAATAGCTTTAGCGACCTTTAAAAGCCGGTTCACGCTTTTCCATAAAAGCGGCCACCCCTTCTCGGTAGTCTTCGCTGCGTCCTAAATGTTGCATTAATAATCTTTCCTGCTCTAATTGATCATTTAAGGTATGATCAAAAGTGTTATGCAGTAATCGCTTGATATTTGCCAGTGCTTCAGTGGGCTGAGTGGCCAGGTGTTGTGCCAGCTTTTCGGCTTCAGCCAAATAAACTTCATCCTCCTCAACACCATAGATCAATCCCCATTGCTGAGCCTGTTCAGCTTTTAATTTGTCACCTAACATAGCCATTGCTTTAGCTCTGGGTAGTCCAATAGCTCTAGCAAAGTGCCAGGAACTTCCCGAATCTGGAATCAAACCAATTTTTGCAAAAGAAAGAATAAAGGAAGCTGATTTTGCTGCTATAGTAATGTCACATGCCATCACTAAACTGGCCCCCGCTCCAGCGGCAACACCATTCAGCGCGCAAATAACCGGCATTTTCAAATTGACAATGCGACGAATCAGTGGATTGTAAAATTTTTCGACTGACTGCCCCAAGTCGGGAGCAAACTCGTCAGCACTTACAGCACGATCGTTTAAATCCTGACCTGCACAAAATCCGCGCCCTGCACCAGTCACTAAAAGGCAGCGCGTCTCACCATCAGTTGCAATATTATCTAACGCATTTTGCAATTCCTGATGCATTTCAACATTAAAGCTATTTAATCGATCAGGCCGATTTAAGGTCAATTTACAGACGCCATTTTGTTTTTCTACAATGATGGTTTGGTACATAGTTATGCCTCATTTATAATCAACAGCACTAATTATTCTGTTTCATCGGTGAAACGCTTCACTCGTGAAAAAATTTATCAATGACAATGAAAACATGTCATTAAACGATTAATATCAACTATTTATTAAATAGATTAAGTTAAAGTAATAAATCAATCCACTAATTTAAAACATTCTGGAGAATTCTCGTGCCAATTTATGCTATTGACAATTTAATTCCCGTTGTCAAACAAAATACTTTCATTCATCCCAGCGCCGAAATAATTGGCGATGTTATTATCGAAGAAAACTGTTACATTGGCCCTGGCGCATCACTGCGCGGAGATTTTGGCCGTATTTATGTCGGTCATCACTCCAATGTTCAAGACAATTGTGTGATGCATAGCTTTCCTGATAAAGACTGCCACCTTGCACCTTACAGTCACATTGGACATTGTGCTGTATTACATGGCTGTCATATTGGCGAAAATTCTCTTATTGGAATGAATGCTGTAGTTATGGATGATGCATTCATCGGTCAAGAATCCATTGTTGCCGCCTGTTCATTTGTTCGAGCTAAGTTTGTTGCTGAGCCACGCTCGATGATTATGGGTATTCCTGCCAAAGTTGTTCGCCAAATAACTGATGATGAGATTAATTGGAAAGCTCAAGGTACCCAAGAGTATATACAACTTGCCCAACGTGCAATTAAAACACTTCGAATTGTCGATCCCTTAGCGCAACAACAAACCGATCGCCCCCGTTATCAACATTCAAATCACCAGACCAAAAGCTAGTTTTTTCAAATTAACCGGTTCGTTATTAGGCTGTATTTTATTTTTAAATAAGTCTATTAACGAACCAAAATATTCCATATATTTATAATCAGTTTTTTATTAAATCATTATGCTTCATTTTGTCTTTCAACCAGTGTCAAAATATCATAAATAGCAACCGCTTCGTTATTTTGATTAATGACTTCAACATCCCAAACAACAACACCCGTGACATATTTATCATCAGGTTTTTTTGATTTTTTAATTTTTCGTTTAACTGTTAGCTTAACCTGAATCGTATCACCAATACCTACAGGCTCAACAAAACGCAAATTATCAATACCATAATTGGCAATCACCGGTCCTTGACCTGGATCGACAAACATTCCTGCCGCTGCAGAAATCACAAAATAACCATGTGCAACTCGTTTTTCAAAAAATGAATCTTTAGCTGCAATCTCATCAAAGTGAGCGTAAAAATGATCGCCTGACAAACAGCCAAAATTCACAATATCCGCCTCGGTGACAGTTCGACGGTGAGTAGTTAATGATTCACCGATAGCTAACTCTTCAAAATATTTTCTAAATGGGTGAACACGATCAGAAGTAGTTTTTGCACCGCGTACATATTGATTGGTTATTGCCATTAATGAAGTTGGTGAACCTTGAATGGCACTTCGTTGCATGTAATGTTTAATCGCTCTAACTCCACCAAGTTCTTCGCCGCCACCCGCACGTCCAGGACCACCATGTACCAAACTCGCTAGAGGCGAACCATGTCCGGTCGACTCTTTGGCACAAGCCTGATCAATCACCAGCATTCTGCCGTGGTGTGATGCGGTATTTAAAATGAGTTCTCGAGCATGTTCTTGAGACTTGGTAAAGATGGAACCAGTTAACGAACCTCTCCCCATTTTTGCTAAAGTAATTGCTTGGTCTATTCCATCATACGCCATTAGAGTACTGACTGGGCCGAAAGCTTCTATAGTGTGAGGGATTGAATTATTTAATGGGTTTTGGCAGTGAAATAACGTGGGCGCCATAAATGCCCCTTTGCTATTTCCAACACCAACTGATTGAAAATTTTCGAGGCCATTTAAAATAATTTCACTTCCTTGCTTAAGTTGCTCAACCGCAGCCAACACATCATCACGTTGGTGTTTGCCCACCAAAGCACCCATGCGTACACCGTCTTTTTGCGGATCACCAATTACCGTGCCTTTTAATCGTTTAATCAATGCTTCGCTGACAGCATCGGTTAATGTCACAGGAATTATAGCGCGTCTAATCGCAGTACATTTTTGTCCGGCCTTAACCGTCATTTCACGCGCGACTTCTTTAATATATAAATCAAATTCAACATCGTCGGGCGTCACATCGGGCGCAAGAATACTACAATTAAGCGAATCAGCTTCCATTGTAAATGGAATACTTTTAGCAATAATGTTTGGGTGTGCTTTTAGCTTTTGTCCTGTAGCGGCTGAACCCGTAAATGTTACGACATCTTGCTCGGTTAAATGATCAAGTAAATCGCCAACGCTGCCACAAATTAACTGAACGGAGCCTTCGGGCAAGATTTCAGACTCAACAATGGCTTTAACAACGGCTTCGGTCAAATAGCAAGTGACGGTACCCGGTTTAACAATTACCGGTACACCAGCAATTAAACTTGGGGTAATTTTTTCTAACATTCCCCAAACCGGAAAGTTGAATGCGTTAATATGTACACTAACGCCTTCTTTAGAAGTTAAAATATGCTGACCGACAAATGTACCTTCTTTTGATAATTGTTCAGTAGCCCCTTCTACAATAAAAGTATCATTATTTAATTCTCGACGCGCAATCCCTGAATAACTGAACATGGTCACAATTCCACCTTCAATATCCACCCACGAATCTGCTCGAGTCGCACCAGTCATATAAGATATTCGGTAAAATTCCTCTTTACGATCAAGCAAATATTTTGCCAGTAATTTTATTTTTTCAGCACGCTCATGAATGGTTAATTGACGGAGTTGAGGACCAGCAACTTCTCGCCCATAATTTAAAAACTGATCAAATCCACTGGTTAACGAAACAACATTGCCAATGAATTCATCATTCACCGAATTAACCAATGTGTCTTCTCGTCCATCTCCACTACACCATTGTCCAGCAACGTAACTTTGAATTTTCATGTTTCAATCCTAATGGTTCTATTATTTTTCCAACTGATAATCAATCGCTATCTCAGTTGTTTGCTAAAATTATGTGTTTGTTAATATCTCAATAATT
Source organism: Aliikangiella maris (assembly GCF_040719265.1). NCBI lineage: Bacteria > Pseudomonadati > Pseudomonadota > Gammaproteobacteria > Oceanospirillales > Pleioneaceae > Aliikangiella > Aliikangiella maris. The sequence goes on along the minus strand of NZ_JBFDAH010000004.1, from coordinate 170,203 downwards.
AACATTAAATTTTCTGTATTTATCATCGATATATTTCTAATCTGGATATTTACAGATTACTGTCCCCAGTTTTCAATTATATCAACAAATGCAGTCAAAAATTGGTTGGTTTGATGCGCATCAAGTGCACGATGATCGATACTTAATGAAACATAACACTTGGGTCTGATAACCATTTGATCTTCGCCATTGATACTTTCTACCACCACTCTTTTTTCCAGTTTACCAATTCCCAAAATAGCAACTTCAGGTTGGTTGATAATAATTGGTGCTGCGAACAAACTACCACTGACGCCATGATTCGAAATTGTTATAGTGCCATTGCGCATATCAGCTGGCGTCAATTTACCCTTACGTGCTTTTTCGGTCTGTTGATTAAGACGATAAGCAATTTCAAATAATGTCATTGCCTGAACTTGCTCAACCACTGGAACAACCAGTCCCGCATCACCCAGTGCCGTGCCGACCCCTACATTGACATCATCAAAAACTTCTAAAGCATCTTCATGAAATCTGGCATTCACTTGAGGCACCACTCTGATCGCTTTGGCCATTGCCGCTAAAAAATAAGCAGTAAATGTCAATTTTACGCCCATATCAGCATATTCTTTTTTATGCCATTTACGATGTTCAATTAAGTTAGTCATATCCATTTCGAAAACACTGGTCACATGGGGTGAGGTATGCAATAGACTTTCAACCATGTGACTAGCAATGGACTTACGCATTTGCGAATGTTTAATTTTGTTTCCAACCAACTGTCGACTTGGGCGATTCTCAATTATTGAATATGGAGATTGCGACACCTGACTAACTGACACCGAAGAAGCGATATGGGCAGTGAAAGCCTGAGGATTTTTCAAATAAGCCAGAACATCATCACGCGTAATTCGTCCGCCTTTTCCCGTTCCACGAATAGGCTCCAACTGCAAATCATTTTCTTGAATCAGTCGTCTTACCGCGGGACTAATCAACTTGCGTTGACTTTGCGTTATCTGCGAATCGGCCTGTCCTTCCAGCACTGGATTACTTAAGGTGACTGCATCTTTGCTATCGTGTGGGGCCGAACCGTTGGTTGACGGCTGTGTGGAAGATTGCGCAGAAGGTTGTTGCTGGCGCGACAAATCAGCTTCGTTAGTCAAACCGTTTGAGGTTAACGATTGCTCATCAATTTTACCTAGCACTTGCTCAGTCGCTACGCTATCACCAACTTTTGCGTCTAATGAAGCAATAGTACCTGATGCCAGCGCACAAACCTCCATGACCACTTTGTCCGTTTCAAGTTCTGCAATCGGATCACCATTTTTAACACTATCTCCCTCTTTTACCAGCCAGTTTGCTAAAATCGCCGAAGTGCCCTCAAGCTGCCCTTCAGGTAAAATAATATCAACATAATTTGCCATGAAGGTTCCTCAACTAAATCGCTAATAAAGCTAAAATGGCGGCTTCGATAGACTGCTGTGTTGGTACTGCCGCGTTTAATAAGTGAATATTATGCGGGTTAGGTGTATCGGGCATGGTCAAGCGTTCAATGGGTGCATCTAAATCAAAAAACGCCTCTTTTGCGAGTGTCGCCGCTATTTCTGCACCAAAGCCCGCAGTCAAATTATCTTCATGCACGATAAGACATCGCCCAGTTTTCTTTACCGATTCCAAGACACAGGTTTTATCCCAAGGTTGAATCGTTCTTAAATCAATCACTTCAACGCCCCGATCAAGGTTTAATGCGGCAGCTTCACAGCGTTCAACCATTGCTCCCCAGGTTACAATCGTCAGTCGGTCGCCCGTGAGCAAAGTTTTAGCTCGACCAAATTCAACAATGTAATCATCGCCAGGATAGGGTCTTCTGGCCCATCGATTATCCAGCAAAAAGCGATGTTCAAAAAATATGGTTGGATTATTATCACGTAGCGCATATCGCAAAAGACCCACCGCATCCTCGGCATTTGAAGGCATAGCAACCTGCCAACCTGTTTTATGAGCCCATTCAACCTCATCAGACATCGAGTGCCAAGGATCACCTCTACCTGCAAAACCACCAGGAATACGTACTACCATGGGTGCAGCGAATTGATTGTTAGTTCGCCAGCGCATAATCCCCGTATCAGTGAGTTGCTCGGCAGCAGGTTCGGCATATTTACGAAATTGAATTTCGGGTACTGGCATCAATCCCGCCAGCGCCATCCCGACCGAGCGGCCAATAATGCCTTCTTCAGATAAACTAGTATCAAAAACCCGATAATCACCGTACTTTTGATTAAGTCCGAGAGTCGCCGCATGTACCCCCCCTTTTGGACCGACATCTTCACCAAAAACTAATACTTTAGGGTTTATTGACAGCTCAAAATCGAGAGTCTGACGAATAGCAGTTAACATGTTAAGTCTTGCGCCTTGCGGATTCGGTTCCTGACTTACCACAGGAAAATTATAGCCACTGGCATATAATCCACCTCGCAACTGAATTTCTGGTTTACCTGATGCATCTTTTTCGGCGTATACATAACGTTTGAGCTTTTTGGTATCGGGTTCAGGTCTTTGCTTGGCCTGCTCAACTGCATCTCTTACTTGTTGATAGGCCTTTTCTTCAATATTTTTCCATTGCTTGGCTGAAATAATCTGGTACTGTTCCAGAAAATCTTTTAACTTTGGCAACGGATCATTAGCCTGTTCTTGTTCAACCATTTCAGCAGGCTTGTATGTTTGTGTATCTTGGAAGGTATGTCCACAAAGCCGAGGAACGCGCAATCTTAGTAAACAGGTTCCCTTTCCTGATCGGACATAATCAATTGCATTTTTGATCAATTTAGGGGCTTGAACAGGGCAAGTACCATCACCATCAATAATTTTTAAATTCTTGTATGCCGCCAGATTAGCAACCTGATCTCCACCAGGCGTCTGCACAGTCTGCGGAACAGATATGCCATATCCGTTATCTTCGATATAAAATAAATGCGGTAAATTATTCGTTGTAGAAATGTTAAGCGCAGCCCAGAATCCACTGGTTGACATAGAAGAATCGCCACCCATTGAAACACCAATTGCGCCGCGGTAGCTTTCATCTTTTAGCTGATCCCGATGATAAACAATGGATTGAGCCCAACCCGATATAGGTGAAAATTGCGAGCCCACACCACCACACATAGGAAATAGCATCGCGCCGTCACGTTTTTTATTGGGGTAGTTACATACTACGCCAATATCGCGACCGTCACTATAACCACCAGATTTTGCCATAGGGGATGCTACTGCATCGACAATATCCAAGCCTAACGATAAAACAAAGGGACGCGAACGATAATAACCAGTTGCTCCGTCATGAGGATGATTAAGTAACGAGCCAATAAGTATTTGTGCTAAATCATGACCCCTTGCTGAGAATTGATTAAATACCAATTTCGCAGGTACCAGTTCTTGCTCTTCAATATCATCCATCGCTCGTGAAAGCAGCAATAAATGGGCAACATTTTGCCAATTAAAATCGGGGCTGGGCGCATTCATATCGATCGCTTCTACGGTCATAGTGTGTGCCTTGTCGTTGTATTTCATATTCGGTAATGATGGATTTAAATGTCAAACCTCGGTTTGCTTTAATCCGCGTTAAATTTCTGTGCTACGCATGTATGGTTATTATAGAGCACCTTAAATTGGATTCTCAACATTTTATTTGCACTTACAACTATAAACAAATCTTTACAACATTTTGAAATCAAGTATAAGCAACTGATTGCTAAAGAAATTTCAACTTTAAGACAGGCTTATATATTGTTTTATCAGTCAGAAAATTTACAACCGTGTTACTTTTTACAGATTTTAAATAGACCGTATTGATTTTTATTTTTAAAAATCAATAGGTTAGATATACCGTAGAAATATAAAGAGTGCGCTATAACTAAATATAGTTAAAACAATACGGTAAATACGTTACCAAATCGCTGGGTTTACTTGGTAGTACTGGCTCAATTGTTGATAAAGTTCAATAGAATCTCGTTGCAGTTGTGTTGGTTGTTCGAAGAAAACTTCACTGGCGACAGCGAAAAACTCAGCAGGATTAGTTGCGCCGTAATAATCCAGTAAAGAAGGTTCGCCTCGCACTGCACGCTGCTGTAACTCTTGGAAAGCCTTGGTTAAAATACTCGACCAATTATGCTGAGAATTATTTGGTAAATAAGGCGCGCCGTTTGCGCTGCCAGTTTCTTGATCGAGTTGATGGGCAAATTCATGTATGACCACATTTCGTCCATCATTAAAATCTTTTGCTCCTTCTTTTGAATCCCGCCAGGATAGTACGACTTTTCCGTGATTCCATGACTCACCACTTAACACGCGTTTTTGGTTTTGTAAAACGCCCGCGCCATCATGTCCACTATGATGGGTAATAAAAGCCACCGGATAAACATAAATATAGCGTAACTTTGAATAATAATCGGTAGGTCTATTTAATATAAGCAAACACGCTTGCGCTGCAATGGTGACACGTATCTCGTCAGTAATTTCTATTCCTTTAAAACCAACAAATTGTTTTTCAGCTAAAAAGACTTGAATGTGTTGTTTTAACTGAAGTTGCAAATCAGCAGGCATACGATAAAAATACGGCACATTGCGTTTTAATATTTCTCGCCAGGATTTTTCAAATGGCCGCTGACGAATTTTCTGCCTTTTATGAGCAATCCAGTAGGGTTTTAACAACACATAAGCAATTAATAAAACGGCCAACAAGCCAATAATCATTAGTGGAGACATGGACAATTCAATCACAGTGATAAGCTGTTTGGTAGTAGCAACTTAATTGTGTCGATTGATAAAAACTTCAAGGTGAATAATAACAAAGCCTCCGAATAGAGGCTTTGTTTTTACTAACAGTATTTGTATTAACAAAAATTAGTCAATATCTAATAACTAACCTCTTTGTCCACTAGAATTCTAGACGCGCAGTTAATGACAAATACCGAGGACGTTGTAGAATTTCAGCTACGCCATAGTCGGGGCCAGTCCACTCTCGAACATCGATTGGTGTATCTGCCGCAAACAGGTTATAAACTGTTGCTTTTAACAATAGTCCCTCTAAAATTTCTTCATCTCGATAAGTGAAAGACAAATCAAAATTATGGGTCCAATCTAACTCTCCAGCAGAACCACGAGGAACGGGATTACCAAACTCATCGTAAAATGCACCAATGTATGAACGACTCTGACACGCAGCCCAAGGACTTGTTGGCGCACAACCATCAACACCTTCTGGATGCGGAGTTAGTTTGTTCAAAGGTCGACCTGAGGCACCTCGATACGCTATACCTAAAGACATTGAATCATTGATATCGTAAATACCTGACAATTTAACAGAATGACGGCGATCATTCGGTAAATTACCACTGGCATAATCGAGCGCTTCACCATAGTCATAATCAGAAGTCCATCCCGGATCGGCTTGTCCATTAGTGGTTTTAACTAGTCCTTCTGTATTGCCATAACTATGAGACCAAGTATAAGCGGCATAGATTTCGAAATTTTCGGTAACGGGACCTTGCAGGGTAAAATCCCAAGCAATATATTTGCGTTCTGCTTTTGGCAATAAATGATCTTCGGCGGTTAACGTTATTTCATCAACGTTACCATCACCATCAAAGTCATAAGCAATTTCGACATCATCACCAGGATTTGACAAGACATAAAAGCTTCCTTGGCCAGTATTATCAACAATACCAAGTTCTGCCAGTTTATTCACAAGAACAGGACCATAGTCAGTATCTTCGACAGAACGTTTCAACTCGTTATAGGTTCCGGTAACACTTGCTTGATAGTCATTAAACTGTGTTGAATAACCAATCGAGAATTGCTCAGAGTACATCGCTTCTAGATTTTTAGAAGCAATCAGGTTGGGGTCAGTTATCCCTACTTGACGGAAAAAACGTGGAATTAAATTATCACCGCGAGATGGTGAACCATCAGCTAATAGTGCTGGTGCTTGTTCAGGTGTAGGATTCTCATAATAATCAAAGTATTCAATGGACGAACTACCTTGCGTGATATTCATGCGAGCAGCAACCGGTTGAAAGTAACGACCAAAAGATGCAAATAGTTTATCCTGTCCTTTACCACCAATATCCCAGATAGCAGAAATACGCGGTGCTACATTACCGTCTAAATCGGCATAAGCTTCGCCACTGGAAACCGTATTTTCGAAGTCTACAAATCTGACGCCAAGATTCAATGTCACTTCATCAGTAATTGACCAGACATCCTGGATGTAGAAAGCTTTTGAACTAACTGTTGAATCAGAAAATCTGTTCCGCACTCGACGACGTACAAATTCAGTTCCACTAGACACGCCATCGGTAACAGCCGATGCCCCTATACTACCTACGCCAGCAATACCATAATCCCACCAGCCAGTAGCAGCACTGTTATCGACCTCATTAATATCTCCAACCACTGCGCCATTTTGGCGATTATTAACATAAACATCGATTTCATATTGGTCAACGCCAAATGAAATAGCATGATCATCAAGATCTAAATGAAAATCTGCGCGAAATTGATCACGAGTAAATTCCTGTTGCTCAATAACACTGTCACTGTGACTGCTATAACCAATACAAGTCCCTGTCGAGCAATCATTTACTAATGGCAAATCATTCGCTGGTTTTGGAATTTCTTCTTCTTCAGTACGGCCAAATACAACATCTAAGGTTAAATAATCAGATAAATCTCCATGATAAGTAATTCCAATAAAATTACCACCATCTTCGGCATAAGATTTACCATCATTTCCGGCACTAAGTGAACCAATAGTATTTGTATCTTTGTTATATGGCAGCGTTAAACGCTCAGTTTCTCGCTTGGTATTAAAAGTGGTTAATCCAATAGAATGTTCATCAGTAATAAACCATTCAAAATTCGCAAACCAACGATCTGACTGTCTTTCACGTTCAACAAATACCGTATTATTTGCCCATTCATCATTATCACGAATCGGATTGAACAAAACATAGAAGAACGCTTTATCTTCAACAATTGGTCCACTGGCCCAAATATTTAATTCAGTATATTCTGAATCATCACGCTCATTATTCTGGCTGATACCAGGACCAGAACTATAAGAAGCAGGATCACTTTTCAAGCGTATCGAATCATGTGCAGTATAACCAAATTTAGGATCGTATCTGACCTGTGAACCAAATCGAAATTCATTATCACCAGACTTAGAAACGGCATTAATAATTCCACCTAATGCACCGCCAAAATCAGCGGTAACACCACCAGTTTGAACATTGGTTTGCTCTATGGCTTCCCAAGGCATTCTAAACGAACCTAAACCAGATTGGATTTGGGTAATGTTAATACCATTGAGATAATAACCATTTTCAGCAGATGAAGCACCGCCAATAGATGAAGCACCATTAAAGTTTTCAGGCGATCCGTTTTCAACTGTTCCCGCAGTCATTAACACCATAGATTCAAATCCATTTTCAACAGGCATCATTTTAATATCTTCGTAATCAAATGAACGACCTGAAGTTGTTTCTGACATATTTAATCCCTGGATTTGTGTACCAACAATTCGTACAACATTTCCTGAGTCTCCGCCACCTAAAACAGTTTCAATAATTGCTGGCTCCCCGACGACAATTCGTATTGAACTGGTGTCGTTATCATAACCATTGCCAGACACAATAATTTCATATTCCCCAACAGGTAAATTTCTTAATACATAATCACCAACAGAGTTAGTCACAACTGTTCGAGTAATTCCTTTTCCTTTATGTTTTACTGTAATTACCGCATTAGCGATATCTATACCCGAGCTTGATTCAACATGTCCTCGAAGTTCGCCGCCTGTGTCTGCAGCGAGCACTGCCGCAGAGCACAAGGATAAAGCAAAACCAGCGAGTACCTTAGTACATCGTCTCATGAAAGGCTCTCCTAATTTTAATTGTTAATCATATTTTTTGTTAAACGTTTTTCGTTAAACATCGTAGTTAGGTTTTTGCCAGATAACACAAATTACACCTTATCAAAGCAGCCAATTAAAATTAAAATCAAAATTGAATTTTTGTTTTTTATTTTAATTTTTAAAATGTTGTAATTATTCCAGCATAAAAAAAATAGCATAACTCAATCAACATTAACAATATCGACAAATTTTAAGTCATTTGACAAAATATTTTTTTCATTCCCACTTAAAAACTCAATATAAATGCAAGAATTTTGCTTTATCTCACGACCAACAAATTGATCAACTTAGATTTTATTTTACATCATAAAACAATAAAATTTCACAAATTGAGATTGTTTATAGGATATATTTGAGATTTACCCGAAAAATACTTGTTTTAACTTTTTGGTTTAATAAATTTTAAAACCATCCGATCTGTTTGATCACGTTTTAATTTAACATCTCTAACAAAACTATAATCTCGCGTATCTTCAATGGTTAATAAAATCGATGAGTCAATGGCCAACTCAAATCCTACAGAGGTAATTTCATTAATTACCGTTTGTTTATCAATACGATGCAAGCTTTTAGCATCCATAATTCCGCGTCCACCTTTTGCGTTGTGATCAATCACCAAATAAGTTCCACCCGGCTTGAGCACATTAAAAATACGACGATTCATCATGGATCGATTAACCCCCTGCCAAACCGTATCGTGATAAAACAACACCATTAAAACTGCGTCAATTTGCATTGGTAAATTAATTGTATCTAGCTCATCAGTATTTTTGATTACGCAATTTTTCCATATTGGCGTTTCAAAACGCGCAAGCCAGCCTTGCTTGGGATTGTGGAGAAAGTTTGCAAAGCGGTTAATTACATAAGGAGGATTATGACTAACCACTAATCCATTGTTACCAACAACTCGAGCGAGCAGCTCAGAATAATAACCACCGCCAGCCACCAAATCGACAACTCGCATGCCAGGTTTTAAATCGAGTAATTGTAAAACTTGCTCAGGCTTTCGATATTTATCTCGTTTAACTTCATCGGCTGGACGCGGTGGTGATGATAAAATTGTTGATTTTAATTTGTCATCAGCTATCAGAAAATTTGGCAGTACTAATGTAAGCACAACCAATAGTCTCAAACCATTTTTCTTCATGTTATTCTCCTATACTTTTTTAATTGTTTATTTCGCTAATATAGCAATTACAAACCGAGATATTATGAAATCTTAAACGAAATTTAAAAAAGCATATGTTGAAAAATGTATCTAGACATATTTATAGCAGCTATTTTGCTCTGCCGCAGAAAATCCATCAATTATTTACCATTAGTGAGCATACCAATCATGAAAATGACTAATAACAATGTATATACAATAAATAAATCTCTCGTACTGAATTGTATTAGTGAGCAAAAGCTTAAAACATGAAAGCTAGAGCGGATGTATAACTAGGTAAGCACTTTTGGTTGTTCATGATTCTGAGAAACCGCCACCAAGTAGCAACGTTTATTTGGTACGGCCTTGCTGTTGCGGTGTATTTTTAGATAATCATGTAGAGTGGTCTCACCACTTTGCTTAAAATGATAAGATCCAAAAGAGAAAAAAATGATTAATATTTATTATTTGGCTTTACGAAGAATTCCATAAAAAACTTAAAGGCTATAAATAATGTATGATTGTGCTTATAGCCCCATTTATCGGTATATTTATTATTACCATAATGCTATTAGTTAGTTTTTTAGTTGCTTTCTAGGTTTTCCTTTTTGGCTTCTAACGCATCCCAAAGTTCATAATCTTTGGTTAATTGCTGTTGTAACTGCTCAAATTGCTGAATAATTTTATCTGCTTGGTCACGTTGCTGATAAAAATCAGGCTGTGACATTTGTTGCTCAATTTCTGCAATTTGACTTTCCAAGTTTTCTAGTTTTTGTGGCAATTCATCTAATGCACGCTGTTCTTTGTAAGACAGTTTAGTTGCCGTCTTTTTGGGCTTTGCAACTTCCTTAACTTTGTCAGAGGCTTTATTACTTTTAGATTGAGTTAATTCAAAATAATGTCGCCAATCTTGATAGCCACCGACGATATCGATTATTTGATGAAGGTTTTTAGCTTTATCGTCAGCTGAAATTAATTGGTCATCAAATACTAATAATGATGTACAGCAATTATCTAAGAATAAGCGATCATGGCTGATAATAATAACTGTCGCTTCAATTTCTACTAACATTTGTTCAAGTATCTCTAATGTTTCAACATCTAGATCATTAGTCGGCTCATCTAAAACAAATAAATTAGCAGGTCGGGTGAATAGTTTAGCCAAAAGTAATCGATTGATTTCACCGCCAGATAAGCTGCTTGCCGGCGCTCTCACATTATCTGCAGAAAAGTTAAACTCTTGCATATAACTGATGACATGTCGCTCTTTTCCATCGACCACGACAAATTCCCGACCATCTGCAATATTGTCAGCCACTGTTTTCTTCAGATCAATCGCTTCACGCAATTGATCAAAATAGGCAACTTCAAGCGAATCACTAACAGTTAATTGTCCAGCAAATACTGGAATCTTACCTAATAAGGTACGAATAAACGTTGTTTTTCCACTGCCATTATTACCCAGTATACCTAGCTTATCTCCCTTTTGAATGATTCCCGAAAATGGCAAATTCAGTGCTTTGTCAAACCCCACTTGCAATGCTTCCATTTTTGCAACAATTTTACTGCCCGATGTACTCACCGTTGCCTGAATCTTGCTATGGCCAATTTGGTTAATGCGTGCAGCTCTTTCTTCGCGCATTTTTTTCAACGCACGAACTCGTCCTTCATTACGGGTACGCCGAGCCTTAATACCTTGTCGAATCCAGACCTCTTCCGCGGCCAGCTTTTTATCGAATTCTGAATTAACTTTATCTTCGTCTTTTAACTGTTGTTCTTTTAACTGGGTGTATTGCAGATAATCTCCCGGATAAAAACGCAGTATCCCTCTATCAAGCTCCATAATGGTATTGGCAACTTTATTAACAAATTGACGATCATGGGAAACGAATAGCAAAGCCCCTTTGAAAAGATTTAGCTGCTCCTCAAGCCATTCGATACTCGTTAAATCTAAATGGTTAGTAGGCTCATCCAAAATCAGCAAGTCAGGTTCTTGTACTAGCGCTTTTGCCAAAGCTGCACGGCGACGCCAACCACCGGATAACTGATTCATGGTGACTTCGCCATCCAAGCCTAGTCGAGAAAGTGTTTGAGTCACTTTAGTGGGAATGCTCCAACCATCATGAGCATTAATCTTTTCTTCTAATTCATGGAGTTTTGGCGAATTAATATCTTCCGTAATCAATTGTTGATAATCGTCAACCCATTGTTTTACCTGACTTAATCCAGACTCAACAAAATCCTTAACTGACATATCTGACTTTTCTGGGAGCGCCTGCGGTAAAAAGCCAATCTTGTGTGTTGTTGAGCGAATAAGATGCCCATCGTCGGCACTGATATCACCTATAATCAGTTTTAACAATGTCGACTTACCTGTACCATTTCGTCCAACCAAACAAATCTTTTGTTTTTCTTCAATGGCAAATTGAGCGTTATTAAGAATTATTTGTGGTCCAAAAGCCAGTGATAACTTATCACCCCGGATTAATGACATGAAATTTCCAAATGCTGAATGAATTATTGGCAGGCATTCTATCAAATATTATTGAAAATTAAATCCAATTAAAGCGTGCACCATTGACTGGTCACAATTAAGCGACAAGCCAATGGTGAATGGTAATATTTTAAAATAGTGTTATTTACTGTTAGCTCCGAAACACCAGTTCACCCTGGTAAGCGTCGATAACCACCGGATTACCATGTTCAACCTTACCTGCCAAAATCTGCTCAGCTAAAGGGTTTTCGACCCATTGCTGAATCGCCCGCTTCAGTGGTCTAGCACCATACACTGGATCGAAGCCTTTATCTGATATATTCGATAAAGCCGCTTCGGAGTACTCCAATTGTATACCACTTTCAAGCAGTCGCTGCGCCAAACGTTTGAGTTGAATTGCAGCAATTTGTTTGACATGCTCTTTTTCCAGTGAGTGAAATATGACCGTCTCATCAATTCGATTAATAAATTCTGGCCTGAAATAGTTACCAATGACGTTGGTAATTTTTTGCTTTAACTCACTGTAATGTTCTTTTCCAGCAGACTCCATAATTAGGTCAGATCCTAGGTTAGAAGTCATAATAATAACTGTATTACGGAAATCAACAGTTCGCCCTTGCCCGTCAGTTAATCGACCATCCTCTAATACCTGTAATAATATATTAAAAACATCAGGATGTGCTTTTTCAACTTCGTCAAGCAAAATAACGGAATAAGGTTTTCGTCTCACCAGCTCAGTTAGATAGCCCCCTTCATCATAGCCAACATAACCCGGCGGTGCGCCAATCAATCTGGCAACCGAGTGTTTCTCCATAAACTCGGACATATCCACTCGAACCATGGCATCTTCCGAGTCAAATAAAAAGTTAGCTAGAGCTTTACTCAACTCTGTTTTACCAACCCCTGTTGGTCCTAAAAATAAGAAAGAACCGTTTGGTCTATTCGGATCGGATAAACCTGCTCGTGAACGTCTCACAGCATTAGAAACCGCAGCAACGGCTTCTTCTTGTCCTATCACGCGCGTATGTAAATGACTTTCAATTTGGAGTAATTTCTCTCTTTCTCCTTGTAACATTTTTTCAACCGGGATGCCTGTCCATTTTGAAACAATGTGCGCAATTTCATTTTCACTAACTTTATTTCGCAACAAAGTCATATCTTGCATTTCAACCTGGCTTGCCATATCTAACTGCTGTTCCAGTTCAGGAATCCGTCCATATTGCAGTTCCGACATTCGAGCAAGATCGCCAGCTCGCTTAGCTGCATCTAAATCAATTCGAGCCCGCTCTAAATCGCTTTTGATTGCTTGTGTACCATGTAGTGCAGCTTTTTCTGCAGTCCAGATTTCATTAAGTTCAGCAAACTCACGCTCCATTTCAACAATGCTCTCCTCCAGATCAGCCAGTCGTTTTTTAGAGCTTTCATCACTTTCTTTTTTCAAGGCTTCACGCTGGATTTTTTGCTGGATTAATTTTCTTTCCAGTCGATCCATTTGTTCGGGTTTTGAATCTATTTCCATTCGAATTAAACTAGCCGCCTCATCAACCAAATCAATTGCCTTATCTGGCAATTTGCGGTCTGAAATATATCGATGTGATAAAGTCGCCGCAGAAACTATTGCCGGATCGGTAATTTCTACTCCGTGGTGAACTTCATAGCGCTCTTTTAATCCACGTAAAATAGCAATAGTATCTTCAACCGTTGGTTCATCTACCTGAACTTTTTGAAAGCGTCTTTCAAGTGCTGCATCTTTTTCAACATACTTACGATATTCATCTAATGTAGTCGCACCGACACAGTGCAGTTCACCTCTGGCCAGCGCTGGTTTCAACATATTTCCAGCATCCATTGAGCCTTCAGATTTTCCTGCACCAACCATTGTGTGTAATTCATCGATAAATAAAATAACCTGACCTTCATGTTTTGCTAAGTCATTTAATACCGCTTTTAGCCGCTCTTCAAATTCTCCACGAAACTTGGCACCGGCAATCAAAGCGCCCATGTCTAGCGACAATACTCTTTTATTTTTTAAACCTTCAGGAACTTCACCATTAATAATTCGTTGCGCCAATCCTTCAACGATTGCAGTTTTTCCTACACCCGGTTCACCAATCAACACCGGATTATTTTTAGAACGACGTTGTAAAACTTGTATAGTCCGACGAATTTCATCATCCCGCCCAATTACTGGATCTAATTTTCCTTGTTCGGCCCGCTCAGTTAAATCAATGGTGAATTTCTCTAATGCCTGGCGTTGCTCTTCGGCATTTGGATCATTGACAGCTTGGCCACCACGAGCATTTTCAATCGCTTTTTCCATACTCTTTTTATCGGCACCAAGGGATTTTAAAATCCGGCCTAGCTCACCTTTATCTTCTAATGCTGCCAAAATAAAAAGTTCACTTGAAATATACTGATCTTTGTGTTGTTGGGCCAACTTGTCACAATGATTTAGCAATCGGGCTAAATCATTTGAAATGTGAACTTCACCCGGAACACCTTGAACTTGTGGTAAATGATCCAGCGCTTCGCCTAATTGACTGCGTAAACTATGTAAGTTAATACCGGTTTGTGAGAACAAGTGTCTCACACTGCCACCTTCTTGATTTAATAAAGCCGTCATTAAGTGGACAGGCTCAATAAACTGATGATCGCGGCCTAATGCTAGCGATTGAGCATCTGCAATTGCCAGTTGAAACTTACTGGTAAATTTATCCATTCGCATAAGTGCCCCTTATAAAATATTTTAAAATCTAAAATTAACGATACCTACAAAATGGGGGTGTTTGCTAATAAATCAAGTAATGCAAGCAGCGCAAATGCTGATTTGGATCAAGCTTTGTTAAGACAAGAAATTTATACCAATAAAACTCAATTTGCAATTAATCAAGACGAATTTGATGAGTTGAAAAGATTAACCATTGTGACATTTCACCAGCAAAGTCTGGATGAGCCACTTGGTCAGCCGAAATAGCGCAATGAGTTTCAAATTCTACCTGACTTCGCTGAATTGCAGCTTGCGTAATTGTGCCAGGCGCTACAATCCCCCATATTCTGATAGGAATGATTGGTGTTAAGGTCAATAAACTCAACTTTATTATACCGGGTTTAATTTTTTCTCGAGGTGTCGTAGTATGGTGGATTCCACCTTGCGGAAAAATTGCAACAACTTCGCCAGCTTGAATGGCTCGAATAACACTGCGAAACGCCTTTTCAACCCGTCCCGCACGATCAACCGGAATACATCCGGCGGCTCGAAACATCCAGTTTAAAATTGGTTTTTGATATTCTTCTTGCGCAATCATAAATCGAATGGGTCGATTGGTTGCGGTAATAATAATAAATGGATCGATACCTGAAATGTGGTTGCTAGCCAGTATGACCGGCCCGGATTGAGGAATCTTGATTTTTTGATCATTTTGACGATGATATCGGCGACAATAAACTCGTATTAATCCATCTAAAATATTGGTCAGCCAATGTCCCCAATCAGCTTGATTGTTCTTTTTTCCAATATAAAGCACTGCACCGATTCCACCGAGTAAAACGGCAAGTACTGCAAAACTAATCATGCTAACTATTCCCAGGTTTTCATATTATTGATATTTTTACTCAACAAAGAAACACCACCAATAAAAAATAGAATTTAATCATAAACTTGTCTTAACTCTGTCTTGTCTTAACTCTGTCTTGACTCAATTCAGCAATAACCCGATGTAATTGTCAATTAAATGAGCTTCGACTCACCCCAGAAAATCATTCGATTAAAATAATCATTCAATCCAGATTAAACTCGCCATGCGCCCGGTTTGTCCATCTCGCCGATATGAGTAAAAGCGTTGCTCATCATTGAAACTACACCATTCGCCGCCAAAAACTTCAATCCCCATTTGCTGCATGATAAATCGTGCTAGCCCTACAAAATCAAAGTCATATTTTTGCGCAGAAAATTGATTGTGAGCTGGACGAAAAAACGACGTATATTGCTTATTTTTGCTCACAAATTGCGTAAAAACTTCACTGCCAACTTCAAAATGCCGTTGGGAAATCGCGGGACCAATAAAAGCGATTAAATCATTAGTTGATGACTGTAATTGGGGCTTATTATTACTTGCTATATTACTTGCTATATTAATTGTACTTGATTGGTCTTTAACAAATTGAGTGTTTATTGAGTCTTTTTGTTTAATATGTTGTTCAACATTTATGTACTGGTTAACTGTATTCTCAATGACACCAGCCAGTAAACCGCGCCAACCAGCATGGCAAGCTGCCACCCAGCTACCCTGACGGTTGGCAAATAATACAGGCAAACAATCAGCCGTCATTACATTGCAAATGATATTTTTTTTAGTGGTAAATGCGGCATCGGCAGTTTGGTTTTGTGGTGTACTTTGCGAAACTTCAATACACTGATTTCCATGAACTTGATTTAGCCAGGCAATAGTATATTTTAAGCCAGATTGAGTTGGCAAATTATCCAGTAATTGCTGCCGATTTTGTGCCACAGATTGAGGATTGTCATCAACATGTGTGGCCACATTCAATGAAGCATAACGACCAATACTTACACCACCCATTCGCGTAGTAACCACTGCTCTCACATTGGCGGGTGCAGGCCACTGTGGGAAAATCAATGATTGACCATTATTTTTCATCATACGCTTTTATTAATTGGGATCATAAATTTGCATACATCGAATAGAGAGCATCAGTAAGTATGCGACTCATCTATACTTGCTCATCATGTTGACGAACAGCTTCAATGAGCTGTTGCATATCATCAGGTAATGACGACGACCAATTCATCCATTCTTTACTCTCTGGATGGGTTAATGCTAACTGTTTTGCATGAAGTGCCTGTCGATTAAAATTATCAAATAACTCAGTAAATGAATCATCCATACCTTTAGGTCGTAAGTTACGAATACAATAAACCGGATCTCCAACCAAAGGATGTTTTAAATGAGACAAATGAACACGGATTTGATGTGTTCTTCCCGTTTCAAGTTTGACATTAAGTAAGGTAAAAGCCTTAAATTTTTCTGCAATTCTAAAGTGTGTTATTGCTTCTTTACCATGAGCATTAACAGCCATCTTTTTGCGACTGACTGGGTGTCTTCCAATCGGTAAATCAATCGTATCACCAGCAACAATTTCACCATGAACTAATGCCATGTATTCACGTTCGAAAGCACGATTTTGCAATTCCTCAACCAAATGATTATGTGCCTGCGCAGTTTTTGCAACGACTAATAAACCTGTTGTATCTCGGTCTAACCGGTGCACAATGCCAGCACGAGGTAATTTACGCAGTTCGGGAAATTCAAATAACAATCCGTTAACCAATGTATCGGTATAATGCCCAGGAGCTGGATGGACGACCAATCCAGCCGGTTTATTGATGATAATCAGACTATCATCCTGATAATGAATATTTAACGGTATTTGTGTTGCAACCCACTCGCCTTGATCGGCCAAAGTAGTAATAACTTCTAATGTTTCACCACCTAATAATTTATGCTTGGGTTTAATGACTACTTTTTCATCAATACAGACTTGTTCATTTTTAATCCAGGCTTGAATACGCGAGCGAGACAGTTCTGGAAAAAAATCAGCCAGTACTAAATCGAGCCTTTGCCCGGCGTATTGTGAGTCGACTTCAATAATCTGCTGTTCATCGGCGGAACTTTTTAACACGAATCTAGCCTTATAAGAGTTGTAAATGTAGCGAATGATAACCCCGTGGGGTAAAATGTCGCGTTAACACTGCCAATTATGTTAAGTTAGATAATAGTTAGCAGCACCAATTTAGTTGCACCAATAAACCTACCAAGCTTATTTTTGCTACTAAATAAAATTAGTTGAATGCTGGTGTGAGTTCAATATCAGCTTCAGTAATTGGTAAACTGTCCATTTTAACGGCTTTGAGAATCAATGAGAATAGTAAGAATTATATCTGTATTAGTATTAATCGCCATCGTCGCCGGTTGTCAGAGCAATAGAGCGACTACCACCGAAGCACAACGTATCAATAATGCATTCAAGTTATTCGAGCGGGCCCAGCAATCAATGCTTTCGGGAAATTATCGCAGTGCCGTTCAGTATTTAGAGCGACTTGATAGTCTTTATCCTTTTGGTGCCTATTCTCACCGTGCACAGCTAAACCTGATTTTTTCCTATTATAAACTTAATGATTATGCATCGGGGATTGCTGCCGCTGATCGCTTTATTCGCCAAAATCCACGCCACAAAGACTTGGAATACGCCTATTATATGAAGGGTTTGATTAACTATTCATCAGAAAAAGGCTTCGGTAAAGAGTTATTTTCTGCACCGCTTTCCGAACGCGATGCTAGTACCGCTCGTCAGGCATTTGACGATTTCGCTGAGCTGGTTCGTCTTTTCCCGAATAGCCACTATGCAAAAGATGCAAGGCAACGCATGATTTATTTGCGCAACCGGTTAGCGGAATATGAACTTCATGTAGCTAATTACTATATGCGTCGAGAAGCCTATCAAGCTGCGGTATCACGAGCCAAGTATGTGGTCGATCATTATCCCAAAACACCTTCAGTCCCTTATGCGCTTAAAATGATGGAAATAGCCTATAATTTGCTGGAACTACCTGATCTGGCCGAAAACGCACGGCAAGTATTGTTATTAAACTATCCAGGCTTTAAAGAATAATAAAAAGATAAGAGCACTAGATTTGGCCAGTTAAACTGGCCAATTCCAATTAGTTAGTAAATATCAATAAGTGATTTAGATAAGATATTTTCAAGATTAGACATTACGCTTTAAATTGCGCTTTCATTCTCTTCTCCAGTTCGAATACGAATCACCTTTTCTACTGAAGTCACAAAAATTTTGCCATCACCAATTTTGCCGGTACGCGCGGTATCCATAATAGTTTCGACACATAAATCAAGCAGGTCGTCAGGAATAATGACTTCGATTTTAGTTTTAGGTAAAAAATCAACCATATATTCGGCACCACGATATAGTTCGGTATGCCCTTTTTGACGGCCAAACCCTTTGACTTCAGTGACAGTCATACCCTCGATTCCTGCATCACTCAGGGCTTCGCGGACATCATCCAATTTAAATGGCTTTATTATGGCTTCTATCTTTTTCATGGTGAACAACCGGTTTTTATTCTCTAAAGATGATTTAAACCGTCAGGTTAATGTCTCGCCAATTACAGATATTCGATTAATCTAGGCAAAATAACAACCAAACTCAGGTTTATTTCAAATCACAACCTGTTAATTTTTTCAATAATAGACCAAATCAACAGGAACTTATAACTATTCAAAGAGTTATCTATTATCAACGATATCGTGCCTTTTTTTCAATTGCGATTTCGGTATTGATACACGAAAAATAATTTTTCTAGTAAAACAGTAATCTTTAATCGCGATTTTTGAGCCAAGCTTCATTAAATTTAACCTATGTTTAAGGGAATTAAAATTTACGATTATTCATTGAGTGGTGATGAATCATATCTAAATTCATGACTGAGTATGCTAATATTGCAAGTTAACTAACTAACCCAATTAATTAACTCAATTAATTCTTTTAACTGACGAGTAGACAACCTTGACTAGTGCCCAACAAATCATTGAAGCGATGAAAGTCCAACCAACCATAAATATTGAGTTTGAAATCAGACGTCGAATTGATTTTATTAAAAACACCTTGGTTAATTCTGGTCTAAAAAATCTGGTTTTAGGCATTAGCGGTGGGATCGATTCTTCCACGCTAGGAAAACTGGCACAACTAGCAATTAATGAATTGAATGAATTTTCTGATCCTGATATTTCTGACATAGAGCATTGTCCCTATCAGTTTTTTGCGGTTAGGCTTCCTTATGCAACACAAGCAGATGAAAGAGATGCTCAAAATTCAATCACTTTTATCAATCCATCTGTCACCCTTGAAATCAATGTCAAAGATAGCACCGATAGTCTATTCAATCAGGTAGAATCGCAGCTTGCCGAATATTCGCAATTGACTGATTCACATTTTCTCAAAGATTTTACCAAAGGAAATACCAAAGCCCGAATGCGAATGGCCGCACAATATCATATTGCCGGGCTAGTAGGCGGGCTGGTTTTAGGTACCGATCATTCAGCCGAAAACATTACCGGCTTTTTTACCAAATGGGGTGACGGAGCCTGCGATTTGATTCCTTTATTTGGCCTCAATAAACGCCAAATCAAACAAATAGCCGCTCATTTAGGCGCACCTATTGCTATGGTTAATAAAACACCAACCGCTGATCTGGAGTGTCTTGATCCGGGCAAAACAGATGAAACTGCGCTGGGTTTAACTTATGAGCAGATTGATGACTTTCTTGAAGGCAAACCTGTTGATGATTTTGTTACAGACAAGCTGGTCAACACTTATCTTAAAACCCAGCATAAGCGACGACCAATTCCAACCATATATGATTAATTCGTTAAGGGCATATTATCAAGGATTGAATACATGACGCTGGCAGTGGAAAGCGCTCTTCCCTTTTCCTCTTCTTGGCGCGCCTTACAAATATTTTCTACCTATCGAGTTATCCTTGCGGTATTGCTTTACTCGATAGGTATGGTTGATCTGAATTTTAGTCTGCTAGGCTCGCGAAATCCTGAGTTGTACTACGTCTGTTCGCTCAGTTTCATGTTTTACTCAATAATTACCTTTATTTTGAGCCTGTTTTACCAACGCTTTTTCTACCTTCAATTAGAAATTCAGGTACTCATCGATATAGGACTCATTGTTTTACTGATGCATGCCAGCGGCGGTACAGCCAGCGGTCTTGGTGTATTAATTGCGGTAAGCACTTCAGCCGCAAGTATTTTAACCGGACATCCTGGTGCATTGGGTTTTTCAATTCTTGCGTCATGTGCAATCTTTGGCGAAGAACTGTATTCTGGGCTAATCGACACTGGAGATAAAAATGGTATGGCTCATGTTGGTATTTTATCACTGACTCTCATGGCAACCAGTCTACTTTCATTTTATTTATCACGCAAAGTGACCCAATATGAATCGGTTGCCAAAGAGTCAATTAAGGGCTTAGAAAATATGGAAAGACTGAATGAAGAAATCATTCAGTTTATGTCAACAGGCGTTATTGTCGTCGATGGACAAAATGCTATTTTATTAATTAATCGCGCAGCCTGGATCCATCTTGGAATGCCTGAATCGACTAAATCCAGAACCCTTGAGCAGGTATCTTCCCCCTTAGCCAGACAACTCAATCTTTGGCGCAGAAATCACAGCTATCGTTCAAAATCTTTTCGCAATACAGCAACAGGTCCCACTTTACTACCAAATTTTTCGCCAATTGCGGAGAGTAAAGAAAATGCCATTATTTTCATTGAAGACAATAGTCGCCTTAACCAACAGGCACAAAGCCTAAAACTTGCATCACTTGGGCGCTTAACTGCATCGATTGCTCATGAGATCAGAAACCCTTTAGGAGCGCTTAGTCATGCGGCGCAATTAATGAGTGAATCGAATGAAATCAGTCCAGAAAATTCTGACTTATTGGAAATAATTGAAAAAAATACACGGCGGGTAAACGATATTATTGAAAATATTATGTGCCTGTCACAGCGAAAAGTTTTACAGATTAAAGAGATAAATCTATCAAAATATATTCCTATCATGTTACAGGAATATATTAATGGCAAAGAAGAAAAGCCAGAAATTTCAACTCAGTATCATTCAAATAATTTGGTAATTCATTTTGATGTGTCGCAGTTAACACAAATATTGACCAACCTTATCGACAATGCAGCCCGGTATAGCAAAGAAAATACGGGCATCCCATATGTCCAAATCATGATTGGCATCGAGCCACATAGCCACACTATCTTTTTAGATGTCATTGATCGCGGTATGGGTATTTCACCAGAAATAGCAGAAAAAATATTTGAACCTTTTTTCACCACTTCGCGTACCGGTTCTGGATTAGGTCTATATCTTTCTAAAGAACTTTGCGAAGCTAATCATGCTCGACTTGACCATATTCCGCTCACCAAAGGCGGATCGTGTTTTCGAATCAGCTTTTCAGCCGTCAATTTAACTCAGCGATAAATCAGCACATGCTCAATTAAACAGTTAAATGATGTAATGACTGGTAGTAGCGGATAATTTATTAGATAATTAATTCGATACCATATGAAAAAGCGATTAAAATCAATCAGCTAACGATTAAAATGATTGGAAATTATTCATGAGTAAAACACCCGTTGCATTAATTGTCGATGACGAACCAGATATTTTGCAGTTGCTAAGCATTACACTGGTACGGATGGGTATTGACACGTTTAAGGCTGAAAATCTGGCTCAGGCATATCAACACCTTGAAAATCAGGAATTTGATGTTTGTCTCACAGATATGCGACTACCTGATGGCGATGGGATTGAATTAATTCAGTTTATACAAACCAATTACCCTAATCTCCCTGTGGCCTTAATTACAGCTCACGGTAATATGGAAATTGCCATTGAGGCAATGAAAGCGGGTGCCTTTGACTTTTTATCTAAGCCAGTTGACTTACACGCATTGAAAAACCTGATTGGTTCAGCAATCAAGCTTAATTTACCAAATAAATCGGCCAAAGAAATTCCTGCGCGCCCTAAAAAGCAGCTTATTGGCGATACTTCTGTCATGAAGCAGCTCAAACAAACAATTCTTAAACTTTCCCGCAGTCAGGCTCCCGTATTTATTAACGGCGAATCTGGTACAGGCAAAGAGCTAGTTGCCAGGCTTATTCACTTTAAGGGACCGCGTAGCGACGCGCCTTTTGTGCCAGTCAATTGTGGCGCTATACCTTCTGAATTGATGGAAAGTGAGTTTTTTGGACATAAAAAAGGCAGCTTTACCGGTGCAATCAATGATAAAAAAGGACTGTTTCAATCGGCTAACGGTGGTACTTTGTTTCTCGATGAAATAGCTGAACTTCCGCTGCCCATGCAGGTAAAGTTATTACGAGCAATTCAGGAGAAAACGGTTAGACCAATAGGCAGCGAAACAGAAGTCCCCACCAATGTCCGCATTTTAAGTGCCAGCCATAAAAATTTGTTAAAGTTAGTTGAAACCGATGAGTTTCGACAAGATCTGTTTTATCGTATCAATGTAATAGAATTAACCGTTCCCGCCTTGCGCGACAGAGTCGAAGATATTCCTAAAATTGCGGAATATTTACTCAACCAATTAGCGCAAGTTCATGGTGTTGGACACCTCAGACTATCGCAAGACGCACTTAACCGACTGTGTCATTATGAGTTTCCGGGTAACATTAGAGAACTAGAGAACCTGCTAGAACGCGCAATTACACTATGTAATGACGAAGAAATTTGTGCAGAGGATTTAAATTTACCCCAATCATCAAGCAGTATGCTACCACTTAAATCCAATATACCCATTGGCGAACGAGGTCATCTAAGTCTCGATGAATATTTAGAAAAAATAGAGACCTTTGAGATCAATCAGGCACTGCAAGCTGCCGACGGCAACAAAACTCAAGCAGCAAAATTGTTAGGAATCAGTTTTAGAGCCATGCGTTACAAACTCAAAAAACTTGCAATTGACTGACATAAGTAGATTTCTTACGCACCAAAACGTCAGAATCTGATAACTGATTAAGAATTACTCTGATTGAAGTGTTATCGAGTTAACTTATAATTTATTGCCAATTTATCAATAATAATAAGTTAAGGATAACAACATGTTAATCAAGCTTCTCAATTCATTACCAAGTAACAATATTAATACCATTACGCGAACAAACGCTAATCGCTTAGTAAAACGAACAAAATGCGCTGTTATCGTCGTGCCTCAATGTTTACCATTAAAACCTAATAAATTAGAGGGGTCGTTGTTGATAAATAAACCAATATCGCAACAACAAAGGACATTTATTTCGCAGCATAATGGATTTACCTTTATCGATTTAATATTTACCCTTGCCATACTCACTTTACTCTTTGGTTTTGCTCTTCCATCATTTAATCAATTTATTGATCGACAAAAAATAGCAACACAAGTCAGTCAATTTAAATATCTGTTACAAAACGCGCGCAAACAAGCAATTCTAGAAAAATCAAAAATTACGGTGTGTCCAACGGACGACCAACTTAAGTGCAATAATAATTGGTCTGATGGTTTTATGGCATTTATTGATTTGAATGAAAACCGACAAAAAGACAAAAGTGAATCAATGATTTATGTACAAAACTTAAATCATCCTCAACTTTCTTTAAAGTTTAAAGCCTTTGGATATCGAAACTCTTTTCAATGGCATCAAACAGGCATCACAAACCATCAAAATGGTACTTTTTTATTCTGTTGGAAAAATAAACCTGAATTAGCTCGAGCATTAATTATTAGTAAAGCGGGCAGAATGCGTCATTCACAAGATAGCAATCAAGATGGGATTCAAGAAGATGCCAATGATAAAAATTTGCATTGTAAATAATTCAAATAATCAGATACTCAGTGACAATTTGATATTGAATAATAATCACGTTTAAAAGTTACGGTTGTCGATAACCAATACTGATGGTGAGCTTGGTGAGTGAAAAATTTACTCGGTATCAAACTGCGTTATATGCCAAAGTTCACCTGATGGCCCCCACAAATAAATAACACTCCCCCACGCCTTAACCTTTGGCGGTTTAAAGCGAATATTAAATCCGCAAAGTGACTGGAGTTTTTGGTAAACCTCATCAATATTCAAAACAGAGAGTTGAATATTTAAATTTTTTGCTAAACCTTCATGGTAATGGTTGTGCAGCAAGAACGAACATTCGTTTCTTACAAACTCACAAATTTCGGTTGATTCAAATGTTAAATTGAACCCAAGAGCCTGATAAAAAGCTTTTGATAGCTCATAATTTTTACACGGAATAAAAACTCGGATACCATCAACTTTCATTCGATAATCTCTCCCTTTTTATTCATTAAAAAACTATTTGGCATGTAATTAATTCATGCTATGGTTGGTATACTTTAACTTGATAACCACGCTGTTGAAGTTCTTCAGCTTGAAGCTGACTCATAATCCCCTTATCACAATATAGTAAATATTGTGCGTCTTGATTAAGATTTTCTGCTGATTGCAGTTTAAAGAAGGGAATTTCAATCACTTGATTATTGGTTAATATCATCGGTTTAGCAACTACTTCCTGTGGGTGACGAATGTCAATAATCACATCATCTTTTGCCGGCATTGATACTACTTCAATATCATCAATATTAGATTTTGACTGATAAAGTTCGTCAATATTTTCTACTCGGCGAGCAGCAAATGCTTGCTCCAATACTGCAAAATCAAATCGCGATTCTTCATGCTCAACTCTTTCAAGTTTTGCGCAAGTTGTCGGCTTATCAGAAATTACTCCACAATACTCAGGCATAGATGCAGCAAATTCTTCAGTGCCAGTTTCGCGAGAAATACTGATAATTTCTTGTTTATCCATCGCAATAAGTGGTCGTAATGTAATCGCTTGTGTTGCCTTGTCAATGACCGATAAATTAGTCAATGTTTGGCTAGAAACCTGACCAATACATTCTCCGGTTACAATAGCTGGCGCATTAAATTCCAATGCGACCTTTTCTGCAACTCGCATCATCATTCGCTTAAGAATAACGCCCATTTGAGAATGATGAACATTTTGCAATATTTCACTTACCACCTGTTCAAATGGTATCGTGATGAATAACACTCGGTGAGAGGAAGAATATTTCTGCCAGATATAATGAGCAACTTGTTTTACGCCGACTTCATGGGCCATCCCTCCCAGATTGAAAAAACAAAAATGCGTACGAACTCCGCGTTTGATCATTAAATAACTGGCCACTGATGAGTCAAATCCGCCCGAGATTAAACTGATACATGATTCCTGTTGGCCAAGAGGAAAGCCCCCCAAACCAGGAGTTCTCGACTCAATTGTATAAAGTTTATTTTGACGAATTTCCAGCTGCACCTTTACTTCAGGTGATTTCAACTCCACGCCTTTTGCTTCACTGTTATGCAAAAGTGCGCCACCAGCTTTTTGCTCTATCTGGGTAGAGTTAAAAGGATGTTGTCCGCTACGTTTAACACGAACACAAAATGTTTTTCCTTTCACTTCTTCAGCATAAGTTTGAACGGTTATATCCGCTATTTCATCTAAAGATTCAAAGGGATGGGTATTTACTTTAAGAATGAAATCGATACCAGGCGTTTGTTTTAAACGAGTTAAAATATCTTCTGCCAACTGTGCCACTGCAGACTTTTCAACTGAGTCACTTTCAGTGATTAAGTTAGTATCAGATGAAATCATTCTAACTTCGAGATAATCCCAAGAACCAACCACTTCGATATTTTCATTAAGTGGCGTAAGAATTTTCCGCAAATTCTTCTTCAACTGCGAGATTAAACGTTTTCTAACAGGCTTACTCTTAACAATTATTTCGGGGAATAACTTGATAATAAATTTCATTCAGATTGAGTCTTTAAAGCTGATTGACAAAAGGAATCTATTTTAGCGGAAAATCCCCGAAAATACACGTACTTATATAGACCTGAAAGTGTTAGACCAAATGCCTACATCACTTGCAATACCTAGGATTATAAAGTTTTTAATCATAGAATTATGGCTAATCACATCCTGAATGATAATGCCCTGATTTGAGATGATAACAAACATTAACTCATTGCTTTACATAACTATTATGTATTACCTAGTACATTTAATACCTGAATTTTTCAACAATAAACGATAAAATATTTTTAAACACAGAAAGTTATATATAGAGTAGTTTTTTATTAGGTATCTAAATATAATTTTTATTCAAAACACTAATACCCAATAATAACCACTTATTAAATTTGTCTAAAATAGTCGTGATTAACCTGATTTTGACATTATAAAATTATAAAAATAACGAATTGCCAGCGAATATTTTTCAATCTAATACGCTTGGATTTTCTATATCGAGAGATAAAACAACGGTCTATTGACCATTAATTCAAACCGCATGCTATTGCTGAACAAACACTCTTGTTAAATAACCACTTTTTCTAGTAAAAGACTAACTCTGCCAAATAGGCTGTTTCTGGTATGTAGAGTGTTTATCTGATATAGGCTGTTTTTGCAATATGCGATGGCAAGACGGACTGTCTTTTAATATTGACTGTATTCTAATATAGACTGTCTTCTAAAATGAACTGTCTTTGTAAAGCGAGAGCTTAGCTATTGATACTGGTTTAGAATTGCCTGTTAATAACAATTAAAGCATGTAAACTGCGTTTAATAAGTCTATATCGCGACAGGCAGATGCAGTTTACGGCAAAAGTCTAATAATATATTCAAGCGCGAATTAAACCGACAAATTTGCCTTCTATGGCAAGATCTTCAGCGGGTAAGATTATCGGTTGATAGTGCTCATTAGCTGGTTGCAATACCGCGTTGGCGCCTTGTCGCTCTAATCGCTTTACGGTGACTTCATCATCAATTCGTGCAACAACAATTTGTCCAACTTCAGCGGTATTAGTTTTACGAACGGCAATCAAATCACCATCCAAAATACCGGCATCTATCATGCTATCACCTCTAACACGCAGTAAAAATGTGGGCTTATTGCGTTTTAAAACCTCAGGGATAGTAATATAAGCTTCAACGTTTTCAATTGCTTCAATGGGTAAGCCTGCAGCGACAGAGCCGATTAGTGGTAACTCATTTTCGTCAATTGGCGTTAGTATCTGAATACCACGAGGCTTATCAGGATATATTTTGATAACGTTTTTCTTTTCCAACGCCTTTAAATGGTCTGCCGCAGCTTTAGAAGAACTCACACCAATTAATTTGGCTAATTCTACATGGGTCGGCGCAATACCATAGTCTTCGACATATTCTTTGAGTATTTCAAAGACTTCATTTTGTCTGGCAGTTAAATCTTTCACTCAGTTATCTCCCAATTTGGCTAGAAGCCCGTTCCATTGTTATAGCATTCAGGCAATCACCATTCAAACAAGTAGTACTTTAGTCCTATTTAATTGAAATGTAAAGTATTTGCTGAGTAATTATTAATAACTGCCAAACACCTCCGACCTATTCTGTTAAAGGGTATCTAGGGCCGCTTCGAGATTTTCAAACTGCACTTGTAACTTTTTGGCTGAAATTCCGCCGACAACTTTAACGCCTGGTGAGAAAAGACTGATTCGAAACTCTTGTAACATCCAGAAAATCTCATCAAAGGTTACCTGTAAGGTTTCACGATTTTTATGCTGTATTAAATCGCGCCACCATGAAGACCACTCTTGCCATATTTCCATCGACTGACTTTCTTTTGGGTAATTAGTGGTTATGCGTTTTAATCTGACTTCAATCGCAGTCATATAACGTGAATAATTCTCTGCCATTTTTGTATCGGCAATCATCAAACTCTCTATTTGCCATAATGCTTTTAGTTGATTGCGAATATCATCAATCGAATCCTGGTATGCTAGAGTATTCATTGATGCCAGTGTGGTATAAATTTTTTCTCGTTGCTTTAGTAAAGGCATAATTTCAGTTAATTTCGCAGCAAGATTTTTACGAAAAGCATTGGCAAATTGTTGGCTAACTTTATCGAAAACTGATTTTTGGGTAATTGGGTGAATATCGAATATCAATTGCTTTGCAGTAATCAGTGCAAGCATTTCAAACAATTCTTTAAAGCCACCAAATCTTAAGTTTAAACGCTCAAGCTGTTGATAATCGGGCCAGCTTTTATAAAATTGATTGAGTGGCGTTTTATGTGTCAATAATAAAAGCCTGGCAACACCAAATAAGTGTGCTCTGCGCGCAATGACCAAAGAGGGGTAGTCGCAAATTTCAACAAACTGCTGACAGTCTTTCATCCCTTGAAAAATTCGAATAGTTTGTTGTTGTTCAATGGTTTTCTCTAAAAGAAAATCACCATCTGGCCAATTAAACAGTTGTTTTTGTTTCTGACTAATCGATGTAACTTGTTTTTTTTGTGATATCTGTTGTTTTAATTCATTAAGAGAACTTTGCAATACTGAAGTTTGTTTTAGCGGCACTTTATACTTCATCGATAAATGAGGTTCGACAGCACTCATGTCAAAATCAGTAACTTGAATCTGGATACCGGTAATTCTTTGTAAAACGCTTGCGAGTTCATCTAAAAATCGTTTGCCGGTTTGATCAATCTTAATAAGTTGTGCGTAACAGTGTTCAGCAGTTTCAGATAAAGGTATTAAAGTTCTGCGAATCGATTTTGGTAACGTCTTAATCGTCGCTAATATTTTTTCAGGCAAGTAACCCGGCACTAACCAATCAAAATCGCGCTCACTAAACTGATTTAACATGTTGGCGGGGATTTCTACACTAACCCCATCTTCAGGCGTTCCAGGCGCAAAGCAATAACTTAAATTCAACATGACACCTTTAACTTTTAATTGGCTTGGGTAAGATTCTGGGTCTTGAGTTGCATTATCAGTCAATTGTTCTAGAGTAAACGATAACAAGCGATTCCGTGCCTTGAAATCTTTTTTTAACCAACGCTTTAAACTAATCACACTCAAGATATGTGTAGGTAATACTTGAGCATAACGCTCTGCCAGTTTGTCGGCGTCTATACGAATATTATTTAGCCGTTGCTTTTGCTCTTGTGCTTCAAGGTAAGCCAGCTTCTCCCGATTAGCTTTAATAAACGGAAACGCTTCTGCTAATTGATCTTCAGCCAATCCCTCTTTTAAAAATATTTCTCGACTGATTTTTTCATCAACACTGGCATAGTTAACCAAGCGATTAGAAACTATCGGCAATCCGAGCAACGTTTGATTAACATAAGCAACAACCTGACCACGCTTTTTACGCCAGTGAGCCTGATGATATTGACTCTTCAGTAAATGAGGTGCTGCCTCTTCAACCCACTCAGGTTTGATTTCGGCGTTCATACGCGCATAAAATTTGTCAGTTTCAATCATTTCCGCTGAAACCATCCAGGCTTTCTTTTGCTTAAAACTAAGAGAAGAAGGATGCAGCCAGACTTTTAAACCTCTCACACCTTGATAGTAGATATCTTGACTACGATAAAAAATATGGGTGATAAATCCTGGCAACAAAGCGCGATGAACTTCCTCAAGTGTTGCCGCTTTTTGATTAATCATTTGTCCCAACTGGGTAACGGACTCCTTTAATTGAAAATAAACACGGCGCCACTCTAATAATCCTAAAAAATTTATTAAGTTATCAGTACACCACTTTTTAAATTGGCTCGAACTCAATGCCACTCTTTGCTCTTCTAATTGTGACCAAAGTGAAATAGCTGTCATCACATCAGAGTCTTGTTGGTGGTATTTTTGGTGTAACTGATCTGCTTTTTGTTGTTTGTCGTGTGGTCTTTCACGTACTTCTCTCACGCTCATTAATGCACAAAATATCAGCATTTCATTTACGGCGGTTAATTTGTTATCCACCAAAATTCTAGCCAGCTGCGGATCAACTGGAATCGTGGCCATAGACTTTCCAATTTGAGTAATGACATCCTGGTTATCAAGCGCACCTAATTCGTACAAACTACTATGCGCTATTTTCCAGGCTCGCTCATCAGGCACTTCAATGAAAGGAAAATTTTCAATATTGGCAACACTCATTGCTTTTAGTCGCAATAAAACAGCAGATAAATTGGTTCGCTTTATTTCTGGTAAAGTGAACTCATCACGTTGCAAGTAATCTTCTTCGCTGTATAAGCGGATGCAAATACCAGGCGCAATACGTCCACAACGCCCTTTTCTTTGATCAGCGCTAGCTCTGGCAATTTTTTCTACAGGTAGCTGCTGAATTTTATTACGCTGGCTAAATCGACTGATTCTTGCATTTCCAATATCAATAACAAAAATAATTCCTGGCACAGTTAAAGATGTTTCGGCAACATTAGTTGAAACAATAATTTTTCGCTTATTTGAGGGAGCAAATATCTTTTGCTGTTCATTGACACTCAAGCGAGCATATAACGGCATAATATCCCATTGATGGCTTAGCGATTGATTATTGGCCGCATGTTTGAGCTTTTTGATGATAGATTTGATCTGCCCTTCTCCATCAGCAAAGATCAAAATGTCACCTGTTGATTCTGCGCAACACTCATCTACCGCATCAACAATACTATTGATTAATGGATCATCTTGTCCTTCATCATTGTCAGCCAGTGGTCGATATCTTACTTCAACCGGATAGCTACGCCCTTCAACAGTAACAACTGGTGCATCGTTAAAATGTTTAGAGAATCTTTGATGATCAATTGTTGCAGAAGTGATAATGACTTTGAGTTCTTTACGTTTGGGTAATATTCGTTTAATAAATCCCATTAAGAAGTCGATATTTAAACTTCTTTCATGCGCCTCATCGATAATAATGACTTCATACTGAGATAACAACGGATCGTGTTCAACCTCAGTTAGCATAACACCATCTGTCATAATCTTTACGCGAGTATTTTCCGAATATTTATTCGCAAAACGAATAGCATAACCGACTTTTTCTCCCAACGGAGTTTCAATTTCTTCCGCAATTCGCTTTGCAACACTAGTTGCCGCAACACGGCGCGGTTGTGTGTGGCCAATGACTCCTCGGCTCCCTAATCCTGCCAATAAACAAATTTTAGGTAACTGAGTTGTTTTACCACAGCCCGTTTCACCAGCCACGATGATAACTTGATGATGCTGTAATAATTCAATAATTTCAGACGAGTGTTCTGCGATTGGTAAGTCAGGGGCAATGATTATATCCCCTAAGGTTTGCTGATAACTTTGTGTTTTAGCCACAGACGTTTCTATTAGCTGTGCTAATTTCTGTTCCATTTTTTCGGTCGGCTGGTTACGATTTTTGCGTTTTTGTATATCTCTTTGTAAAGATAAGATTCGACCAATATCTCGAGTTTGCACTTGTTGAGAGAGCATAATTACCAATTGTTTTTATTTTATGCACGTCACTCATTCGTCGATTAGCAAACACAAAAAAGCCCGCAACAAGCAGGCTTTTATCAGCAGGATGAAATCCTTGAATAACCTTGCTAGAACTAACTTTGCCAGAATGAATGCGGTGCTCTTAATTCACCAATAAAGTCAGCAACTGGGCGATAGAAATCTTTATCTTCCCAATATCCGGTATGGCAAGCCGGATTCCAAGAAGTTGCTGCACTTCCTACATTTATTTCAAAATCACCATTAACATGTTTATCAAATTCTTCGGACAAACCTTTCAATGGATATGCAATAATATCGTCTTTGTCATAAAAATTATACCAACGAGCACGCTTTTTCATATCATCATCCAACGCATCACCGACAATTGAGCATGGTTTGCCCAAAATTGAATTGGCACCACTTAACGCATAAACTCCCATAGGATTACCAAAAGTAACGTAACCTACTAATGTTTTCATCGATTCAAAATTGTTAATGCTCGAAGTCGATGCATGCATTTCGCGGATATAGTGTGACATCATAACGCCACCATAAGAATGTGCCAAAATAACTAACGGCGTACTCTCTACATCAATTCGACGGTGCGATGCAAACTTCCTGAAACCATCTTTAATTCGATTATTAATCGACTCATAAATTTCAGTTCCCGGATTATAAAGTAATGCTAATGCTTGCGTATCAGTCATTATCTGACGCAAATTCTGATAAGCTAAATCGCCTTTGTAGTTTGCCCGTTGTTGAAAGTTATTCAGCTCTTCTTTGACAATATCGCCCCAATATATTTCATGAAAAAGCAGGTCATCTTCAAGCCGGCCTTGAGCTCCTTTAACATATTCTTCAGTAATTCGATGCTTTAATTCAACAGAATAAAATTCCTCTTCACTGCCTAGGCCATGAATAACTGCAATTGCGAGTCTTTTCATCTTTACCCCTCTTCTGTGGACGCTCTAATTGTTATATGACTTTGATAATCATAAATTATAACAACCAATTTAGCTAGTCAGAGTATGTAATTCCACGCTGGCGATATGGTTTAATAAGGTTAATTTTGTTCCATATCACTAAAAATATGAAATTCTCAATAACTGGCTACCATTAGTGATCCCTTGGGTTATGCTTTGAATCAACACCCAAAATTCTTAGTAATGATGAAAAACGCTTACTTAGTCGAGTTTCAAGCAGGGAAATACAGAAAAGCGTAGAAAGGAAATATTAAATGTATAGACAGTGATTATTAAAAAACTCAGATAAAAAAAAGGCTACATAAAGTAGCCTTTTTTTTATATAAATATGGCGGAGTGGACGGGACTCGAACCCGCGACCCCCGGCGTGACAGGCCGGTATTCTAACCAGCTGAACTACCACTCCGCACCGGTCTAGCATGACATCGAAATACTTTAAATCTAAAATTAATAGTTCAACAATTAATTGACTTACTAATTCTGCTTAAAGACGCTTTATGTCTAAGAAACCCGTTCAGTAAGTTTCTGTTTGCTAGTGCGTTTCAGCGGGCGCCATAATACGGTTACACTCGGTATCTGTCAACGAAATATTTAAATTTTTTTTAATTTTTTTTAATCTTGAATAAATAACACTCGACATGATCATAATTCAAACAGATTTTAATAACTTACTGTATAAACTTCATTCTTTCTTATTATCGCCACTTTCCTCAAAAGCTTCATCCCAGCTTGGCTCATCATTCGATAATTGGCTCGCACCACCGGCATCTCCCAACTCTAATTCATCCAGCGCGCTATCAATATCATCAAGTTCATCATCAATAGAGAAATCCAGCTCTTCTTTTTCGGGGGCTGGCTCTGCTAATTCGTCCGCCGATAATTCAGCCTCATCGTGATCTGCCAATTCGACATCTTCAGAAGATACCTCTTCGATTTCCTCGGCAAAAGCATCGAGCTCATCATCTTCATCAGACATACCCATCATCAGATCATCAGATTCATCCGCAGGCTCATCATCATCTCGCCCAGCAACTGATTTATCTGAAAATGACTCCATTGCAGTAATAATCTGATCTACAGACATTTCAGTATCGGGAACTTCTTCTCCAAACATCGAACTAAATTCTGCAAATATATTATTCAAAGTGGTTAATGTTACATGGACTTCATGCTTGAGGGTTTTCACTTCCTTTTGTAACTCTTGGATTTTCTCCAGGTTTTCTGGATTATCCTCAACTATCGTTTCACTTGCCTGAGGTTGAATATCGAGAGAATGATAGCGTGCAACAATTCTTGACATATCAGCCTCAAGAGAAGCTATCGCATCTGTATTTTTATCAAGAAAACCACTGATTAAATTTCGAAACAAGAACTTGCGTTCATTAATAATCTTTTTAGCTAACTTTTTAGCTTCCGATTCTTCAATCGACAGTTTTTGGGTTAAAAAGTTATAGGTCGCCTCTTTTTCGCCTTCTTCGTTATTTTTAATTTTTAAGATTAAATTACGAGCAGCTTCTTTGGCACTTTTACGTCCGCGAATGATTATGAAAATTAATACAATACTTAACACGGCAAAAGGCAGAGCTATTTCTGCAACCAGCAGCCAAGATATGACTGAATCACTCATGAAAACTTTTCCTGTTGGTCGTCGTTGACTTTTCTCAATATGATAATCATTAAAATATTTATTTTAAATAAGAATAATCGACATTTATCCAATACGAATAATAGATTAGTTTAAAATCTGTTTATTTTTTGTCTTCGCGGCTTTCTTCTCTATCATCGTCTTGGTCATCGTCATCATCTTCTTCGTCATCCAACCCTAACTCACTCGTCATTGAATACGTATTACTTTGATTTTTCTTTTTAATTAATTTCCAACCAAGAAAACCAAGCAACCCGATAAACAAATTCGCACCAAGTCCTATATAAACCCACATGCGTATGTTGCTCTCTTCTTGCTCAGGGGGAGCGACATCTTCATTATCTTGAGTTGGTAGCGTTTCGGGCTTAGAATTCTCTTCAATTTTTTCATGCTCTTGAGGCTCTGTAGCAGCTTCTTCCTGAGCACTATCCGTTATTTGTGCTGCAAGCTGTTCGGTCAGATTGGGTACTTCTGTTGCTTCTTGTGTATCGTCTTGTGGCGTTTCACCCACTAGCTGCTCACTTTGAATCGCTTTTGCGGTAAATACAACCGGTGCAGGAGAGACTGTAAAGTTACGCGACAAGCTGGTTTTGCCGCTGATATCCAACGCAACAGAGTATTCACCACCCGCTGGAAATACCTTTAATTCTAGCGGCCTTGAAAAGTCATCAATCACTCGATATTGTTTTTCTTGATCGGGGTAGCGGATAGTCGCATTAACCTGCAGTGTTGAGGCATCAACGATATCCTCTCTGACTTGAAAGCGAATTAAATGCGGTTGCTCAAGACTATCTGACTGTTGAATTTCTGTAATTAGTGGCGAACCATAGATATTAACAGCATGGTTTCTCATGCGCTCAAATGTTGGGCTTTTGACTTCAAGAGTCAGCTGTAATACCCCCTCAAATTCATCAGTAAAAAAGCTCTGCTTAAAAACATGACTACCTGAGTCATAAAACATCGCCATTTTACTTGCTTGACCATTCTTATCTTGTAGAAGCCTGGCGTTGATGAGTTTGAGAAAATCTTCTTTGGTGATTTTAGTACCATCTTCAAGCAGTTCCATTTGGTAATCAATCGACTCACCCGATAGTAGATTATTCGGTACCGGGTTAATGTTAAGTCCTAGTTTACTAACCACCATAACCCGATTGTCAGGGTCAACATTGGCTTCTATTTTCCAGTTACCCGGTTGAGGCGTTTTGACCGTAATCAGTGCATACCCGTCAGCAGAAAACCAGCGAACATTACCGTTATCGCTCCCGTGACTAATCTTCTGTCCTTGAGGGTCAATTAATGCGACCTGCTCAGCAGCACTTTTCTTAAACACCAATAAAGTCATTTCCTCGATACTGTTATCAACCGTAAATTGATTATCCGTTAAAGGTAAATTGTCTCGCTGTGTTGACTGCTCAAAAATCTTTAAAAACACCTTTTGTAGTTTTTCAGCATTATCAACCGCTTGATACCAACCATCAGTTTGACTGGACAATAATTTTAGCAGTTCATGATCGGCATTTTGTGATAAAGCGACGGTATGAATGGCAACATTCGCTTTTTTGAGTTTGGGTAAGACTTTTTGAATAATACGCTCACGTTCTTTAGCATTCACCTGTGGATCTTTTGAAATATCAACCATACCATCAGTTAACAAAATCAAACTTCGTTTTTCGTCAGGATCGGGGCTATTCCAACCAAAGCTGGCTTTTTCCATGACACTACCAATATTGGTATACAACCCAGCTGAATTTATCTTTTTTGCAGTTTGAGTGGCTTTATTCTGCCAATTTTCATCAACTTCTGATAAAGGCACCATCATGTTGACGTATCGACCAAAGGTCCATACACCGGCTTTAGACTTTTTAGGCAGTAAATTGGTAATTAATTGCAGCGCTGGTACTCGCAGATTTTCCGGATCATTTTTTTTCATACTACCCGAAATATCAATCAGTACCCTGACATCAGGTGTAACTCGCGCATTTTTCGCGTTAACATGAACAGCCAACAATGCGCCGTACACCAGAAAAGAAGTCAACCACAGATTTCTTAGTTTTTTCATTAATGTCGCCATCGTTATCATCATATCAATTCAGACATCCATTAGTGTAGCTGAATTTTAAAGAATTTTCATATTATTCAGTTAGATAGAGCTGAAACTTATTGTAAAAAGTGAAGTTATTCCGTTTATTGATCATTTGTTAGTTGATCCGCATCAAAAACCGACTTCTTTGTCTATTTTAGAATAAAATGTACTAAAATAGATCTTTATTTAAACCTTATTGATAATAGCTACAATTGCTAAGAGGTGAAGAATATGCTGGCTGTAGAAGATGTCATGACACCCAATCCCATTACTCTGACTCGATATGACAGTCTTGCTGACGCGCGACGTCTGATGCGCAAACATGGTTTCAGACACCTACCAATAGTCGAAGGAGATCGGCAACTAATTGGTTTAGTTAGCGAACGCAATGTCTTGGCCAATTCGATTTCATCACAAAACTTTGTCAATCAGGAAGAACTGGCCAAAATTGAATCGGGTACGCTAATTGCTGATATTATGACAAATGATATTGTTACGGTTACAAGTAATACAACAATTACCCATGCCGCTTTATTGATCCATAAGAAAAAATTTGGCTGCTTACCCGTGGTGAATAATGCAAACCAAATTGTTGGGATTATTACGGATCATGATTTTGTCGCGATAACCGTACAACTGCTGGAAATGATGGAACAAGGTGAACCGCCGGAGCTGGATTAAACTGACTGGTTAATCAGTTTTATGAACCTGCTCAAAGTAATCATCACTAACGACGTAATCTTCGATATCATCTAAATCGATGGTATCTTCACTAATGACCTTACCTACAGCAGAATTACCTGACAACATGGTCGATCGCGGATCACCAGTTTCTAAGGGATGCCAAAGCGGCAAAGGCTCACCATTTGCCACCAGCTTATAGGCACAAGTATTTGGCATCCATTCTAGCTCAGTGGCATTTTGCGGAGTCACCTTTATGCAATCTGGCACATATTTTTGGCGTTCATCATAAACGGTACACCGTCCCGCTTCTAAATCGAGGTATTTACAAACTACGTTGGTAAATACCATCTCTTCAGTATCCTCATCTTGCAGCTTGTAAGCACAACATTTACAGCAACCATCACATAGGGATTCCCATTGTTTTTCCGACAGTTCCTGCATTGGAATACGCTCCCAAAACCGATCTTTTTCTTTCCCTTTCATTTCCTAACCTGAATTGAATTACTAAAATATATAAGTAACAACTAAAATCTTTAAATAACTGCTGTTGACCATTGCAAGTCGTTTAACGAAACAACCAACTGATCGCCAGAATGGAGTTCTCCTACTCCTGCCGGAGTCCCAGTTAATACAATATCACCAGGATAAAGGGTAAAATGTTGAGAAATGGTGGCAACTAAATCAGTTACTTTAAATAGCATATCATTTGTATTACCCGTTTGTGTTACTTGGCCATTTTTAATCAACTGAAAAGTGATTTTATCTAAATTAATCTGTTTTTTGTTATATGCAATAAATGGTGAAACAGGACATGCCCCATCAAATGATTTTGCTTTTTCCCAAGGCTGACCTTTTGCTTTAAGTTCACTTTGAATTTCTCGCAATGTCAAATCAAGACCAAGTCCAATACCCGCGATATTATCTGCTACCTGCTCAGGTAAAGTATTGGACATTTGTTGGCCAACTAAAATAGCAACTTCAAGCTCATGGTGGCAACTTGACGAAGTGATTGGCAATTTCACACCATCAGGTAAATTTACAAGACAAGAATTAGGTTTAATAAATAAAATTGGCGAATCGGGAATAGGATTATTCAACTCTTTCGCATGTGCGATGTAATTCCTTCCGACACAAACGATTTTACTAGTAGGTTGAGTAAACGGAACTAACTCACCGGTACTGTCTTGCAAACTAACTGTAAACCATTGATTCATTAACAATACTCCGTAAAGCACTGGCTATATGATACTAAAACAATCTGTTTTTTAGTCGACCCAAATTTAACTCACGCAATCTAAATCTTATTGCACTCAACCGGGCACAACTACACTTAATCTATTTTGGGATAACCCACGCGATCAGCCAAATAGCCGACTCCTGTAGCAAAATAGTGTGAACGATTCCAGCGCATCAGCACATCAAAGTTATCATATACTAAATAAATACGCCCATTTTCACCACCTGGCGAAATAAGATACGCTTGCATATCAGTTTGCGGCAAGTCACTTAAATCTGCGCGGCGAACGCCCTGTTGCTGCCAGGCATTCAAAGACTGACGATGAGCCTTGCCAAATTGGTAAGCAGTGAACGGCTGGGTTAATTTAACTTGTCGGCCCCAAGTTTCATCTGACTGCCAACCTGATTCACGTAAATAATTGGCCATCGAAGCAAATATATCCTCTTTGTCGCCCCAAATATCCTTTTTACCATCATTATTGGCATCAACCGCATAGCGCAAAAAGCTACTCGGCATAAATTGGCAATTTCCCATTGCCCCAGCCCAGCTGCCTTTCATTTGTTCGAGTTCAATGTGGCCTTCCCCAATAATTTTTGCAGCAGCCAATAACTCTTTTTTGAAAAAACTCGCTCGACGGCCATCAAAAGCAAGTGTCGCTAAAGCACTCGGCACATGATAATTGCCAGTAACCTTACCAAAATGAGTTTCCTTACCCCACAGGGCAACAATAAACTTAGCAGCTACGCCAGACTCACTTTCAGCGGCTTTTAATAGCTTTTTATTTGCTTTATATGCCGCTCGTGCTGCTTTTACCTTACTTTCAGGAATAACTTTTTTAAGATATTCTTCATGAGTCATAGTGCCTTCAGGCTGGCGTCTATCAAGTTCAATCACTCTCTTAATGTAATGCAGTGATTCAATAAAATGCTGTGCCGCCTGCTCAGAGAGACCTTGCGCTTGAATTTCTTGTTTTAAAGTGTTCTTCCATTGATTAAACGTCTCAGGTGTTTGCTCTGCCGCTAATGCAATTGGATCAGTTCCAAAAATACTAATGCCGAGAAAAATAATGGTTAAAATTATTTTCATGTCTTACCTTAAGTTACTTTTTCTTTAATATACCAGCTAAATTATCATGTATGCTCGGAGGCATTTGTAAAAAATATCCGTCTTCTTGCAATTTTGTTTTTACCTCTTCAATATCAACTCTTGATAACTTATCACGTTTACCAAGGTTAATTTGCAATGCAAATTCGGGTTTACCAAAAATTTTCATAAGCGATTCTGGTACTTGAGAAAAATCATCTTTCACAGAAATGTACAAATACATTTCATCTTTTTTGTTACTGCGATACACACTGGCTAGCATTGGTAATTCCGATTGTTTAGCTTGATTAACAGTTGATTATATCACTGGTTACCGAGTAAAGAGAATTGAAAGACTAAATTACAAAAATGAATTAAGCCAGTTGAAATTCTGCTAAAACAGGCTGAAAAAGTGGCATTAATACGCTTGCACGCCACCCAGTCCAACCAGACGGTAATTTTTCCTTAGCTAAAAAAGCAAATGTTAATTTTCGTATCATGCGCTTACTAGCTAAAACAGGTGTTGCAATCTGATGACGTTTAGCAAACTGTTCAACAACATTCGCTAGCGCCGATGACAACTGGTTAAAATGTTCGATATTTCGGGGGTTAGGTACAATGGATTGTGTTTGCCCATCTTTCTGTAAAAACGAATTAACAATTTGTAAAATCGCTTCACCATACAATCGTACCGATTTTGGGTGTAATCCTTGTATTTTATAAAAATCATTTTTATTCTTTGGCATAACGATAGCCAGTTGAACCAATTGCGGATCTTTTGCGATGTGATTTTTAGTCCGATTTTCTTTTATTGCGGTTGTTTCACGCCAGTTATATAACAGTTTAAACAATGCCAGTTGAGTTCCATTTAGTCGCCACACTTCTTTAGCCTGTCGATAATCTTCGTCATCAAGTAATTGTTGCTCAATCAATTCACAAAGCTCCTGACATTCTGCAACAAACCAGTCACTAAATGGTTGCTCAGTTATTTGCTTTGACAATATTTGATAGAGTTTTGGTAAAAAGATGACATCATTAGCTGCATAAGCTTGTTGATCTTGGGTTAAAGGTCGCTTCAGCCAATCTGACTGCGTTTCTTCTTTAGATACTTCTTGCTGACAAAGCTCATTAACTATTGCCGCATAACCAATCGATATTGTTCCTTGAGTAAACGCATAAGCCACTTGTGTATCAAATAAGTTTTTAATGGGGCAATGCCATGAATGAAAAAGGACTTCGATATCTTCTTTGGCCGAATGTAAAATTTTTACCTTACTTTCATCAGCGCAAAGTTGGCGAAAACTATCAGTACATTCTACTGCGAGCGGATCAATTAAATAGACGGCATCTCCATCATATATCTGTAATAGTGCGAGAATTGGAAAATAAGTCGTACGTCGTTCAAATTC
The DNA here is from genome assembly GCF_040719265.1 of Aliikangiella maris. Lineage (NCBI taxonomy): Bacteria > Pseudomonadati > Pseudomonadota > Gammaproteobacteria > Oceanospirillales > Pleioneaceae > Aliikangiella > Aliikangiella maris. The sequence goes on along the minus strand of NZ_JBFDAH010000004.1, from coordinate 129,520 downwards.
TGTATCGATTGCCAAGAATGGTGAACTATGCCATCGGTCAATGGCTTCAATAAACTGTTGTTGTGAATCTATCCAATAGACCGGTGGCGATAATGAGGACATTGTTTTAATAATAACTCTCTTTTAAACTGATTTTTTTGTTTCGTCTCTTAATTCGCGACGTAAAATTTTTCCAACATTTGACTTTGGCAGTTCATCTCTAAATTCAACCACTTTGGGTACTTTATATCCTGTCAGATTTTGGCGACAATGAGCAATCAGCTCCTCTTCGGTGAGAGACTGATCTTTTTTAACGACAAATATTTTTACTACTTCACCACTAGATTCTGATGGAATGCCAACCGCAGCAACTTCGAGCACCTTTTTATTATCAGCAACAACATCTTCTATCTCGTTAGGATAAACATTAAAGCCAGATACCAAAATCATATCTTTTTTGCGATCAACAATTTTACAAAATCCTTTTTCGTTCATGATGGCAATATCCCCCGTTGCAAACCAGCCTTCATCATTAAGGACTTTTGCGGTTTCTTCCGGTCGATCAAGATATCCCCGCATAACTTGTGGTCCACGTACCCATAGTTCTCCAGACTCACCTGTCGGCAGTTCTTTGCCATCAGCATCGCGAATTGTCACTTCAGTACTGCCAATAGGTACACCAATGGTTCCATTATATTCACTAATTGTGATTGGATTGAGGCAAACCGCAGGCGATGTTTCGGTTAAACCATATGCTTCGGATAATGGCCGATGCGTTACCCGCTGCCAGCGTCTTGCAACGGCTTCCTGTACAGCCATACCACCGCCAAGTGTTAAACTTAAGCGGCTAAAGTCGAGCTTTTCAAAGCCAGGTGTATTAAGCAATCCATTAAACAAAGTGTTTACGCCAGTAATGACGGTAAATTTAAATTTGCTTAATTCTTTAACAAAACCAGGCATGTCTCGTGGGTTGGTTATCAAGACATTTAAACCACCAATTTTGCAAAATAACATGCAATTAGCCGTTAATGAAAAAATATGATACATCGGCAACGCGGTAATGACGATTTCGGCACCCTCTTCAAAAATTTGTTTAAACCAGTTATGTGCCTGCATCAAATTCGCCACCATATTTCGATGGGTCAAAACAGCACCTTTTGCAACCCCAGTCGTTCCGCCGGTATATTGTAAAAAAGCAATATCAGTGTTGTTGAGTTGTACTCTTTCTAAAGTTAATTGCTGACCAATTTTCAAAACCTGTTTAAATGGCACCGCGCCAGGGAGAGTAAATTTAGGGATCAGTTTTTTGACATGTTTAACCGCAAAGTTAACAATTCCACCTTTTAATAACCCGAGCATATCACCCATTTTTGTTAAAATGACATGCTTGAGCGGCACTTCTTTTATCACTTGTTCTAGTGTGTGCGCAAAATTTTCAACAATAATAATGGCATCAGCATTAGAGTCGACCAGCTGATGTTTTAATTCGCGAGCTGTATATAACGGATTAACATTGATAACAGTCAACCCTGCTTTAAAGGCACCAAATATGGCAATTGGATATTGCAGTAAATTGGGCATCATAATGGCAATTCGATCGCCGTACTGCAATCCAAGTTCTTGCTGCAAGTAGGCCGCAAACTGACAGGCCAGTTGATCCATTTGCTGGTAAGTCAGTGTCACCCCCATATTATAAAACGCAGGATGGTCAGCATATTTATTAACACTTTCTTCAAATATATCAACCACAGATGAATAAGCATCTGCATCTATAAATTCAGTTACGCCTTCAGGGTATGCATCTAACCAGATTTTATCCATCAATTAACTCCCACACTTTTGTCTTGTTGTTACTGTGTTGTTACCAAAATTTGGTGTAATATTATTTGGCCAGTTACCAGCATTCAATTTAGATAGATGATGGTATTATTATGTTCGCCTAAGGTATAACAGTCAGCCAATAATGGCAAAATGGTTTTCCTCGATATTGGCCATTATCCTAAAAAATGCATAATAATCATACAGCTAAGCAAAAAACTTTCGTATTTGTTGCGCACATTGTTCTGGTTGCTCTAAATGTACATGATGACCGCCAGTAAAAATAACTCGTTCAATCGTTTTAAACAGACTAAACCTTGCATCAAATTGCGCTTTGTTACGAAGATAACCACTTTCACCTTCAATTAATAGTACGGGGGTATGAATTTGCTGAATTAAAGACAAAACATGTGACTCTGATAGTCGAATTGGTGATGCGTTTCTAAGCCTTGAGTCCGCACTCCAAGTATATCCCCCTTCAATTTTGGTTAAACCACGTTCAACAATCGGTTCAATCAAAAAAGCTTCAATTTGTGAGGCTTGCGCGCGAATCCCCAATGCCAATTCATAGCGAGGATACACCGGTTTATTTTTATCCAACTGACTTCGTCTTTGACTCAATGTATTGTGCAAAAGCATTTGCACTTCACCCGGCTCACTGGTTAATGGACCCAATGACTCAATAATCACCATTTTATTAACACGCCCTGGTTCAGCTGCTGCATATAAAATAGATAACGCTCCGCCCATCGAATGACCAAGTAAATTAATTTTTTGTTGCCCAAAATGATTGGCTAAATCATCAATCACATAAATGCCATCAATAAAATGATAAGGCCTGCCCGGTAACAAATGATCTGAATGCCCATGTCCTGGAAAATCAACTGCCACCAGACGAATATCTGGCAAAAAAGGCACTAAACTTTCAAAGCTCGCCAGATTATCTAACCAACCATGAAACGCAAATACTAAAATGGAACCGCCAGGGTTCCATTCAACAACCGAGCACGGAGTACCGGCCAATTCAATCTTATACTCAATCATAAAACTATTAATACAACCTTGTTAATCGTGGGGCGTTTCCCGCACTTTTTTAATGGCTTTTAATACCTGACGCTTGGCGTATTTCCTTAAGTCCTTCACTTCTTCCTTTAATTGGTCGCCAGGATCGGTTTTTTCTAAAATATTACATATATACTTTGCCGGCATATTATTTAATGCAATCGCCGCTATATCTTGGATTGAAACCTGTGATGTTGGCACATCGGAATCATCATCTTCAATCAGCAAATGAATTTGCTCAAAAACTATCTCTTCTGCCAAGTTTTCCAGATCATCGTGATAATACAACTCTTTATACATGAAATACTCCATTTAAAGTCGTAGATTAGTGATTGCTTCTTGGCCCGAATTTTAGTCATTCCTATTTAAGCATCTGCTGTTAACGGGCAGATGACAAACAGAACTACACAATACTCGTCGGGACAAAGTGCGCCTAATACTAGTCTAGAACAAAATTCACGAATTGCTGACAGAATCGGCTACAATAGCCAGTTGGTAAAATTGTAAATAAATCAAAGTTTAATCGTCAAATAGAGCAACCTTATGCCTGAACATTTTGAAGTCATTATTATTGGCGCTGGCGCAGCCGGATTAATGTGCGCAGCCACCGCCGCCAAACGCGGTAAAAAGGTTATTGTACTTGATCATGCCAATAAAATGGCTAAAAAGGTCCTTATGTCAGGCGGTGGGCGTTGCAATTTTACAAATTTATCTATTGAAGCAGATAATTTTATTTCTAACAATCCACACTTTTGCAAGTCAGCATTGAAACGATATACTCAATGGGACTTTATTGCGCTCGTTGAAAAATATCACATTGACTATTACGAAAAAACTCAAGGCCAGTTGTTTTGCCGAGAAAGCTCAAAGTTAATACGCGATTTATTGAGTCAGGAATGTCAATCAAATGGTGCGCAGATCCGTCTAAAATGCGAAATTCTCTCAGTTGAAACAGTCTTATCTTCCTCTCAAACCGATACTTTCAAAGCCATCGAAACTATTAAAAGCGAATCTGCTAAAGACCTAAACCTAACTGCAAAAAATCAAATAGGCTCTAGCAATCAAAACACGACTTTTAAATTAACGACATCACTTGGTGCTTTTACCTGCGAATCACTGGTCATTGCGACAGGAGGATTATCTATTCCAACGATGGGCGCAACTGACTTTGGTTATCAAATAGCGCAGCAATTTGGCCATCAGGTCTTGCCCACTCGTGCTGGATTAACGCCTTTAACCTTTAAAGGCAGATTACTCAATGCGTTTAAAGAAATGGCCGGAAATGCGCTGCAAGTGCAAGTCAGCTGTGGACAACAAACGTTTAATGAAGCAATTTTATTTACCCATAAAGGTCTAAGTGGTCCCGCTATATTACAAATCTCAAATTATTGGCAGCCTGGCCAAGCTATATCTATCAATTTACTACCTCATGTGGATATCGCAACTTGGATAACCCAACTAAAAGAATCTCGCCCAGATATTCAATTAAAAACCGCTTTAGCGAGCCATTTTAGTCAGGCAGTTGCCAGTTTTTTCGCAAGTGAAGTTGGATTCCAGGGTAAGCTCAAACAACTTACACCACAGCATATTGAGAATATTGTACAAACTTTGAGTGACTGGACAATTTATCCGGAAGGTGTAGAAGGCTACCGTGTTGCTGAAGTCACCCTTGGTGGTGTAGATACGCAGCAAATCTCATCAAAAACCTTTGAGTCAGCGCTGCAGTCTGGATTATATTTTATTGGTGAAGTGTTAGATGTAACAGGTCATTTAGGCGGTTATAATTTTCAGTGGGCATGGGCTTCAGGACACGCAGCGGGCAATTATGTTTAATTTAGGTAATTAGAAAATTGCTAACTATACTTATTAAACCAACTTGCAATTTTCAGTTCGAATGCTCAAATCAACTTACCTATTTGCTAGTATTGTGTTGCTTCTGGTAATTACTGGACTGTATGCTGATCAACTGAATAATCAAAATCACCTTATCAATCAACAGCAGGCTGTCACCTCGCAACTCAATGTTATTCGTGCAAAATTAGAAGGTAGAATTCATTCAAATCTCCAATTAATCAATGGCTTAGTTGGATTAATAGTCAATGAACCGGATCTTACTCAGGAGAGATTCGGGCAATATGTTACGCCACTATTTAAATCAGAAAATCAACTCAGAAACATTGGAGTTGCCCCAGATATGGTGATTTCAATGGTATACCCGCTCGAAGGAAATCGCGGTGCGATAGGTCTGAATCTAGCGAAGAATGAAGCACAGCGAGAAGAGGCGTTACGCGCAGCCAGAGAAAATCAAATTGTTATTGCAGGCCCTATCAATCTGGTTCAAGGTGGACAAGGCTTGATTGGCAGAATTCCGGTAAATATCGATATCGAAGGTAAACCAGTATTCTGGGGACTGATATCTGCGGTAATTAATATTGATGCGCTTTATGAAAAAAGCGGACTGCACGATACTGAACTTGGTTTAAAGCTAAGCTTGGCAAAGCGCAATAATGAGTCGACTAGTTTTTTCTTTGGGAGCGACGCTATTGTTAACTATAAACCCACAGAAGTGCGAGTCTTGCTCCCTAATGCGGAATGGGTATTAATGGGATCACCAATTCAAGGGTGGGAAACACTTGCGCCAGATGCCTGGTTACTGCGCAGTTTTTTTGCTTTCATTATTTTAGTTGTCACTATTCAAATCATTTTTCTTGAAAAGCGTAAGCGTTTGCTAGAAGTTGAGCAAGCACGACTAAAAGCATTATTCGAACTCTCTCCGGTGGGTATTGCACTGAATAAGTTTTCTGACGGGAGTTTCATTTCGGTTAACCAATCTCTGTTATCGTCAATGGGATATTCTCTATCGGAGTTTCTCACCAAAAGCTACTGGGATATCACCCCAAAAGAATATAAGGCACAAGAAGCCGAACAAATAAAATGCTTAACTGAAACCGGTAAATATGGCCCATACCAAAAAGAGTACATTCACAAAAATGGTCATCGTTTTCCTGTTTTACTGAAAGGGATATTACTCAAAGATTCTCAAGGCGAGCAATTTATCTGGTCAATCATCGAAGATATCAGCGAACGTTTAGCTTATGAAACTGAATTGATTCAAGCAAAAGAGCAAGCAGAAAGTGCCGCTAAAGCTAAAAGTGAGTTTTTAGCAACTATGAGTCATGAAATTCGCACACCATTAAACGGTGTCATCGGCATGCTCGACTTATTATCTCGCAGCCCATTAAATGATAAGCAAATTAACAAATTGAAGATCGCTAATAGTAGCGCGCAATTTTTGTTGGTTGTTATCAATGATATTCTTGATTTTTCTCGAATTGATGCGGGCAAACTTGAACTGGAAAACATTACTTTTCATGTCGACGAGTTATTAGACGAAATTAGCAATACCTTCAAACCAGAAGCACAAGCCAAAAAACTGTCACTAATTTTAGATAAACAACCCGTCGAACATGCAATACTCAGCGGAGATCCCAATCGCATTAAACAAATATTAAATAATCTAATTGGTAATGCAATAAAGTTTACTGCTGAAGGAAGTGTGACCATCAGTTATAAAGTGACTCAAGTAAAATCGCGCTGGTGTTTGCAAATAACCATGCAAGATACTGGCATTGGTATTCCCAAAAAAGATATACCCTTATTATTTAAAGCCTTTACTCAGGTTGACGCCAGTACAACTCGAAAATATGGCGGTTCAGGATTAGGACTTGCCATTTGTCGTAAACTGGTTGAAATGATGGATGGACAAATTAACTTAACCAGCGAAGAAAATAAAGGTAGTCGCTTTTCATTCTATTTAATACTGGACAGCGGTGATGAAAAAGAACTAAAACCTGGTCACACTCTGTCAAAAGAAGATTTATGTACGCAAGTTGTCAACTCTCAAGGTAACAAAATTCTCTTAGTGGAAGATAACGAATTCAACCAGGAAGTCGTGGTGATGTTAATGGCAGAAATCGGTCTTGAAGTAGCGGTTACTAATTCAGGTAAAGCGGCAATCGATTGTTTGAAAGCACAACCGGATGTTTACCAACTGATATTAATGGACTGTCAAATGCCTGAATTAGACGAATATGAAGCCAGTGAGCAAATACGCGATGGCAAAGCTGGCGAAAATTACCAAAATATTCCAATTATCGCGTTAACGGCCAATGCAATGGCTGGCGATAGAGAAAAGTGTCTAGCGGCAAGGAATGAGCGATTATTTAACAAAGCCTGTATGGTGAAATACTGATTAAAAAGATTCAGCTTTGGCATGGTAAATCACATTATATGGACGCTTTTCATTGGTACTAAAAATTTCATTAAAATAAAAAACCAGTAATTTCAACAATTACTGGTTCTTCAATCGACTATTTTCTTAGGCTAGCCAATCGATTAACTGGCTTCAGCAACCTCTTCTTCTTCAGCCAGCTCTGGCTGATTTGTCATCTTCGCAAGCAATGCCGCAATTTTATTGCGCATCTGCCGACGATCAACAATCATATCGATAGCCCCATGGTCAAGTAAGAATTCGCTACGCTGAAATCCTTCGGGTAAAGTTTCACGAACCGTTTGCTCAATAACACGAGGGCCTGCAAATCCGATTAGCGCATTTGGCTCGCCAATATTCACATCACCTAGCATGGCTAGACTGGCAGATACACCGCCCATAGTTGGATCAGTTAAAATTGAAATAAATGGTAAACCTTTTTCTGACATTCTGGCCAAAGCTGCACTGGTTTTTGCCATTTGAAACAATGAGATTAGCGCTTCTTGCATTCTTGCGCCACCGCTGGTTGCAAAGCAAATTAACGGAATACCTTCTTTAATACAGATACTGGCTGCGCGTGCAAATTTTTCACCGACCACTGAAGCCATCGAACCCGCCATAAAATTGAATTCAAAGGAACAAGCAACTACTTTCATTCCTTTCAATTCGCCTTTAAAAGCAACCATTGCATCATTCTCACCAGAAACTTTTTGCGCGCTGCTAATGCGGTCTTTATAGCGTTTGGAATCCTTAAACTTCAATTGATCAACAGGCATCAGAGTTTTGCCTATTTCCTGCATTTCAGTATTGTCTAAAAAGCTCAACAACCTTGCTCGAGCACCTATACGCATGTGAAATGAACACTTTGGGCAAACTTTAAGGCTTCGCTCTAATTCAGCTTTATAGATAACCGCATCACAGTTTTGGCATTTAGCCCAAACGCCTTCTGGAACTGACTTTCTGCGGTCTGCTACTGAAGTGGTCCGTTTAGGTAATATACGCTCAAACCAACTCATATATGTCTCTTTGATAATTTGATTTTGGCGATATTCTAACATCCTCTGTTCAAAGGTTAAGGATAAATTAACACCTTCTGGTCTGACCTGATATTTTTTATCAGTTGCACGTTTCGAGCACGAAGTGAATGATGTTGACACTTCATTAAAATATATCAAATTTTGCAGTATATTAGTGAAGAATAAATTAAATTTGGCTTATAAAAAACACCATTAACCACATGTATTTACCTGTGTGAATAAACTTTTAATTTTTCAATTCTGATATATTTGCACTGAACTTATCCAATAACCTGCTGAGCCAAAAAGAAATCATAAAAAACTTTGAGGCAGGGTTAATGGGCCCAATGGTAATTGTGGTATTTGATATTTTTCAGGGTATGCCACTTGCACTAAATATAATCCATCCGGCTTGGCTGTCATCGGGGCTGCAGTGCGATCTTGGACTGCTAATACCTGCTGTACAAATTCAACTGGCTGACGCTGAAAACCAACTTCAACCAGACAGCCCACAATATTTCTGACCATGTGATGTAAAAATGCATTTGCTCTAACATCTATGATTACAAATTCATTATAACGATTTACGCTGATCTCATCGATACGACGAAACGGTGTTGGCGATTGGCAGGATGAGGCCTGAAAGGATGAGAAATTATTTTCTCCAATTAAGGCTTGCGCACCTTGATGCATAAGCTCATGATTAAGAGGTGTACGATACCAGGTTACTTTACCCGATAAAATTGCACTGCAATAACGCGTATTTTGAATTACATAGCGATATCGCCTCGCAAATGCAGAGTGCCTGGCATGAAATTCATCAGGTACTGGCTTGGCCCATCGGACACAAATATCATCCGGCAATTGACTGTTTGCGCCCAGTTCCCAAGCCCTTAATGGCCTTTCATTATTTAGTTGAAAGCTCACAACCTGAGCTGTAGCATGAACCCCTGTATCGGTTCGACCAGCGCAAAATACAGAAACAGAATGATTGGCAATTTTAGATAGTACGACCTCTAAAGATTGTTGCACCGACGGCGAATGAGATTGCCTTTGCCAGCCACAATAGTTTGAGCCCGAGTATTCAATTCCTAATGCAATATTCATCTTTACTTCGATTAAAAAAGGCGGTTTAACCGCCTTTTCTCTAAAAATTATTTATAGAATTCACTCAGAATTAATCAGCTCGATCAATTAGTGCTTGTGCTTCTTCCTTTTGTGCATCAGTCCCTTCTGCAATAACCTCTGATAATATTTCTTTAGCACCCTCAGAATCCCCCATATCAATATACGCACGAGCTAAGTCTAACTTGGTTGCGATTTCATCACCAGCATCACCTTCGCCGATGTCATCATCATCAAAATCGTTATCATCTTCTAGCGCAAATTCGCTATCGTCTTCAATATCTAGCGAAAGATCATCTTCGTTACTAAATCCAATTTCCTCGTCATCTTCATCCAGAACAAAGTCATCAAGCTCAGACTTTTCTTCTAAAGAAAAATCATCATCATCTAACGAATCAAAAGTTTCAGTTACAGCTTCAGAAGGAGGCACTTCCTGAGCATCATCATCTAAATTCATATCCATATCGATATCAAATTCATCATCAGCCAGTTCATCATTATCTATATCAAAACTGTCATCTTCTTCATTCAGATCAAGCGCACTTTCAGCATCATCGATATTGTTATCCGACATATCGACATTGGGAGAGGTATCATCATCCAAATCGATATCATCTTCGTTGAATATATCTTCAGTAGAAGGCAAATCAAATCCATCATCTAGGCCATCTCCAATTTCACCAGACCAAGCGTTTTCTCTCAACTTATTGATTTGTTCATGCCATTCTTCTGCATCTACCGCATGGGAAACTTCTTGAGCCAGTGATTCAAACTTATCTCGATCGTCATTTTCTGCATAGCACTCCATTAGCTTAACTTTAAGATCAGAGCGAATCGGGTTGTCATCAATTGCTTCCAAGAGCAGGTTTTCTGCTTGCTCATACTTTCCGTAAGCAATATAAATATCAGCTTCACCTAATGGATCAAAGTTTTCTTCTTCATTTGTTCCTGAATCCTGCATGCTCTGATCATCCATGTCTAATTCTTCAAGCATATTATCACCGACTTCAGGCAACTCAAAAGTATCGGTTGCATCACCAAGACCAGCACCGGTACTGGTGACCAGATCATCCTGGAACTCTTCGTCTTCCATGCGTTTTCTCATTCGCCAGAATACGGCAACAATCACCAGAATAATGCCACCAATTGCACTCCATAATATAACTGAAGATTCGAGTATTTCATCTAAAAATGATTTTTGAGGCTTGGCAGGGATACTTGGTGTTCTTGTTACTGCCGGCTGATTCGCTTTTGTTTGACTGGCCGTTTCTGTTGGCGATTGGTTGGTTTCATTTGCCAACTCAGCATCATTATTAATTACATCTCTATCTACTATATTGCCACTTTCAGAATTGTCGGTTTGCGAAGATACGGCATCGGTAATTTGGCCATTGACACTGGTAGGCTCCACGGATTCGCTGATTAAGGTCTCATCACTGTCCATATCAGCAGAAAGATTCTGCTTTTCAGAGTCTCGTTGAATCTGACTCAACGCTGCCAGCTCAGCATCTGAAACATCGACAGCCGATCCAGACTGAACTGATTCTAACTTTTTCAATGCATCAGCTAATCTGGCGCGTAACTCATTATTTTCGTTTTGTAGTGTCGCACTTTCTTCTTGCGACTGTGCAAGTTGATTTTGAATATTATTCAATCGCTCAGCCATATTACCCGAAGCTGATTGGCTCGAATTACTTTCACTACTATTTTCTGGCGTGGAAAGCGTTAATCTTGCTTCGTTCGACAAACGACTAGTTGCTCGACTCGATGTTGTATCGGCAATATTTCGTGCCCCGCCACTACGCCACTGGTTATTTTGCATAACAACATCTTGCAAAGCAGCACGATGCGGAACTTGGGAAATAACAGTATCCTCAGGAATAGTCAGCACTTTCCCTTTAAGCAGGTTGTTAATATTTCCATTACCAAAGGCTTCTGGATTAGCACGATAAATTGCAACCAATGTTTGATGTATACTGGCCGATTGGGGTCTAACCTGATTTGCTATTCCCCATAAAGTATCATTTTCAGATACGGGACCATAACTAGTACCACCGGAGTAGTTATTTTCAGGATAGTTATTTGAAGATTGATTTGAATTTGAAGTTGTCGCCGGTTGAGAAGTTACTGGCTTTTTTTTTGCTGCTACGGTTTGAGACTTTTGGATAGTTGATGCCGCAGAGTCATCAAACACAGGCGGATCCAATAAAAAAGTATATTCACGAATGATTCGTCCGTTTGGCCAATTCAATTCTACCAGAAAGTTCATAAAGGGCTCTTTAACTGGCTCGCGCGTCGAGAGAAATACCGACATGCTGCCGTCTGAATTTTTCTTGGTTTCGAATTTGATATTGGTGAGATAAAAAAGCCGTTCTACGCCAACTTTCTCGAATTCAACCATACTGGCCAATGAGGCATGAATCTCATGATCCCCCAAATCACCAGCAGATAACAAACGAATTTCGGCTTTTAAAGGCTGATTTAACCCCGAACTTAGCTGGTATTCGCCAAGGCCTACAGCAAAAACAGCACCAGAAAAAAAACCAACAGCAGAAGTCAGAAAAAGGACAATTTTGCGAAACATACGCGTATTTCCTTGTATTTGAACCATTAAATCTATCTCTCAACAAGCTAAGTGCCGTGTCATCCAATCAAGTGGAGTCAAGCTACAATGTATAATTATCTTGCGGTGTTTTATAACTATTCCATGAAGTTACGGCAAGAAGTTAAGAACTTTCTTTATAATATTGCGATAACTATAGCTTATAATTAGCTTTTTACCAATAGCTAACCGCTCACAAATTGAAATTTTAGTGTGGATTTCAAAGTTGAGCGGTCAGACATTTTACATTCTAGTCAAATCTGCATTTTGGTTTTGCGATAAATTCTACAAACTAGACATTAACCAAACAAAATCAAAAAATTATTCTGTAATTTAACGCGAATGAGTAGTAATTAGATTAATGATTGTTCAGCATCCATATATGGTTGGTAGCCAGTTCCAACCTTTTGACATAATTGGTTGATATTGGGTAATAAATGTTCACAGAAATATTGTCCAGCTAACTGTTTGCGTGCACAAAAGGTTTCGCCTAGCTCATCATTTAACTGATTCAACATTTTTAACCAAAGCCATCCGTATACTAAATAACCAGAGGCATGCAAATAGTCGACAGCACCACCTTGAATTTCGAAGAAACGCTGTTCAATATTTTGCACAATCCATTGACTAGTCTGGCGATGACATTGCAGCGCAGAAGATAGCTGTTGCTGTAACTGATAAGCTGCTGGTAAGCTGGTTTTTATGGCCAACTCAGCATCTATCTCATCATACAACAGCTGCATAAGTTGCATTTTATCGAGACCTACCTTACGAACCAGTAAATCCTGTGATTGGATTCCATTTGTACCTTCATAGATTTGAGCAATTTTTGCATCCCGCACTAGTTGCTCCAATCCCCACTCACGGATATAACCGTGACCACCTAGTACCTGTAAGCCTAAGTTACAGGCTTCATAACCTTTATCGGTGAAAAAAGCCTTGGCAATTGGTGTGAGCAAACTCATTAAACTGGCAGCATTTTCTCGAATAGCTGCGTCTTGATGGTGATATTGCAGATCAATTTGAGTACCCATAAATACCATCAGAGCTCTAGCTGCCTCGGTATGCACTCGCTGTTCCAACAACATGCGGCGAATATCTGCATGCTCAATGATACTGGCAAGTTTTGCAGACTGACTTTTTCCCTGCTTTCTTTCAATCGCATAGTTGCGAGACAGTTGGTAGGCTGTTTCTGCAAGTCCAATACCTTGCACCCCAATAGAAAGACGCTCCAGATTCATCATTGTAAACATACACGCTAATCCCTTATGCTTTTCGCCAATTAAATACCCCTGTGCTTCATCAAAATTCATGACGCAAGTAGCTGACGCTTTTATCCCCATTTTATGTTCAATACTACCGCAGCTAACCTGGTTAGTTTCGGTTAATTCACCATGTTCATTAATTTTAATTTTTGGCACTAAAAATAGACTGATTCCTTTCGGACCAGGCGGTGCATCAGGTAATTTGGCGAGCACCAAGTGAATAATATTTTCTGACAAATCATGTTCGCCACCAGTAATGAATATTTTTGTACCACTGACCAAATAAGAACCATCTGTCTGTTCCGTTGCTTTAGTTTTGATATTCCCTAAGTCGGAGCCAGCATGAGGTTCGGTGAGCGCCATTGTCCCGGCCCAACGCCCTTCAAGCATTGGAGGTAGATATAGCTGTTTTATGGTGTCACTGGCATGTGCACGAATAGCGTGATATGCGCCATTAGTCAGGCTTGGATACAAGCAAAATGAGGTATTGGTTGAAAAAATCATTTCTTCAATCAATAAATGAATTGTTTTGGGTAATCCTTGACCACCATATTCAGGATCTCCCGATGTCCCCTGCCAGCCACTCTGACAAAACTCAGCATAGGCTTCTTTAAATCCGGGCGGTGTCGTTACCTGACCATTTTCAAATTGACACCCTATTTCATCGCCTTCGTGATTGATAGGCAACAATACATTTTCACTGAATTTTGCAGCTTCTTCGAGGACAGTAGTATAAAGCTCAATATCAAATTCGGAAAAACTATCAATAGCACTTAACGTGTTTTCAACATTAAACACTTGTTTCACTAAATAGTTCATTTCCTCTAATGGGGCTTGATAACTCATTACTTATTGGTTCCTTATTATCGTTTATTCAGATCTCAGTATAAGTAAGATCTGAGTGGTTTAACCAAAAAGCAAACCCCACATAACCCGATAAGGTCTAATAAGTGGGGCTTGTTTTACGCTTTATTTCAAGCGTGAGTTATCATTCTAACACATATTTAAAACAACTGTTTTAATCTGCTTGGTTCTTGTTAAAGTGCTCCCAATATTTCGCGACAGTTTGCTTCATGTCTTTATGCAGTAACAATATACCAATGAGATTGGGTATCGTCATTAAGGCCACCGTGACATAGGCGAGATTCCAAATTACCGTAGCGTCTGTAAATGAAGCAACAAAAAAAGCTGCAACATAAACAATACGATAAGGTAAAACTGCTTTAGGGCCAAATAGATAAGTCATTGCTCGATCACCGTAATAAGACCAAGCAATCGCTGTGGTAAATGCAAATAAAAGCAATCCTATCGTAACGACATATTCACCATATTCACCGAAAAATCCATGACGAAATGCTTCAGTAGTTAACCTGACAGAGTGAATCAGAGACTTACCACTAACAACGACTTTTGCATCACCTTCTGCATCTACAATTTTGCCATCATTTATAGCAATAGTGCCGGTATATGGTTCATCATTAATGGTGTATTTAACATCTTCTGCGATTGAGCGGGCGTTAATCAGTGTAATATCAGAATAGTCGGCAATCCCATTAACAATTTCGATTGTTCCCGAATAGTGTTCTACGCCACCCGTTGCATCAGATTTTTTATCGAGATAAGTAAACAAACGTTCAACATCATCTTTATTACTGTCTTTATATTCACCAATCACATATTCCATATCGGCACGGTCAAATGTGTTTTCGTGTTTTTTAGTCCAGACACCAGAACTAAGAATCACTAAACCGGTTAACGTACAAATTACGATTGTGTCGATAAATGGTTCAAGCAAAGAAACCATTCCTTCTGAAGCAGGCTCTCTTCCTCGGGCGCTGGCATGAGCAATGGGTGCCGAACCTTGTCCTGCCTCATTTGAAAACAATCCACGATTAACACCCCGATCAAGTGCGTAAGCAAAACTGGCTCCCAGGAATCCTCCAACAGCAGCGCTCCCGGAAAACAAATCGGAAAAGATTGAAATAAAAGAAGGGACTATATTTTCGATATTATATAAAATGACAGCAAGCGCCCCAACAAAATAGATAAGAGCCATTGTTGGAACAATTTTCTCAGCAACATGCGCTATACGCTTAATACCACCAATAATGACTAATGCCAGCATTACCGATAAAACTGCGCCAACAATCCATTTTTCAAAGCCAAAAGATTCGTTAAGACCAACGGCAATATTGTTAATTTGTGGCATATTACCACTACCAATCGAGCTTACCACTGTAGCGGTAGCAACAATCACTGCTAACCACTTCATGTTGAGTTTTTTCTCCATATAGTACATGGGTCCACCAGCCATAGTACCATCAGCGGTTTTTTCACGATATTTGTGTGAAAGCGTTACTTCAACAAATTTGGTTGTCATACCAAAAAAAGCGGTTGCCCACATCCAAAATATTGCTGCTGGACCACCTAAATAAATAGCCAGTGCCACACCACCGATATTTCCAGTACCCACTGTACCGGATAATGCTGTCGTCAATGCCTGAAAATGGCTGGTATCGCCTGGTGCATCGTCTTTTGAATATTTACCACGCAATATTCTAGTTGCATGTGCAAAATATCGAATTTGGGGAAACCCCAAGTAAAGAGTGAAAATTATCCCGGTGCCTAAAAGAAGTAGTGGAAAATAGTCGGCTGACCCAAGATAAGAGTCAATTGAAAGCAAAAAGCTGTTAATCGCGTCCAAAGTGCTGCCCCTTAATTTAAATGTTATTTGATATTATTCGGGGCATTATAAACTAATCGATAGGGAATTACTCATTCATGGGTCAATTTCACCCAGAGTTCACTGACATCGCATTCTGGTACCTTTTTCTACTGATAACATTATTTCACTTGCAGAGATATCAGTAGGAAATAAACACCCTGATATTTGTGCGGAGGCAATGCTTGCACCGGTTAAGTTTGATTGAGAAAAGTCTATTCCTCTAAGGTCTGCGGCGCGAAAATAGCAACCACTAAAATTTACACCGGCTGCATCCAGCCCACGCAAATCAAGCCCTCTGAAATCACAATCATGAAAATCAATTATCGACTGCCCTGCTTTTTGCTGGTTAAACAGCTTCACTTTTTCATCACGTAATAATTGATAAAGTGGATCCTCAGGAAACCGTAACGGCATGACTTTGTCCTATACACATTTTAGCAATCTTTACTTGAGTATAGTCGGAGTTATTAATTTGTCTAAATTACTAATAATAAAAAATTATATTGAAGTATAGATATTAAACAAAGTAGATGACTCAAATCACTTAAAAAACTTGAAGTAAGTCATCTGCTAGAAATATCTTTTACCTATTTAACAGGAAAAACTACTAACCAACTAATGCTAATAAAACACCAGCCGCAACTGCCGAGCCAATAACACCCGCTACATTGGGCCCCATCGCATGCATCAGTAGAAAATTGTGCGGGTTAGCCTCAAGTCCAACTTTGTTAACAACTCTGGCAGCCATTGGAACCGCAGATACACCGGCAGCACCGATGAGAGGATTGATTTTGCTATTGCTGACTTTCGATATAAACTTCGCCATTAAAACACCACTTGCCGTTCCAATTGAAAATGCGACAGCGCCCAACAGTAAAATACCAATAGTTTCCCAATTTAAAAACTTATCCGCAGAAAGCTTTGACCCGACTCCCAATCCTAAAAAAATGGTCGTAATGTTAATCAGTGCATTTTGTGTCGTATCTGATAGGCGATTAACCACGCCACTTTCTTTCATCAGATTACCAAAGCAAAACATACCAATTAATGGCGCGGCCGAAGGTAGCAATAAGATGCAAAGAGCTAATACGACTAAAGGAAAAAGAATTTTCTCTCGCTGAGAAACTGGGCGTAGCTGCGTCATTTCAATCGCCCGCTCTTCTTTAGTTGTCAGCAAACGCATAATTGGCGGTTGAATAATCGGTACTAATGCCATATAAGAATACGCCGCAACAGCAATTGCCCCCAGCAAATCTGGCGCAAGTTTACCGGCTAAAAAAATGGCAGTTGGTCCATCAGCTCCACCGATAATGGCAATCGCAGAAGCATCCTGAATGGTCCAATTGATTCCTGGGACAGCATTCAATGCGAGTGCACCAATAAGTGTTGCAAATATACCGAACTGTGCCGCCGCACCTAGAAACAATGTTTTTGGATTAGCAATTAAAGCACCAAAGTCAGTCATTGCGCCCACCCCCATAAAAATGATTAAGGGGAAAACGCCAGTATCTATACCAATGTTGTAAATATAGTAAAGTAACCCACCGTCATCTGCGATACCTGCAACAGGAATATTGCTTAAAATCGCGCCAAAGCCAATTGGCAACAACAGTAACGGCTCAAATGCTTTGGCAATCGCTAAATAAAGTAATAATACGCCGACCAAAATCATGATTAGGCCGGGAATCGTAAAATTTGCTATACCGGTGCTGTGCCAAAGTTCAACTAACCCTTCAATCATTTTTCTTTCAACCCGTCACTTAAGCCAAAGTAATCAGTTCATCACCTAAACTGACAGCATCACCCTGTTTCACCAGAACGTTTGATACTTGGCCAGATTGAGCAGCACGCACTTCAGTTTCCATTTTCATCGCTTCCAGAATAATAACAACATCACCCTCGTTCACCCTATCTCCTTGTGCTACCTGAACTTTAAATATGTTTCCTGCTAATGGCGCTTTAATCACAGTGCCGGTTGCACCTTCACTTTTTGCATTAGGCTGTACTAATTGATCAGAGCTTTGTTTGATTTCAGCAATCACACCACTCGGTGCAACAGTGACTTGGTAATTTTTACCGTTAACTGACACGTTATAAGATTCTGGTTCAGCTTTATTCGACGATGAGGCCAAAAGTTGATTGTCATTTGGCACAACTGGCTTTTGTTCCTCACCAGTTGGTACGGGTTCAAAAGCAGCAGGATTATTGCGATTTTTAAGAAATTTAATGCCTATTTGCGGAAATAATGCATAGGTTAAAACATCATCTATTTCAGCATCAGCAAGTGAAATATTTTCTTGTTGTGCAATAGACTTTAATTCTTGTTGAAGCTTTTCCAGCTCGGGTTCAAGCAAGTCAGCGGGGCGGCACGTAATGGGCTTTGCACCATTTAAAACACGGGCTTGTAATTGTGTATCAACTGGCGCAGCAGTTGCACCATACTCACCTTTTAAAACACCAGCCGTTTCTTTACTGATAGTTTTATAGCGCTCTCCAGTGAGCACATTTAATACCGCTTGAGTACCAACAATTTGTGAAGTGGGTGTGACTAGCGGAATATAACCTAAATCTTTTCTAACGCGCGGGATTTCTTGTAAAACTTCGTCCAGTTTATCACCAGCGCCTTGTTCTTTGAGCTGGTTTTCCATGTTGGTTAACATGCCACCAGGCACCTGAGCAACTAAAATACGTGAATCAACGCCTTTAAGACTCCCCTCCCATTTTGCATATTTTTTGCGAACTTCTCTAAAATATGCCGAGATTTCTTCGAGCGCGGTTAAGTTTAAACCGGTATCTCGTGGTTGATCTTGAAAAATAGACACGACCGACTCTGTCGCAGAGTGACCATAAGTCATACTCATAGAGGAAATACTGGTATCAACGGTATCAACACCAGACTCTACCGCTTTGGTAATTGTTGCTGTACTTAAGCCAGTGGTCGCGTGAGCGTGCAGCGCAATTGGAAGATTCACCGTTTCTTTTAAGCGTGATATCAATTCTTCAGCGACATAGGGTTTGAGCAGTCCAGCCATGTCTTTAATGCAAATGGAATGTGATCCCATGTCTTCAAGTTGTTTTGCCATATCCAACCACATCTGTATGGTATGCACCGGACTGACGGTATAAGAAATTGTTCCCTGCGCGTGTTTTTCATTTTTTACTACGGCTTTAATAGCCGTTTTTAAATTACGCATATCATTCATCGCATCAAATACGCGAAAAACATCCATACCATTTGCCGCAGCTCTATCGACAAATGCCGTTACGACATCATCAGCATAATGTCGATAACCTAAAATATTTTGCGCTCGAAAAAGCATCTGCTGTTTCGTTTTTGGCATCGCTGCTTTTAAACGGCGTAACCTTTCCCAAGGATCTTCCCCCAGAAAACGGATACATGAATCAAAAGTTGCCCCGCCCCAGGATTCAATCGACCAATATCCTATTTCATCTAGCTTTGCTGCAATTGGTAGCATATCGTCAATACGCATACGCGTAGCAAAAAGCGATTGATGACCATCACGTAATACCAATTCGGTAATTCCGAGTTTGCTCGTCATGCTGTTTCCTCAGTTTTTAGTATTGTTTTGCCGATAAGCATAAACAGCCGCAGACACAGCCGCAACTTCATCGTCGTTAATTTGTGCTGTTTTCTTCGTAATCGGTGTAGGCTCCGGTTTTGCAAAACGTTGCAAAAAACCGGTAAAAAAGACAAGGATAGTTAAGAATATGAAGACTGTACCCATGCCTGTTAGCATGAGTATTACCCCATCAAATATTAAGTTAGACTCGTTCATGCGCGCAAGTTTAATTTGTAAGTGATTAAAAACAAAATAACTCTAACTAATATCGCATAATAATAGGCTAAAAAGAGAATAATGTTAGGAATATTTTACTCAATCCCACCGTCCAATATTACCAGGGCAACATTTAAATCTTTTTCACAAATAGAATTTTAACGCTACGCAACAAAAATAATCAGGCTTCAATGGAAAAACCTGTTCAATATTATTTTGGTTTTAAAGTTTTAACGCTGTGTGCGAATCAAATGTAACAGTCCCCAAAAAATTAATATGAAATTTAAATAAAATACAGAGCCCGCCGCTGAGTATTCGGCTTCAGTTTGGTTAGTTGAGGGCGGTTCTTCACCAGGCTCTTCATTTTCTTCTTCAACAACTTCAGTACCATCATCATCATTAATGACAACAGTCACCTGGCTTGGATTACCAACTACTGCACCGTTGGTTGGATTGGTTAAGGTTAAATTGAACGTTTCTCTCGACTCTTCAGCTGTATCATTAATCAGGGATAAATTTACCGTTTGTGATTTTACCCCCTCATCAAATGACAAGGTTTGCATTAGAGCAACATAGTCAGAATTAGCATTAGCTGAAATATCACTTGAATTAATATCAACAGTAACAATGCCTGCGGCTCCGAAAGTTCTTAACACCGTCACCTGCAGTACATCATCAGATTCAGAAACAGAATAACTGACCGCACTAAAAAGAAAAGTACCAGGCTCATTTAAAACTTCATCATCTTCAATGGTGACTTTAGTTTGTGTTTGGCTACCTAATACAGCGCCGCCATTAGCTTGATTTAAAGTGACCGTAAAAACTTCGGCGCCTTCGAACTGATCATCATCAATTAAAGTAACTGAAATTGTCTGACTTGTTTGCCCTTCGGCAAAAGAAATACTGTCACTTTGCAGAACAAAATCTTCTCCCCCAGTGGCATTATCCATATCTATTGCAGCAACCGAATAATCGACCGTCACTTGACCAGTTGACCCCAGATTACGAGTAACTGTGATTGAAAGCGTCGTTTCCATTTCAGAAACACTTATAGTTGGGGCTTGCATCTCAATTAAACCAAAATCGCCAGCGGGTCCGATTGCAACAATCCAATCATACAAAATTGCAAGATCAGCCTGACTAATCATCTCCGCATTAAGCGGCATAGCAGCACCACAACCAGGATTTTGCATCGACACTTTTCGATATAACACTGAGTTAGCTGGATCACCCGCAACAACCCTTTTTAAGGCAGGATTACATACAGCATTAATATCGATCAGCTGTTGTTCAGCAGTGAGTGCATCAGATAATGATAAAGAGCCGCTCGGAGAATTCCCCGAATGACAACCAGTACACCCATTATTTTCGAAAATGGTCTGCACATTAGCGGGAACTTCGGCAGCTAAATTTAAGCTAGCAATCAATCCAAATACTAAAATTAACCTCGCAAAGATACGATTAACCAAGCTTTTTTCAAAATATAAGTTGAGCATTTATTGCCGCCTCTTTCACAATTCTATAATTATCTGGCCGACCAAAAGACATTCATAGCAAGGTTAAACTTCACTATTTCAACCATACTTTGCAAGCGCAGCACCACTGTAATGTCACTGATTTTGTCTTTTTAGAATGATATCGCCGATAATATTCGCTAATCAGATATAAAAGCTACCATATTCTGATGACGACTGTGGTAAATACCCTGTTTTTTGTGAACTATATGGCAAAGGTGAACGACTAGTTCCAATTTGGGATAAGACTTTGAGAGGAGACAAGACTAAAAAGCCGGGAAATTCCCGGCTTTTGTTGAATCGACTGAACAACCGTTTATTACAGGCTATCAGCTTCTTCAGATAGATATTTTGCAACACCTTCAGGTGAAGCTTGCATACCTTTATCACCTTCTTTCCAACCAGCAGGACACACTTCACCGTGCTGTTGATGGAATGCTAAGGCATCAATCATTCGTAACATTTCATCAATGTTACGACCTAAAGGCAGATCGTTAACAACTTGATGACGAACCAGTCCGTCTTCATCAATTAAGAATGATCCACGGAAAGCAACACCAGCTTCAGGATGCTCAACATCATAAGCTTTACAAATTTCATGTTTAACATCAGCTACCAACGGATAACCAACTGCGCCAATTCCGCCGTCTTTAATTGCGGTATTTCTCCAAGCATTATGAGAAAAGTGAGAGTCAATTGATACACCAATGACGACAACCCCTTTTTCTTCAAACTCTTTCAGACGATGATCAAAAGCGATTAACTCTGAAGGACAAACGAAGGTAAAGTCTAAAGGATAAAAGAAAACAACTGCTTTTTTTCCTTGAGTGGCTTGTTTGAAATTAAAATCGTTAACGATTTCACCATTACCTAATACAGCAGCAGCAGTAAAATCAGGTGCCTGACGACCGACTAAAACTCCCATTATAATCTCCCGTTTATTTTCAAGATTAAAGTTATCAGTTTATACCTGCTCATCAATCATAGCAGGTATTCAAAAGTTTGAAGCTCAACAATACGCTTTATTAGTCAAAAGTCCAAATTGAGCGTATCAATAAGCAATATTGTATTATGCTATTGAGTACTTATTGGTCATAGAAAAATCTAATCTTTCGATACAAACTCAATTGGGATTCAATTTTTCTAACCAAGTATCAATATGAGCAATTCGAGTCAAAATTAAAGGTGATTTAAAAAGCTCGCTTCTGATTCGTCGTTAACAATCTCTTCAACCATTTTTATATTAAGTTTTTCTAATTCTTGCAATACAGGTTCATAAATATCTTGGGTAACAGGAATGCAAACACCTTTTCTGGTTATCTGTCCTTTTAATATCAGGTCAGCGGCAATCGCAGCAGGATATCCAACAGTTTTTGCCATAGCAGAAAAGCCTCCCACATCACCTTTTTCTACCAGCGTTGAGCGATGAAAAATTTTGTTATTATTTTCATCTGTCAAAACAAATCGATGCTGCATGGCAATCATATCTTGTTCATTTTCCTCATACTGTAATTTATCTTGCAACAAGGCACAAAAAGCTTCAATAGGTGATCGCCCAGCAACCGCTCTATCACTAAAACAGTCCATCCAGGCAAAATTTTCCACTAACTCAGGATCGCTATCAAAGCTGCTTTCAAGTTGATCCAGACTCAGATCGGATAACTGGGCTATTAACTCTCGCCAGTTTGATGGTTTAGCATCATTAAATAAAGTATTTGATAGCAAGCCAATCGCTTTGGCTTTATGGATAATGGCTGCAAATCCGGGGTAACGTAATGTGCCACGTAATAACGTCTGAACTTCGGGAATCTCATAAGCCTCGCGATAACCTAACGAGTCTCGATTAGCATAACCGGTTAATTGTAGTTCTTCATTAAAAGGTACATCGCGCATAGACGACAGCAAATCTTTAGCCGCAATAGTCTCCACTTTGCCACGACTGTAATACTTAGCTTCATTTAATACTGCGGTTAAAACAGCCATAGGAGACCAGGAAAACTTATAGCCAAGCGGATTATTATTTGCCTCAGGCGCAGGAATACCACCACACCACGACACTAGTGCCTCAACCTTTTGCTTTTTATCATGCGCTTCATGAATGACTTTCATCGCTGTCATGTGGTCAATGCCTGGGTCTACACCAATTTCATTTAATAAAATAATGTCAGCTTCCTTGGCAGCTTCGTTGAGAGCCCACATGTCTTGATGAGCATAACTGGCAGTCACTAACGGAACCTTTTGTGCAATACAAATACGTGCAACTGCAACATGAAATTGAAATGGAACAAACGAAATGACTAAATCCGCTTTAGCTGCAAGATTGGCTAATTCATCATCATTTGTCACATCAACCTGAATAGGAAATAAATGACTTCTGCCAGCCGCTAATTTTTCAGCTTCACTCAGAAACTGAGACCCAATAGTGATTGTATGTTCTTTTTTATGTAAATAGTCAACTAAAGGCCCCGTCACAAAACCGGCACCTAGTAATAAAATATTAGCCATTGTATTTTTCTCTGTTTTGAGTATGTCTGTATTATGAGTAAAGAATTTGCGGTCGTTAATATTGATAAATATTAATCAAATTGATACTGCTGATGGCAGCAAAGAATAGCGAGTATTGGATAAACTGTAAACCGAAAATTCAATAATTAAAAAAATACGTTTATCCAATAAAACACAAATGAAATGATAGTTTTGAATATAAAATTTATAATTTAAAAAAGGTAATTTTCAATCAAAATTTTATATTCATAAAAAGAATTAAAGATTAATGTATTGACGGAGTAACTCAATTGCATAGTCTCCATCATTATTTCCTAATATACCTGACTTAAACTTTGAAGTGGGTGGTCTTTCACCGACCCAGATTTTCACTAATAAATTATATAAGTCATGAGAATTCTCGACTTGCCCAATAATTCTACCATTGAGTATTACTCGTGTACCAAAAGTATGATGATAATCAAAGCTCAGTTCATCACCCTTTTTGTAACTACCGCTAAAAAACTTAAGAAATTGCGCCAGTTCAGCTTTTTGTGCATTGATATCTTTGCGAGAATTATTGATGCGCAAACTTTCAACTAGTTTTCTTTTAAAGCTACGTGCAGATATTGAGATTTTAGAAGCAAATTTAAACTGCATTCTACGAGCAACCTTAACGCTAAAGAAATCGGCCGTTTTGTCATACTCAACTTTTTCATCCAGATACATCGCACCAATATAATAATCATCATTCAACAGACGGGTTAATCCCATTCCGACCATGACAACTGGACGATCAATAATAGAAACCTTTTGTATAGCAAGCATCTTTTCATTTTCAGACATTTCCTGTGCAAAACAAAAAGAACTGAGAGTCCCCATGAACAATATAATAATTTTAAGATACTTCACAATCACACCCCGACTCTTAAGTCTGCTTGGTTTTATTATTGTTTACCCTGAGATAATTTGAAAAATCAGTGAGTTAAAATTTCCGACCACCTGCCACTGAGCAAATAAATTAAATAATCTGCCAACTCTTGTTTTTATGACAACAAGCTTCAAAGCGACTTGCTTGACATTCCAAATTCTTTTTACACCACTACTTAAATCTAGATGATTTTCAATGGATTAACAAGTAGTTATGGAATTTTACCAAAGATTTCACAATATTATTAAAATTCCCAGTACATTTAGTATTAAAATATTGGTATGCTAACATAGCGGTTGGTTATTTAAGTGTTTTTATAAAATAAAATACAAATGCTTCACAATTTTTAAAAATTTTTAGCTATTATTTTAATAACGCTTAATTACAAAAATTACACGATATTATAGCTGTTTTGATTTACGAGGTTATGCAAATCGAAATTATTCTTATTTTAAATAATAAGTTTCGAGCACATCTGCCGTAGTCAGTCTGATAGTATCTATTCTGATACATCTAGCAGCTATACAAAAAGTTAACGGTGTTACTGGAGTTCGATTAATGTCCTTTCGATTATTTTCTCTAAAAAAGGTTAAACATCAGTTTGCTTATATTAGTTATACGGCATGTTTATTTTTTATTTTTGCAGGTCCCTTAAAAGCCAATATTTCAGCCACTCTTTCTAATAATGAAACAGTCAACCTGATTGGTATTGGTATGTATCAGGAATTACGCAACGATATTTATGTGGGAGCGCTGTTTGGCCCCTCCTCTATTACTGAAGTTGAGCAACTGCTCGATGAATCCGTCGCCAAGCGTATGTCAATTCGATTTTTAACTAGCTATTCTAATCGAAAACTTGCCCGACATTGGAAAGAAAGAATGGCAATGAATAATCCAAGAAGCAGCTGGCAACCCTTAACTCAGCAAATTGTGGGTTTTTCTAAAATATTTAAGCGTCCTGTTGAGCTAAATGATGAACTCAATATTGACTACATTCCAGGTGTTGGGACACAGGTTTATTTAAATTCAACTTTATTTATGACCATCGATAATCACGATTTTGCAGAACTGTTATTAAACGTCTGGCTTGGCAATATTCCGCCAACCAAAGCTTTTAAAAACAGTATTCGAGGATTAGACGACGCCTCAATTAAAGGCAGTTATATTGCACGTTATGAGGGGTTATCTCCAGCTAAAGGCCGTTTTGATAGTGATTTGAACGATTCGACTCAAGTCGCTATTGCAGAAGATAATCCAGCCGAAAATACAACCAATCCTGCCACTAAAGTTGCTCAAAATACGGCAACAAAACCACAAGAAGATAAGCAATCAGCTAACAAACCTGAAACAAAACCTAATGCCAAGAAAGTGGCTAAAGTGGATGAAAAGAAAACGGGTAATAATCAATCACAAAATTCTACTTCCAAAGCTGCTACTGATAATAAAAAAGTAGCTGCGAATAAACCGGACTCAACAACTTTAACAAAACCTGATACCACGCCTGAAATCAAAACTGAAATTAAGCCAGATATCCCCGCCGATATTAAACTTGATCCTAATTTAGTAAAAGTGGCAGATAAAGCAGAAACAAAACCAGCAGAAAAAAAACCAGAAACCAAAAAAATTGCTAAAAAAATTGAACCGGTAATTGATGAGAACTTTTTTGATGCGGATTTGGTAACGGGTTCTTACACTCGGGATTTAATTAATGAAATCAAAAAGCATCAAGAGTATCCTCGTAAGGCGTTGATTGATAGAAAACAAGGCGACGTAACAGCACAGGTTACAATTGATAAAGATGGTGAAATTCTTGATATTGAGCTGATTGAACGTTCGGGTTCGAGAGTTTTAGATCGCGCAGTAAGCCGAATTATTCGTAAAGCAGGGCCTTTTCAAAAAGTTCCTGTTGAATTAAAACTAGAACAGTTTGTATTTGATGTCCCTATTTCATTTAAGCTATAAAATTTAATTGAACTATCAATTTATCTAATAATAAAGACTTTTCAATAAAAAAGGCGCACTTAGGGCGCCTTTTTTATTCGAGAACCACAAGCTCACTAAAAGCTCGTTAATTCTTTGTTCAAACGTTTAAAGTGGTTTCTCATTTAATCTTTTTACTATCTCCAAAAAAACAGAGAACGGTTTAATAACACTATTCGATTCTGACCCATTCGAATCCATATTGCTGATCGGCTAAAATCACACGTGTGGTCTTTTCCAATTCAGCCTGCTGAATAATATTTTTTACCAGCTCGGGACAATTATTTTCTTCACTTAAATGCATGGCTGCCAATAATTTCAAACGACTTTTATTAATGGCATGCAAAAAATTTAATGCTTGCTGATTATTTAAATGCCCTAAATTTCCACCTACTCTGGCTTTTAATGATGCCGGATAATTACCTTGCATTAACATCGTAATATCATGATTAAATTCCAGTAATAAAGCATCACATTCTGCAAAACAACTGATCACATGTTGAGTGACATGCCCAAGGTCAGTCAAAATACCTATTCGATAGTTATCATTATGAAACACAAACTGACAAGCTTCCCTTGAATCATGCGGAACAGCCACTGGTAAAATTTGAATCCCGGCCAACTCAAAGGAATCATGAATATTAATTAAGTTAAGTGACCGAATTTTATCGGCACGCGGATGCAGACTGGTCCCTGGGCTCATCCATACCGGAATATTAAACTTATTTGAAAAAACAGGTACGCCATTAAAATGATCACTGTGTTCATGAGTGACTAAAATAGCATTAATATCGGCAGGCCTTAATTCAAGGGTAGTTAACCTCGACTCCAGCTCTTTAGATGAAAATCCGCTATCGACCAAAATAATACTTTGATCAAATTGAATGAGTGTTGCGTTACCTTTGCTCCCTGATCCCAGAGAGCAAACTTTTACATTGGACAAGGGACAGTGTCACTTATTTTTTATCACTAAATAACTTGTTTAGTTGGGGGTAAAGCTTAACCATGGTCTCGGCATTGAGTGGTGTCCCCTGACCATCGCGAAATACAATTGCGGTAAGCTCTCCAACGGTTGTTACCGTTACCTGATAGTCGCCAGATTCTAACGGCAACGGGGTTTGTTCTTCATCGAATAACGAGGCAAAAAATCCTGGTTCCTCATATTCATAGGCAATAAAGTAAGTCATCAAGCGCCGATCACGATCTTTAACATCAAAGTCTAATGCTTCGAGAACTTTGGGTAATTTTTCCCAAACTAAAGCCTTATCTGTTTCAGTAACCAGGGCCGCATTATTGTTGTCATCATGAGCTAACTGAACTTTAAAACCAGCAACTACCGCATTTTTAGAATTGCGATCACGTTCAATGGTTGCTGTATCGTAATGAGCAATAATAAGATTTAGCATTTCAGCGGAATCATGCCAGTAATTGGCCATATCTTGCCACTTATCCGTATCATCATTAAACATTTGAGCCGCAATTCGCTCAACAGTAATTTGTTTTTCATCTTTTAAAATACCTTCACTTAGCGCGATACGAAATTTGGCTTTAAATTCATCAATATCGTCTTCGCCAGCGATGCCTAACCAGACGCCACGCTTGTCCACCGCAACCCATTCCGTTTCTAATACGCGATTAGCTTTATCGCGGCGACTGAACTTTACGCCTTGTTCAGTAAATAAATTAATGATGGTATCCCATAAAAACTCTTCGTTTTCAACGATATAAATTGCAGGAACTGGCGACTGCTTGTTTGCTCGAATATTATCCAATACATCTAAAATTTGAGCTGGTGCTACCAGACTGATATCTTTACCGCTAGGGGCATTTTTAGCCTGTTCACCAATGGCAGGAACGACCGTGTAGTTAACATTATTTTCATGTTTCAAATGGGGTGGGATTTTTAAAGGCGCAGTTTCTTTCGCTTTTAGGTAATCATAAGAAGTATCTTTAATTAAACCATCTTCGCCATAAAATAAGCTACATGCAGACAACAAACTTGCTAAAGCGAATAGACTGATGATTTTTATCAAGTTCAAAACTGTTACTCCAATACCCTGAATTTCTCTTAAGTAAACTAACTGATTATTTTAAGTGCTTACTTTTGCTGGTGTGCTATGTTACTTGCAGGTGGAAAGCAACTCAAGCAAAAAAGATTCACTATCAACCGCCAATATGACCTGAACTGCGCCAGATGGTTCCTGAAAATACTGAATTTGGTATGATTAGAGCCAGCAAATCAGGCAAAGTTACAGTCAAATACAAAGTTACGATTAAATATTGTGAGGTATACCGCTATGAAAGCGAAAAACCTCATCCTTACTGAGTATCAGCTCAGCCTCTTTCTCTAGCATTTTATCAACCTGTGGTGAAATATCGTTTGCACAATAGAGTTGAGCCAATTGGAGATAATCTTCAAAATGACGAGATTCAGACTTAAGTAAATAACGATAGTATTTGGCTAGTTCAGGTTCTTTATCTTGCAGGTAAGGCACCAGGCTGGCAAAACGTTCACAGGAGCGAGCCTCAATAATGCCACCAATAATACAAAAATCTACCAGTTTATCGGGCTCATTATCACGCGCCAGCTTACGCAGACTTGATGCATAACGCGATGGTGAAAGTATGGAATAAGTAATTTTACGCTGAGTGAGCATTTCAAAGACTTGTTCAAAATGCAATATTTCTTCGCGTGCCAATTGCGCCATTTTTATCTGAAGTTGCTCATATTCGGGGTACTTAAACATTAAGCTGAGTGCAGTTGAAGCTGCTTTTTTCTCGCACTTGGCATGATCGATTAACAAAATATCTAAATGCTCAGCGGCATATTCCAGCCACGATGCGGGCGAATCACAATGAAGAAAATTTCGAACTGGTGAAATATCCATAAAACAACGAAACCTAGTGACGTACAAAGGCCGCGATTATAGGGGATTTATGGACTATTTTCGAGCATTTCACGATAACTAATTACTAATCATGCGTTTATCATAATTTATAACTTGAGTTGTTTAAAACGTTTAACTAATTGCTTAACCTGCTGTTCATCAGCACTTGAAGCCGCATATTGAAGCGCAATATATTCATCAAGTAAGTCAATAACATGACGGAAGTGATATTTTCTGATTCGTCCCAGTTTTGCCTTTAACTCGGCAGGACCAAGCGAAGGATCATACCCAATCACTTTTTGCTTAGCTAATTTTTGCTGTAACAAGTCAAATTGTCTCGCCAATGGCAAACTTGAGCGGCGTTTCCTCAATATTTGAAATCCAGCCATACTCGCCAATCCCAAAACAACCAGCACCATCAAAGTCATTAGTTGCTGATTGGTCATTCCTTCGAGTCCTAAATGAGAGAACAGTTGTTGTTGCTTTGACTCATTGTAATCGAGGATCCAGTCATTCCAGTTGGCGTTAACCTGATCGACCCAATATTCCATCGACTTTATCCAGTCAACGGCGCCAAGTTCAACAACCTCAAAATCACCAAACAACCTTTCACGTTGCCGGTAATCATTTAACAATTGAGGCTCAACCCTGCTGGGATCAATTGCGCCAGTTGGATCAACTCGAATCCAGCCTTGTTCTTTTAGCCAAATTTCTACCCAAGCATGTGCATTCGAGTTACGCACAATCCAATAATCTGTAAGCGTATTTTGCTCTGCGCCTTGATAACCGACCACGACACGAGCCGGAATACCTGCTGAACGCGCCAGAAATACCAATGCTCCAGAATAATGTTCACAAAACCCCCGTTGATTATCAAACCAAAAACTATCAACTGTATCCTCTGACATAATCGGTGGGGTTAAAGTATAGTGAAATGGCTGTTGATTAATATGTTGTAGAACCTGATTTATAAACGCCCAGTCACTATCTAAACGATTACGCTGATTTAGCGCCCATGTTTTTGCTCGAGGATTACCAGAACCAGGTAACTGAGTATAAAATGCCTTTTGGCTGTCGGTTAATTCTGGCTCAATTATTAATTTCGGATAAGACGAGGCCGTAAATCTTACTCTATCGATCAAATGAAAGTCACTTCGCACCGAATAGTCACTTTTTAACTGGCCTTTATCAGGCAAAATTACAGGGCGATCTAATAACACCAGATAATCTTGTTGAGTTGGCTCTAGTGTGATGGCGTATTCAACCAAATCAGTTTGACTCAAACTGTCAGGATTTGCCGAAATATTGACTGGTGGACGAGCGGTCCAGGATATGCCATCAAACTTATCCAGGGTTAACACACGCCAATATAAGTCTGCTTCTGCTGGGAGTTTTCCATTAAAAACAACCCGAAAAGCAACTTCATCTGATAATTGTAACCCGCTAATCTCACCAGGGCTCATACTATCGGAAATACCACTTGATGCACTGCTTTCTCCCGGCATTCGCCAAATTGGTCCACCGAGTCTGGGAAAAAATACAAACAACACCAACATAATGGGAATAGCCAGTAATAAATAACCTGCTAGACGTTTTAATAAGCGAGAGAACTGTCGACCGAAAATCGGATAGCGCTGAATACTATGAACGGCGACAAATGCATATAACAATAGAACCACCGGAACAAACTGATAAACGGCAATAGCTAAACTTTGCGAAAATAAAAAGCCGGTCACTAGCATAAAAAAGCCAAAGCTTAATACTAAATTCGCATCTTTAATATTTTTCACTTCGAGTATTTTTAAACCATACATCGCGGTAATTAGCGCAATTCCCGCTTCTTTTCCGGTAAATTTTTGAAATACGGCATACACGCCACCAATGGCAACCAGCGTAATTGCTAATTTAATCCAGCGATGAATCACTAATTGCCGATAAAAAGCCCAATACACCATGACCACCACTAAAGTGTTTAACAGTGCAATCCAAGCAGGTACAAAAAAGTAAAGTGGCAATAACACGGCTTGATGAGCCAACAGCACTGCCGGCAGAAATATCTGTCGACTTTTAAATTGTGATTGAGAAATAAAATCGATCATCGGCCAGGTTATCGTATTAAAATCAACATCAGAACTCTCCTTACTTAAGCTACTGGTGTCATAAACTGTTTTTCAGTTAAATGAGCGTCAAGCTGATAGCAAGCCAGTAATTGCAAACAATGGGAGCGATGCACTTCGCCTTCATCAAAAGCGACAGAATTGTCTGGTAGCTCAAGTGCAAAAGCTAACTGAGCTTTCGCGGCTTCAATCACAAGAAATGTTAAATAACTTAATCGCAATTCTGGTGCGACACCTGGAAAATCATTCCAAGAAAAGCAAATGCGGCTAGCCTGATAGCCATTAAATTCACGAATAAACAATCCTCTTTCCCTAGCAAAAGCCTTCCAGTCGATTCGACTTAATGGCTCCCCTGCCTGATAAGGTTTCAGCCCATATAAATCATCAACTCCCTCAGCTTTTTGTCCCTCTTCATCCGTTTGAGTACCAGCCAGTTGAGAAAACTCTGGCGGCTCAACCGGTTTAGGATAAACCAATACATCTTGCTGTAACTGAATATAAGCCCAGGTTCGCAGCCAACCGAATGGATAAATGCTCGACACCATTATTCCGGGCATGATTAACCTGCCGCGCTTTAATGTATCGAGATAAATATCCAAAGACACCGTTTGTTCAGCCGGAATATCAATAAATTTCAATTGCTCATAAGACAAACCTAAGCCTACCGTATGATGATTACGACCAGCCCGATCAGTACACATCACGCTGACTCGATTGACAGAATCTGCAAACAACTCATCGGGGACACGCACTGTAAATTGAATATCCTGTATATTTCGATAAGTTAAGATTACACTCACTAACCCTATACTGATTAATAAAAAGGTTAATAAAAATGCCAAATTATTTTGATAGTTAGTCGCGCCTATCAACATCAATAATACAATGACAATCAGTAGATAGCCTTCGCGAGTTGGCCAAATATAAGTGGATCGTTGATTGAGCTCTACCCTTTCGCCAACAGGCATGCGATTGCGAAAAAATCGCCTGAATCGCCATTTTAATCCAGTAGTTGGTTTGCTCAGCATTTCGCCACTCTACCCAGTAATGTAATATCGTTTTAACGAGGGATCGCTGTCGAATGAAGGATAGCCTCCAAGGGAGATTCGCTTGACTGTTGCGTCGCATTTTGCGCTGTTAAGCGATGGCCAACAACCGCAATCCACACAGCCTGAATGTCCTCTGGTAAAACAAAATCTCGCCCGGCAAGATAAGCCCAAGCTTTAGCAGCCCTGAGTAATGCCAATCCGCCTCTAGGTGATAATCCATGCGACCAGTGTTGGCTATTTCTGGTTGCCGAAACTAACAATTGTAAATAATCGAGTAACGTTTCAGAAACCACTACTTTGGCAATCGCGTGTTGACAAGCCAGTAATTTTTTACCATCCAGTATTGGCGGTAAACTGGCAATTTGAAAACGAGTATCTTGTCCTTTAAACAATAAGCGCTCAACTTCTGGCTCAGGATAGCCTAGAGATAAACGAATTAAGAATCGATCCAGTTGTGATTCAGGTAAAGGATAAGTGCCAATCTGATGAAAAGGATTTTGAGTAGCAATAACAAAAAATGGTTCTGGTAGCGGGCGGCTCACCCCTTCTGAAGTGACTTGATACTCTTCCATGGCTTCTAACAGCGCACTTTGCGATTTTGGCGTTGCCCGGTTAACTTCGTCGGCTAGAATGACCTGAGTAAAAATTGGACCCTGATGAAATTTAAAGCTTTCATCGCTGCGCTGATAGATAGCAGATCCGATAATATCAGCAGGTAGTAAATCGCTGGTGAATTGAATTCGTTGAAAATCTAATCCTAAAATTTTTGCTAACGCATGAGCGAGCGTTGTTTTACCCATGCCAGGTAAATCTTCTATCAACAAATGGCCTTTGGCTAATAAACAGACTAAAGCCAGTTTAATTTGGTGTTCTTTTCCTAAAATAATCTCGTTAAGCTGCCAAACTACCTGCTGTAACTGCTGCCGCATTATATTTTTTCCGAATAACTGATTAATTTCAAAGTCTTATTTAAAATCATGGATGAAGCACCCAATAATTGCAAGCCACCATTAAAGAATTGAGTCACAATTATTCGACTTTCAGTTATTTATCTGAATTTTCAATCGCTTTATCGCAACTCAATTTTTGCCTTGTGCCTCAACGCAAGTCAACACAAGTCAATTCGAGTTTAATAAAAGCCATCGTTGTAAGTATATATTGAAACTAATAAATAGCGCTTTTCGCTGTGCGTGTAAAACTTAACCACTCGTGCTCAGCTCATCCCACTGAACAGCTAACAAACTGTCTATTACTGATTCTGCTTGCGATAGATATCCACCACCAAACAAATTTGCATGATTTAAAATGTGATACAAATTATACAAATACTTACGTTGAGCATATCCCTTTTCAATTGGCATAATTTGCTGATAGGCATTGAAAAACGCTTTACCTGGGCTACCAAATAATTCCAGCATCGCCAGTTCAGCTTCATGATCGGCATAATAACAAGCAGGATCATAAATAACAGGCTGTCCGGCCAAATCAAATGCATAATTTCCAGACCACAAATCACCATGAATTAAAGACGGTCGACAATTTCTTTGTCTTAACATTTCGGGAATGCTTGCCATTAATTGATTACCCTTATTGAGCAACCGACAATTGACATTTTTTTGTGTTAATAAATTTAGTTGAAACGCAATTCGGTGCTGACTGAAAAACTCGGCCCAACTTGCGCAGGGTCGATTGATTTGTGGTGTTAACCCAATATAGTTATCGCCTATCCCACCAAATTTTTCTCCGTAATTTTGATGAAGCTTAGCTAGTTGCTTACCAAAAAGCGCTTTATCGCCAGATGATTGCATATCGATAAAAGGTAAAATTATAAAACTGTAATTCTCAATTACTCCGCTAACCAGTACCTTGGGAATTTGAATTTGCCGAGTTTTTGCTATCAGTGCAATATTGTCGGCTTCACAAGCCAGCATGGAGTAACACATTGACGAATTCAATTTTATAAAGTAATCGCGTGTGGCCGTTTTAATTCGAAACGCCTGATTAATATCGCCACCACTAATGGGAATCATTTTTAAAATTTCAATTCGAGATTGCTCGACTTCTGCCAGATATGTTTGTAATTGTTAAATCAAGCTCGTCTTTAGGTTCATGGTTTAGCCAGTATTTAAATCTTTGATTAATTGGATGATTAAGTTAGTTTGTTCCGTTTATTGAAAACTAGCGTAACTAGTACACTCAAAGTATCGTCATTTAATACTTGAGTCAATCGGCTGTGATTTCCTTTAAGCATCATCGATATTATCCGCACTATCAGCTATCGAGGATGATCTTATGTCATTTATCAAACGACTTTCTATACAGCTTTTTTCAAAACTGGATGATGCGGTAACCGAGTTAGAAAATCATGATGCACTGATAGGTGCAGCAATCAATCAACAAAAACAAAAGGTTTTTATCGCTAAAAAACAACAAGCCAATTTAAATCTGCATATTAATCAAATTCAGGAAACTTTGCATACGACTCAAAAAAAACAACAACAATGGCATCAGCGAGCGCAACAACAGATTGTTAGCGATCCTGAAAAAGCCAAAGAGTGTATCCACCGTCAATTACAATTAACTCAACAAATTGAGAAATTACAGCAAACTCTGCAAGCCTATCAAACAGCACAAGCACAACTCACCGCCGACATTCAAAGGTTCGAGCAGGATATCTGGCAACACCAACAAAAACGAGATTTACTAAAAACGCGACAAAGCCGGCTATCACTTCAAACCAGCTCACAACATGAGGCTACCGGCAATATCATTAATGATTCATTCAACCGTTGGGAAGCAAACATCATGGCAACCGAAAGTAACAGTATCAATCGTTTAAATAGCATCGATTTAGTGTCAGCAGTTAATAGCGACAATCATCTGGAACAATCATTTTTAGAGGCCGAATATGCCGAAAAAATACAAGCTGAATTTGAGCAGCTAATCGCTTCGCAACAAGCACAATACGGAGCTAACAATGACTAGTTCAATATCAACCAACTCGCAGACTAATGAAACATCTATTTTTCAAGATTGGCAACAATCAGAAAAATTCGCGCACCCCCCCGAGCAGAAACATCAATCAAGTTGGCTGAATTATTTACCAATTCTACTACGCAGTCTTGGCGGCTTTGCCATATTAATCGCTTTATACAGTTTTGTATTGCAAGGCTGGCAAACACACGGAGATGGCATACGCTATATCATATTTTTAACTCACACGCTGCTATTAGCAGTCATCGCCTTACTCATTGGAAAATATTTGAAAGAATCAAAAGGCGCAAGGTTACTATTATCTTTATCATTAATTTCTATCCCAATAGACTTTGTCATTTCTGGCGCATTCATTCAGGCTTTCCAGTCATCAACACTCACCGACGCAAATCAACCATTCACCTGGCAACCACAAAGTTTGAGCCTGACCATAGGATTATGTTTAGCAACATTTGTTGTTAGCACCCCGATTATTTTGTTTGGTTTCAAGGTATTCAACCGCCACTTAAACAAACAAGCCAGTCTACTTTTCATTGCTATCAACTCGTTACTATTAATTCCCATAAGGGATACATTGTTTATTACCACTTTTGTTTTCATTTGCACATCAAGCCTATTGTTGTATTACCATTTTTTAGCAAAAAAACAAATTGCAATGAAAACACTCGAAGGAAAATTTCTACTAACATTACAATTTTTACCGGTTTTATTATTACTTGGTCGTAGCTTTTGGCTTTATCACATGGATTCGCTTCTGACAGCATGCAGTTGTTTAGTCGGTTTTGTATTAATTCGACAATTTAGTTTTCCATTAACAGAAAAATCCAGGCAGAGACAACTCCTCGAAGGCATTTCTTTAGTATTAATATTTATTGGTGTTCTTAACTTTGTTATTGTTTTTGAGAACTATCTACCTGATGCGCTCAACATGATCTTTTCATCCTTGATTGGTGCATTGATGCTATTTGAAATGTCTGCCAGAACAAAGCTACGTCAGCTACATTACCGGCTATTAGCCAGTTTATGTTTGCTTTATGCTGGACTAGTCAATTACTTTTTGATAGGTGACTCATTAGCAATTTATTTAACATTAATATTTGGCATATCACTATTAACCGTGAGTGTTTTATTACAGCAAAGAGCTTTATTTATCAGCGGAAGTCTATTAACTCTAATTGGCATGTTTAACTTTTTGGGTGAGCTGCTCTTCCATTTCGAGTTAAATCATTGGGTTGCTTTAACGCTCATTGGTATCTGTTGCATTATCACCGGCTCAATGATTGAAGCTCATTACCAACGAATTAAAAGTTGGATTAGTAACAAAAACCAATATTTTCTAGCCTGGTAAATCATATTGTTAAAATTTCATTGACAGCCACTAGCCGTTTGGAAGTTAGTTCAGGATGAATTCAACAAACTTGTGTTTTCATCCTGATGCTTTCACTTTTACATTTTAAACGCTAAGCTTACAATGTATGCTCAAATCAAAATTATTAAATAATCTGGATAAAATTTATGCAATTGAAACGATTAATCCCACTCTTTTCAATACTCTTTAGTATTTTTTCCATTATTTGGTTAACTGGCTGCGCATCAATGTCAGAAGGTGAATGCCGAACCGCCGACTGATATCAATCAGGCTATAATGACGGACTGTTAGCCAGAGGCCAAAGAATAGACCAGCATTATAACGCCTGCAAAGAATACCAGGTTAATGTAGACCACCAGCAATATCGAAAAGGTTATTTTGATGGACTCAAACGCTACTGTATTCCAGCTAATGGTTGGAAACGAGGTATGCAAGGAACAGATTATCATCATTTTTGCCCCACCAATTTAGAACGGGCGTTTTTAGCCGCTTATAAAGAAGGAAAGATTTACTACCTCAACAACCTGCAAATTAATCAGCTCATTGAAGAAAAAAGCCAGTTAGAAGATCAAGTGACCAGCGAAGGAACAGGATTGTCCAAAGAAGCTAAACTCAATATGCTACGTGAAATCAGCGTACTCGAAGAAGAAATAGAAAGCTTGACCGAACAAAACCAATTTGAACTCGATAAAGCCAACCATAAAGGGTGGCATTACTAATCTTACATTGAACGTATTTTATCTCAAAAAACTGCAACAATCTCTCGCCACTTCAATATGAAGTGGCTTTTTATTGGCCTTAATAATGCTCATTTCAACATTACTAAGCGCACCCTCAATTATGCTAGTGTTGCTAGCACTTCTCTTACTACTATCCGCACCGCTTCTATTTGTATTGTTCTTATTTACAGTTTTCCTATCCGTGCTTACCTTATATTGCTCGAGGAATTACGGTTTAGTTTATCCCGATTAAACTGTGCCTTAGTTAATTCATTATTGATTTTTCGCTGCCCTTTCACTAAACAATTTTTCAATGCATTAAGCGAAATGGGTTTAATTAATACATCGTGAAATAGTTTTGTATCACTGGCAAATTTATCAGAAATGAGAATATCCGATGAAGCTAAAACAATTTTCAAATTATCATATTGAGCATTTTTGCGAATCATTTTTGCCGCAGTCACTCCACCCATCTCAGGCATTTGCATATCCGTAATGACTAAATCGTAATATTTATTCGCGACAGCAGCCAGCACTTCTTTGCCATTGGAAACAACATCCGGTTGATAACCCAGTCGACGGCAAATATGCATCAACACTTTTTGATTAACGGCATTATCATCGGCTATTAATATATGCATAGGATTTTGCTTGGCAAACTCCGCTTCATTTTCCAGCTCACGTGCAACCAATCGCTTACCTTTTGCTGAATACAAACTAACAAATGCATTCTTTAACGCACTAAATTTAAGTGGTTTAGAAATAATATGATCATAACGCTGTAAATAGCCTTCATGATGCTGACTGATAACTTTGGGTGTACAAATAATAAAAACCGGAATATTCTCGTACTCTGACGATGATTTGCAATATTCAATAAATTTTTTAGCTTCAGAATCTTTAAAGGCATGATCAACAATAATTAAGTCAGGTCGGTTATTTTGAGTAAGATATCGCCATCCTGATACAAAACCGGTTTTTAAGGTAATATTAAGTGACATACTCGCTGCCAAATAACTGAACGTTTTATCTAAAAAATAATCCGGAGTTAGTAACAACAGTTGTTTATCGAGCAACAAGTCTATTGATTTTATCGTATTAATACTTGGTGAGTTTGTCGGCAAATCAACTTCAATTGAAAAGTAGAAGCTAGTACCGGTATGTCCATCACTGTCAACTTTAATTCGCCCTCCCAGATTTTTAATAATACGTTGACTAATCGTTAATCCCAAGCCTGTTCCACCGTATATTCTTGATGTACTATCATCAGCTTGAGAAAACTCCTCAAATATTTTTGTTTGTTTATCAATAGGTATACCTTTTCCGGTATCTTGAACAGCAAAGGTTAACTGACGCTTTGAGGCACTAATTTTTTTACCTGATATCAGCACCGTTATGCTGCCCTTTTTGGTAAACTTAAAAGCATTCCCAACCAAATTAACAATCACTTGACGTAGTCGCGTTGAATCAGAAATTATTTCCAAAGGCACATTGTTATTCGCCACAAGATTCAACTCGAGTTTTTTCTCATCAATTTCTTTAACAAAAATATCTAGCGCTTGTTCAATACAATCACGTAAATTAAATCTGACTTTTTCAATCGTCATTTTGCCCGCTTCCAGCTTGGACAAATCGAGAATATCATTAACAATGTAAAGCAGGTTTTCACCACTTACCTTTATCATGTCAATGTAGTTCATTTGCTCTTTAGTTAACGGCAGTTCGCTCAAAATACCAGCGGTACCAATCACACCATTTATCGGCGTACGAATTTCATGACTCATCATTGCCAGATATTCCGACTTTGCCTGGCTGGCTTTTTCCGCCATCTGTCGTTTATCTTCAGCCATTTGTTGCCGGGCAGTCGCTGTTTGCTTTTCAGCCTCAATAGTTTTAATTTGCTGATTAGCAATTTCTGTTTGATATTTTTCTTTAATTAATTTGTACCGCTGATAAATAAACAGACAAATAATCAACACCATACTACAGACATATAAACTATAAGCCCACCAGGTTTTCCAAGGTGCGGGCAGTACGGTAATTGCAACTTGTCGTGCCTGTTCATTCCATAATCCATTTTTGTTTGTCGCCTTAACTTTAAAAACATAATCTCCTGCATCAAGGTTGGTAAAAGAAGCAAATCTTTTATTGGCATCTGTATAAATCCAGTCTCGATTAAACCCTTCCATTTTATAAGCATATTGACTACGCATCGGACTATCAAAATCCAACGTTGAAAAGGTAAATCCAAATACGTTTTGATGATAATTCAATGTAATATGGGGGGTATATGCAATCACTTGATTCAATGTCGCTTTATCATCTGCCATTGGTAAGACTTTACGATTAAATAAGGTAAACTCATTAACCCAAATATCCGGTACTTCACGATGCAAAGTAACCTTGTCAGGATGAAAAAAGTTAACTCCTGCTGCCCCCGCAAAATAAATCGTTCCATCTTTTCCTTTTGTTTGAGCTGCAGTAAGATATTCACCTGGCATTGCGCCATCATAAATATCAAAGTTAAAAACCTCACCCGTCTTACCATCAAGACGACTTATTCCATTTGATGAAGTCAGCCAGATAATATCATTGTCATCAACAACTAAATTATCAATCGCATTGCTGAGCAAACCATCTTTGACCGAGTAATTTTTAACCACGAGCCGGTGATTTTTCCAGCTTAACTTATCGACCCCACTGCCGTAAGTCGAATACCAAATATTTCCTTGTGAATCTTCATCTATCGCCGATGTGTTATTATTACTGATTTTATTTTTACTGTTCGACGGTTCCATGTCAGCAGCCATGAAACGCGTAACTTCATGAGTGATCGGGTTAATTCGGTTTAGCCCAGCATCATTAGTTCCAATCCAAACCTGACCATGGCTATCGACTAATGTAGCGTTGAAACCAATATTATTTGAACTTAAACTATTTGAATTATTAGGATCATGTCGGTAATGTTTAAATTCACCAGACAAAACATGCAGTCGACTCACCCCACCCGATCGACTGCCTATCCATAAAGTCCCTTTTGGATATTCAGTCAATGCAACAATATTATTACTGGCGAGCGAATTTTTATTCTCTTTATCATGCTGGTAATGATGATAGCGTCCATTTGCTTCATCAACCAAGTAAAGTCCATTTGCTCCAGATGCAAACCACTTACGATTTTCCGAATCAATAAATGTCCGATTAATAATATCGTTTTTCCAACTCTTACCTGTCCCTGGAAATTTATCAATTATTTCAAATTCGTTCGACTGACGCTTCCAATGAATCACCCCATATTTTCGTGATGTCATCCACAAATCACCAATAGCATCTTCAGCCACACTGCGCACTGTGGTCGAAGGAAATCCATCTGGTTTTTCTGGATTATAAGTTAACCAGTTAAACTGTGTTGAAGAAAGTTTTAACTGGTTTAGCCCTTTCCACCAGGTACCAACCCATAAATAATTTTTATCTTGTAGCAAAGAATACGCATCACGGTTACTTAAACTGGTTATGAT
The DNA here is from genome assembly GCF_040719265.1 of Aliikangiella maris. Classification (NCBI taxonomy): domain Bacteria; kingdom Pseudomonadati; phylum Pseudomonadota; class Gammaproteobacteria; order Oceanospirillales; family Pleioneaceae; genus Aliikangiella; species Aliikangiella maris. The sequence goes on along the minus strand of NZ_JBFDAH010000004.1, from coordinate 88,298 downwards.
ACCAGGATCACTTTTATGCAATATCGACTGCCCCGTTTGTTTATTCAAATAGGCAATCCCCTCACCGACCAATGCTATCCATAACCCATACTTATCGGCCGCAATAATATCAGGTACAATGTCCGAGGCAATTTGAAAGTGTGCCGTTTCATTATTTTGATAATGAATAAAGCGGTTTTCTTCAGGAAAAAAATGATTAATTCCGCCACCTTTTGTACCTATCCATAATGAATCGTCACTATCGATAAATATTTTGGTGACATCATTGTGCGATAAACTATTGGGATTTTCACTTTGATGAGTAAAGTGTGTAAAACGCTTACTATTCGGATCAAACTGGTCCAAACCGGCTCCAGGTACTTTCATAAATGGATAGCTGCTTAATGCAATCCAAAGCTTTCCTTGGCTATCTTCATTTATATGTTTAATATTGTTACCGCCAATAGACTCAACAACCTCGGGGTTATGTTGAAAACGCTGAAAGCGTTTGCTATATGTATTAAATAAATTTAATCCACCGCCGTTAGTTCCCACCCAAAAGCGTTTTTGGCTATCAATAAATAGTGAGGTAACTTCATTATTACTCAATGAGTATGGATCATTAATATCATTTTGAAAACGAACAAAACGGTCGGTCTTGGGATCGAGTCGATTGAGCCCACCGCCGTAGGTACCAATCCACAAATAGCCTTCGGCATCTTCAATAATGGTATAAACAAAATCATCTGACAGACCATGCGGATTTTTTGGATCAGCCCGATAAGTATGAAACTGATAACCATCAAACCAACTTAGACCACTTTGTGTTCCAACCCAAATACGACCATCAGAAGACTTTAAAATACAAAATATTGTTGCCTGTGGTAATCCTAGATTGCTGTCCAAATGTTTAAACTTTAGTGGATCAAAGGTATTTAACTGCTTTTTATCAAATAACGATGGAGAATTTTGAGCGAAGGCTAGCGATTGACTGACAGCGCAGATAATAAGGAAAAAAGTAAAAATTTTAGTGATTGATTTATACATCTTAACGCTGGTTAACTGACTCTGAGTCGCTTTCGCGTAATAAATACTGATTTACAGTATAGTTCAAGCAGCTTGCTTTACTTATATTTCATTTACCAATATAAACACACTGCTTTTATAACATTGACAGAGCTCATAGTGAGTTTTGGGATTAAAAAGTAAATTTTTGTGCGTTTTACCTTCAACTTTTTATTATTGTCTATACTAAAAAGAATATTATTTAATCGCTCATGCGCTATTAAATCTCGATTTATTTATCGCCTTATTTCGGTACTTTTAAACTATGAGTCGTTCACGCCAAGATGACATCAAAAATGCAGGTCTAAAATCCAGAAACGCACTGGCCTGGTTGAGAGACAATCAACTGCCTGCCGAACCAATTTGCTACACCATTGCCTATGAGTATTTATATACCGATAATAATCAACTGAAAAAACAGGTAGACGAGATCGATTTATCGGCAGACAATTATCGAGAAAAGTTAAATGAGGTATTTGAGAACAGTATTCTTAGCAGCAAAAATCAGCAACTTTCAATTTTTGGCGATCATGATGATCAATATGTTTGTGAAATCCTGAGTTTATTAGTCAAGAATTATGATCACAACGAAGACATATCAGACGCAGTTGATAAAATAAAGACCATTATCGGGCAAAATAAAAATCAAGCGGATGAAGATGAATCGCTTGATGTTGAGCATCCTCTCGATAATTATTTAAAAGTGAGAGATAACACTTCGCAAGACAAACTAACAAACTGCCTTGATTTTAGTGGTTTAAAACACACTGTGGCAGAAGCCTCAATACATGATGAACTGTTTCCCATGTCAATTTTACGTGTAAATATTGATCGCTTTAAATTAATCAATGACGTTAATGGCACATTTATGGGAGATAACGTATTAAAACATTTAGTCAAACTGTTTATCAGTACTACCAAAGGCAGTGATTTAGTATCACGCTATGAAGATGATGAATTCATTGTGGTACTCCCTAAAACCCCGCTAAAACAAGGCTTGATGGTTGCTGATAATTTACGCAAAAAAGTTATGGGCATCAGCCTGAAAAAGAAAGGAAATACCAATGTTGTCAAGTTAACCGTATCCATTGGTGTCGCTCAATATGAGCGAAAATTAAATTTTGAAGATGTTTTAATTAAAACTAAAAAATCCCTTAATCGCTCTAAAGATCTTGGGCGTAACAGCATCAATAGCGAAGACTAAATTTTCAGTTTTCACATAAACCTACCTGGATATTCTAAATAACCTCGTCATTGTCAACCGCTAATATCAATAGCCTACATGATTTGACATATTTATGACATTTTTTTACATGTCAACAAACATTAATAAATATCTGCCATTATTTTATTTTTCGCAGTATTCTAATAATAAATCTGACAATGATATCTAATCAATTTAAGTGCATATTTGTACATGTCCCCAAAACTGCCGGCCAAAGTGTCGAACTGTTTTTTCTTAACCTCCTTCAACTTACCTGGAAACAAAAAGATCAACTATATATTAAAAAAAATAGCGATCCTCAATGTGGTCCATCGAGATTAGCCCATTTAACTGCCAGTGAATATGTTGATTGCGGGCATATTGATCAATCAACATTTGACAGCTATTTCAAATTTGCTTTTGTCAGAAATCCTTGGGAGCGCTTGGTTTCTGAATATCTTCATAAAAAAATTGATCGAAAAATGTCACTTAAAGAATTTGTCTTTAACGGCCTGCCAGTAAAAAACAATTTCTGTGATAAATATCGTCATATCATTCCACAATACAATTACTTGTTTGATAGCCAAGGCAAGCAGCTAGTAGACTTCATTGGTCGATTTGAAAATTTACAACACGATTTCGATTGGGTTTGTCAACAGCTCAATATTGCACAAAGTGAACTACCTCATCGTAATTCTTCTTTTAGTCCGCGTCGTTTATTGTTGCGTAAATTACGCCATTTATTCTCTAGTAATAATCGAATTAAAAAGCATTACACCGAGTATTATGATAATGAGCTACACGATTATGTTGCCAAAATGTACGAGGTTGACATTGCTCAATTTAATTATAGCTTTAGTAACAAGGACTTTATTACTTCGACAGTAAATCACAATAATGCTCGATTATCAGATCGCATTTTAATGCAAGACAGTTAAATAATAACGACAAACATTCAAGTCTATAAAAGGTTTTGCTCACCCAACTAAATTAACCCCATGCTTTACACTGTGTCGGTGTTAAAAATATTGGCTTTAAAACGACATAAATTCAATATAAAATCGGTTAGTGGTTGACTTAAACCAGTACTTCTTCATCAGTTTTTCACACCGTTTCACTCTTGAATTTCCTCTCTTATTTAGCAAACACAATGATTTAGCTACAAAATGTTACTTGTGCTACGATTTTAAGTCCATTAGGATAGGTTGTATTGGCTAATAGTTAGCCAACAAAGCCATATTAATGGTCATTCATCACCTATTATCAAAATGATATAAAGCCACAAATTTGTGCGTTAAACCTGTCAACAAATTAGGAATGTTATTCATACAAGAAAAACCAATATTTAATACCAAAAAACAGAATTTTATTTATTTTTAGCTTGTAAAATATAATTTTATTATATTTTTAACAGAGTTCAACAAATCATAAGTTAATCGAAATTTCAATTATAAATAATTGTAAATTATTGCCGATATAAAAGCCTGGTAAAGCATTTTCTCCTGGGATAATATCTCAAAACTGGTATATATAGGACTGTCTATTTTGAAAAACCGAGCAAAAACATTTTTCGCCATCACAGGGATGGCAACATTATTATTCGCCTGTCAATCTAGTAACGATAGTAAAGACACTACACAAAACACCGCCACCGACACAACGAGTTCATCAACGACTGTGACAGAACAGGCTCCGCCTCCTTTGATGAAAACCGATCCTGAAATGCCAAATTGTGCGCAAAGTTCTCCGCCAATTTTGGACACCAGTAAAATAGAAAATATGTTAATTAAAGAAGGAAAAATAACAACAGAGATGGATCAAAAACAGCGACAAAAAATTGTCAATGATTATATAAATTCCAAAAGAAATGCTTACAAAATGTGTAAGCCCAAGGGGAAATAGCACCATGATCAAATTGAAAAATTTCTTCGCTCAATCAGTTGTCGCAGCCTCGCTTGCTGCCACGTTATCGATCACTACCGTCAATGCAAAACCAGAACGCTCTCTGTCATTAAGAGATCCGGGTACCGTTAATCAGGAAAGAATCCTTTATTGGTTAAAAAAGCGCGGCGAATTATCTGAAAACGCAACCTATGCTGAGCAACAAGCCGCCTTAACTCGTTTCATAAAGCCAGAAACACTGAGTAACCAACAGTACATTAATCGCTTGAATGGCAAACTAATGTCGAATTTGCCGATGCGTTCATCTCACGCAGGCCACGCTCACGCCGGACACACTAAAAATGCTCAAGCGGTCCCACATGAAGTAAAAGTATTAACAATACTCATTGATTTTCCTGATTTACCACATGATGATAATCGATTGACCGCCAGTGATACTAATATGTATTACGCTAGTTACCCTAAAGAACACTATCAAGATTTAATGTTTTCCCCAACCGGATTTACCGGACCAAGTGGGCAAAACCTACAGTCTTCACGTCAATATTATTCTGCAGAGTCTGGTGGCGAATTTGTATTTAATGGCACCGTTTATGGTTGGGTTACCGCAGATAAAAATGCGAGTGAATATGGCGCCAATGATCCGGATAATAATGACTCAGATATTAATACGGTCGGTTTAATCAAAGAAGCGGTAACCAAAGCCGTTGCCGAATATGGGATTACATTGAGTGATTTTGATCGGTATGATCCAACAGACTTGAACAAAAATGGCATTCTTGATGAACCAGATGGATATATTGATTATTTAATGGTATTTCATTCCAGCATTGGTGAAGATGCCGGTGGTGGAGTCTTGGGCACCGATGCTATCTGGTCACACCGTTGGAATGTAAATAACTATTTAGTACCAGGTGGTGATGGCATTCGTGCACATGACTATACCGTGCAACCGATTGATGCCGCAATTGGTGTTGTCTCTCACGAATTTGGTCATATGGTTGCCAATTTACCTGATGAATACGATACCAACAATAATGAGCCTGGTTCACCTGTCGGTACCTGGTCAATTATGGCAAGTGGAAGTTGGGCCGGTACCACGATTCCTGGCGCAATGCCAACAGGATTTAGTCCACAAGCCAGAGAAACACTACAACAAAAGTTTGGTGGTAAATGGATCAATCAACAAACAATTGAGTTAGCTGATTTAGAAGCAGGCGATCAAACTATCGATCTGGTTGAAGCTGTAAAACATGATAGCGGTATTAATCAGGTTAAAATCAATTTACCCAAACCGGTTTCAATATTTAATCCAAGTGCAGGCAACTACTTTTATTACTCCAAGCGGGGTGATTCTCTGAATAATACCGCCAAATTTAATCTGACCATTCCGACGGGCAGTAGCCACACGCTAACAATGAAAGCGCAATGGGATATTGAAAAAGACTGGGATTACGCACAAATATTAATTGATGGTGTCGCAGTGGCAGGCAATCACACCATCGCGACTAACCCAATTCCAGATCAATATCCAAGCGAAACTCATTATCAAACGGTCACCAATTACCTGTCAGAAAAATCGAGCAAAATTGGTGAAAACTGGGTTGATCTGACCTTTGACCTTTCTGCCTACAACAATCAAACTGTTGAAGTCACAATCAAGTACTACACCGATGCCAATACAGGCGGCTATGGTATTATGGTAGACAGCATTGCACTTAATTCCGATGGCAACAGCGTCATCGTGGCCGATACTGAAGTTGCCAACAGTGTCACGCTGGCGGGATTCGAGCGCATCAGCCAGCATCAAATTATTGGTGAAGACCAAAACTATTACATTCAGTTACGCAGTCATAACAGCGTAGATGCTGGATTAAAAGCTGAAAGCTACGATCACGGTGTTTTAATGTGGTTTGCTAACAAGGCATTTTACAATAATGAATCATCGGTTCATCCCGGTGAAGGTTTTTTAAGTGTCATTGATGCCGACCAAAATATTATTTCCGATGCAACTTACGGAATCTGGTGGACCTATAACCAAATTCGTGATGCCATTTTTAGTTTATATGCGCAATCGGAAAAAGCAGCCGATAGTAACCTGCAAGCGATTTCAATATTTGACGACTCGTTCGATTACTCAACACCAGAGCAACCTGAGTCTGGTGTTGTATTACCAATTAATGGCTTAAAAATGGAAGTATTATCACAGGAAACCGATAGTACAACTGCACAAATAAAACTGTCGTTAGCTGGCGAATTGACTGCGAGTTTCACCGTTAATAAAACGGGCTTAAATGCCACTTTTAGCGACACCACTCGCGGTGGTAAAGGCAATCGCACCTATAGTTGGGATTTTGGTGATGGTAACACCAGCAGCGAAGCGTCACCAAGTCACACTTATGCGCAATCAGGCAGTTATACTGTAGCGCTGAGTGTTACCGATGGCGAAAATACTACCAGCACTTATCAGTTGGTGGTCGATATACAAGCTGCCGCCGCACCGGTTGCCTCATTTACCTCCACCAAAAGTAATTTAACGGTTAATTTAACTAATACATCAACCGATGGTGAAGGCACATTAAGTTATGCTTGGGATTTTGGTGATGGATCAACCAGTACCAATCAGTCACCATCACATACTTATGCTGCAGCAGGAACTTATACCATTACACTAGTCGTTACTGATTCATTGAATCGTACCAGCGAGAGCAGCGCATCAGTTACAGTCAGTACACCGCCCGCACCTCCTCCAGCACCAGAAGAAAAGAGCGGTGGTGGTGGCAGCATGGGTCTGTTATTCATGCTGTTCCTGGCTTTATTAAAAATCTCGACTCAAGCCAGTGAAAATCGTAGACACTGGGTAAAATAGTTAAATTTTGTTACTTTGATAAGGGCCTTTTTGGCCCTTTTTTTATGCTGCCGAATTGAGTCTTATCCGCTATCCATACCATTTTATCTATCCATTGTCAGATTCATATTTTCTGCTATTACAAAACTTCTCGTTTCAAATAACTGACATCCATCGTTCATCGACTTGTCACACCTTACGCTTAAGGTCTAGCCACTTTTCTTATTTAATTAATCAGATCCTGAACGCTTATGTCAAAACTTACTCGTCGTGAATTTGTGCGCAATTCACTTATGGGAATCAGTACAGCGGCTATCACTGTGGGGTTATCGACCTCATTAACTGGCTGCTCATCTTACGATTTAATTAACGCTGACTTTCTACATGGCGTCGCCAGCGGCGATCCACAAAGTGATCGTGTCATTATTTGGACTCGAGCGACGCCAAAAGATCCAGCGGTTGATTCCGTCGCGATTTTATGGGAAGTAGCCAGTGATGCAAATTTTGATCAGATAATTGCCCGAGATGTTGTCAGTACTTCGGCATCACGAGACTTTACCATTAAAGTCGATGTAACCGGATTATCAGCAGCAACCATTTATTACTATCGATTCCGCTCGCGTAATCATCGTTCGCCCGTAGGAACGACCAAAACACTACCAACCGGATCAATCGATCAGGTCAAACTTATTGTTGTTTCCTGCTCAAATTACCCTGCCGGATACTTTCATGCTTATGGATTGGCGGCGCAACAAAGCAATATCGACGCAGCGATTCATTTAGGCGATTATATTTATGAATATGGCCGTGATGGCTATGCCAGTGAAGATGCTGAAGCACTTAACCGACAAGTTGAACCAGCTCACGAATTAATAACTTTAGCCGACTATCGAGCGCGTTATGCACAATACCGTACCGATAGCAATCTGCAAGCATTCCACCAAGCTTTCCCAATGATCGCCGTATGGGATGACCACGAAGTTGCCAATGATACCTGGCGTGATGGTGCGCAAAATCATGATGATAGCGAAGGTGACTTTTATGTGCGCCTGGCAGCAGCACTGCAAGCCTATGCCGAATGGATGCCTATTCGCCCGCCCGTCGATACCAACATTTCATCATTGTATCGAAGCTTTGAGTTTGGTGAATTAATTAACTTGATAATGCTCGACACCCGCATTATCGGACGAGACAAGCAGCTCTCCTATGCCGATTATTTCTCAAACACTGGCGAGTTCGACTATCAACAATTTAATGCTGACCGCTATTCAGATAGAAGTTTATTAGGAAGCAATCAGTTAACCTGGCTAAAACAACAACTCGATACCAATCATCAGTGGCATGTACTTGGACAACAGGTTTTAATGGGTGAAATGAATTTACCTGGCGCAATCGTCACAGGTCAATTATCACTTGCAGAATTTTTTGAGTTAGCCAAATTGGCCGAAATTGCCCAAACCAATCCTGAAGCACTCACTAATGAACAAATGCAGTTACTGCAAGAGAAAGGCCCTTTACTGCAAATGCCGCAACTACCTTATAATCTGGATGCATGGGATGGCTACCCAAAAGAACGTGACGAGATTTTCAATCATACGAAAAATAATAATTCAAACTTAATTGCACTAGCAGGCGATACGCATAATGCTTGGGCCAATGAGTTAAACACAATAATCGAGGGCGATATCGTTGTAAGAAACGGATTCGAATTTGCAACGCCCAGCATTTCTTCACCAGGTGCTGAAAGCTTTTTAGGGCTATCAACACCCGAAGCGGTTTTGCAAGCCGAAACAGCATTGCGTCAATTAGTTTGGAGTTTAAAATATACTAACCTGTCTAATCGCGGTTTTTTAACCGTCACCATTAACCGACAAGCAGCGACTGCTAATTGGACGTTTATCGATACGGTAAAAGCATCATCTTATCAAGAGCTCATTATCCGTCGTCATGAAATGGCGGTTATTCATCAATAGTGTTATTGGTGCTGGTTTTTATTAATTAGTCGAAGACTTCACTGCGTTTTTAAACGGTGAAGTCTTTAACTTTAGACATTTTAACCAGGCATAGTTTAAGCTTACGTACTTTAGCTTTACATACTTTGGCTTTTACACATTTAAAAAAACTAACGATCCCGATAAATGACAAAATCTGTTAGCTGTCGCATAAATGGTCGAATCACTTTAAAATGAACGAGTAATTCACTGGCTTGTTGATGATGGTGATATAGCTTTTGTAACGCACCGTTTTCGCCTAAACAAGTCACAAAGGAAGCTTTTTGTATTTGATTATCTTGATTAACCGGCTTTCCTAATTGTTCACTACAACCTTGAAAATCCAGCAAATCATCCTTTATTTGAAAAGCCAGTCCTAAATGATAGGCAAACTGTTTTAAGTACTGACGGTTTATATCATTTTCTCCAGCTAAAATGGCGGGAATCACCAGTGAGGCTTCAATCGCTAATGCGGTTTTTAACTCACTGATTAACGTCAGGTGCTGAACATCGGTTTGATAACAATCCGATTGCAAATCAAGCCACTGCCCTTCACAAATGGCTTGAGTAATGCTCGCCGCATAACTCAAGGACTTAAGCACTAAAGCCGCATCAAACTTATCCATCTGGCTCTGCACCTCTACCGCACGCATCATTAAGTAAACACCACTTAATTCAGCAAAAGCTTCACTTTGATAGTGATGATGCAAACTCGGTTGTCCACGACGAAAATCAGCATTATCCTGCGACGGTTTATCATCAAAAATTATTGAGGCAGTATGCATATACTCAAGCATTTGCAACACCGCCACACAATCAGATTGTGCAAAACCGTACTCTTCCACACACATCATATAAGCTAACACCGAACGCATTCGCTTACCGCCTGCACGTAGACTATAGTTACACCCCTGCTCTAGTTGACTATTTTCCAATTTAGCGTGGCGTGTTAACGGAATAATTTTATCAACGGTATTCTTTATAGTTTGATATTTTTGCCGAAAAGCGACTTTCTGCTGGTTTGACTGAGTAAAAAACCGAGCAACTTCTCGGCTGATTAATTTGTCAAACCAGGCAACATCATTTGGCGAACGAACTAATTGATTAATCACACCGTTAAATTCAATATTATCTGTCACCAATAGTTTTTCTGATAAACGCTGATATGGTGAATTCCCCAGAGCATTTAATAAACTTTTATGTGCATTAATACTTCGTTCAAGCAACAATTGCTTGGCCTGAGGCTGATTTTGATAAACATGATAAATTAAATAATAAACCACTGCCCAATAAAATAGGTAAGGATTGGTTAATGATTGAGATGATTGAGTTATTGTGTTGGTTTCTTCCACTTGCCGATAATAATAGGTATAAGGGGTGAGATTTCCTTGCGCTAAATCGTCAAATATATCTTTGATATCATCATTAAATTGATTATAAATTCCAAAACAAAAAGTATGATAATTAAAATTCTCATCAACCTGACAACTGACAATTTCTTTGGCAATTAAGCGGCAGCCTGCAGATTTTAAAATCACAGGTAAAAACAATTCATCTAGAGAATAAGTTGACTGGTTTAAACTTCGTTGACGATCAATATCCTGAGCTTCAAAAAAGATATAAGCCTGCTCAAAAAACTGCTTTGCCTGCATAGCAGACAAGCAAGTCTTTATTGTCTCAAAAGCTTCACTTAACGATTGATACACAAAGCGCATTGCCGCCTGATTCTCTGCCCTGAATGGCGGGCATGTGACCACTTTGCCCTGGATCAGACTTTGTCGTATTGCTTGATTAAACTGTTGTTTTTCTTGCTGACTCAACGCTGTTGCCGAATCTTGCAGATCATCGATAAACGGATAAGTCAGTCCATAGCTATAACCCAGTTTGATCGCTTGAGCCAGCTTTCTACGACGATCCGTTCGATTTAAATCAGCAGGCATTGCTAGTAGTTGATGAAGTACCACACCTGCAATAATTTTAACCAGTTTACGCATTGCATGAGTGGCATCAATGCCTTGTGGCAGATTATTTTGTATCTTAGAAAGTTTATTAATCAGCCAAAAGCAAGTATCTTCTACGCCATATTGTTTAGCTTTTTTCAGTAGCCAATACTGATTAAATTCGGTATCGATTTCATCTGTTTTATCTCGCTGATGGGAATTCACATTTGTCCGTATCCAGCGGCTGATTTGTTTGACGGTAACTGCAATATCTTTGCGTGTCTTACGATGATTTAACGACTGTCCTAAGTCACGCATAAAAATATAAGCTATAGACTTGTGCAAATACCGATTCAGCTTTCGTTCAGCGATAAGTTTTTCAAGAAAGGTCCAACTATCTATCTTGGTTGACGAGTCTGATTTCTTCGACGACTTAGACAACTGCAAACTAGCGGTATGGGGCTGTGTGTTATATTCAAAATCAGTTGCTGATTTAACAAACTGTTGTGAAGTCAATTGAATTGAAGTCTCAAATTTTGCTTCTAGGGTAGACAGTCCAACAGTCTCTTGCTTAGTATAATGTTTAGCCCATTGTACATAATCCTTACGTAACCGATCTAAATATTCGCCTTTGGCAATAACTTGCTGTAATTCCGTTAAATACCATTTAGCTCTTTTCTCGGCTTTGCTATAAACACAGGTATCAATATAATCACTTGTTAAATTTTCAAACCGATCAAATTGAGTGGATTTTTGGTTAAATCTAGAGTGATTCTTCAAGCAGCTACTCTCCCCTATAAATTTTAATGCGTGCGCCACTTTCAACAAAGCAATATATATACCAAAAATATCTTATTGATTCTAAAGGATTTATATAAATATTCATATGGGTATTTACATAAAAGTTTAATGAAATTGACCAAGTTTAGCGGGATCATACTATAAAATGAGATAAATCAAACATCGCTTATGTGTCTATACCAATATAAATAGCTGGCGGGTTTAATCAGGATTGTCTATTTTTAAAACGTCTGGTTGTCAATTTAAACCATCAATATGGAAATAAACCATGATTTATAAATTCAAAACCGCCATACTACTTTGCATTACCAGCTTTTCGATCAGTGCCAGTAATTCTCAATTAGCCGATAAAATTAGTGATGAGGTTGTTGATGCATTAATTGAATCCCACGCCAAAATGATCAACACCAACATTCTAAGCGAAATTTGTCGTAGTCCCCAATATTTATCGATTAACTATGCCGCCAATAAAATACGTTCAGAAATAGCCGAGAAAATAAAAATTGTCGCTACACAACGTAAACTCGAACAATATAATCTAACAGAACTAATCGAAATTACTTCACTAGAATTCCAGGCTTTTTTAGACGGTACACGATACGGTGCATATGTCGCTAAAAACTATAAGCTGGGCACATTAGAAAATGAATGCTCTAAAGAAGTACAACTAACGCTACAAGCCTCACAGAAAAAACTTTCTGATGAAGAAAGCTATTTAGTCGTTAGTCGTTAGTCGTTAAGCAAATTAACTTAGAGACTAGCCAAGCAAAAAAAAACCGGTTTGGGGTAAACCGGTTGAATACATTTAGTTTTAGCAAGTTCAGTACTAAATGTCGAGAAAACTGTCGTTCATCATGCCTTTGGCAGAAAATCTTTTAAAACAATAATTAATCTGAAAATAATTTAAAGACTAATATGATTTTATTCATACAATAAATGAAACCCGTTAAATATATCTTCGACTTAAAACACAAATAATTGAGGTTTTTTTTCATTTTTTTTAAACTTTTTTACAAGCGCTTTTATTTTCAAACAATTAGCTTCAAAATGTTTTTTAATTTAATAATCGGTATTTTCTTGACGCTATATAAAACATCTCTTAAACATTTTTTGCTTTTTATTATTAATCAATATAAAAATGGTGGCATGTATAAATGCGAGTGTTTTAAAGTTTAAAAAAATAAAAAATCCACTTCAAAGACAACAAAACAAGATGCAACCAAACAACTTGACTATACAAGCAAATTAATTTTTTAAAACCAAAATACTTTATCGATTTATCACAAAACAAGAAAACAAAAAGCAGTATTATTCAAAAACGCGATAACAAAAATATCGTTAACTCACATTTCTTCCGGTAAAAGATCCCCAAATCAGCATTAATTGGTCAATAGGAATTGACAAAATTCACTCATCTTTGGCTTAATGGCTAACTTTTTAAATCCTAACCAGCAGAAAGTTTATTTTTTTGCATATATAACCTTAAAACCTAAGAGTATTTCTAAAATTTGGCGCTATCTTTTAAAATTGCGCGCAAATTAAAACAATAAAGAAGAATGGCCTTTTTTGTAATCCAGAATTATAGCTAGGAATGATAATATGACAGATGTTCACCAACTGAAAGCACAACGACAAGCTTCATTAGACGCTACGCAATCAGGGGCTCCTGCAAGAACAACCAACCAGTTTTTTGGTGTTGGTCCAATTACCGATATGACAATAGATGAAGTTGATGCAAGATTATTGCAGTTTCAATTTCATAGTTGGGTAGAACAAAATTACCCAAAACTTGACGATAAAGGCAATAAAATTGGTCAGTTTACGACCGCAGAACTTGCTCGCGGTATGCATCGTGGATACCCCGCAGATAAAGTTCTGTTAGATATGATGCGCGAGATTCATCGCTATTTTGGTTTTCCAAAGAGCAATAAAATGGCGGTTGGCTTAGGGGGTGGACATAGTGGTTTCACTGTTTGTGCTATGCATCTGGTCAACCCTAACAATGCTGATCAACTGGTTTATGTCGATACACCAACCCCAGAAACCGAAGCCGGTATGGCAGGTGGATTCTTCCGTCAATCCTGGGGGGCGCAACTGTTAGAAATGCAACGCTATGCGGCAAACGGCGACGAAAGCAGAATTCTATTTGCTGACGGCGAAGGCAGTATTCCTTCGACTGATTCATTACTAGCGAAAAAAGTAAAACTTTTCATAGGTGTTGGTCATGAAACAACTGGCGCTACCACTTATACCGAAGATGAAGTTAAAAACCTGCTGGCCTGGATTGACAGTGACCCACAAAATCATCATGCCGTTATTGATGGTACTTCAATGTTAGGCGCAATGCCTTGGTCAAATGATACCGTTGAACAGGTTATGACTAAGTGTTGTATGTTTATGCCTTTCCAAAAAGCCATTGGTGGTATTTCAGGTTATTTCGTCATTTCTTTGACCCCTGCCGCCGTAGAATTAATTGATAAAAACCAGGAAGATCCATCTTGGCCAATTCCACGTCAGTTAAAAATTGCAGTGCCGGTTGATGCAAAAAAACCATTAAGCAGCAAAATTACCACCGCATTAGGTCCACTTTACAATCCTGAAGACGATAAAATGCAGGGTGGCATCATCAACACTTTCAGTACCCTGGCATTTGCAGAAACAACATTTGGTTTACTGCGTAGTGAACGACGTTTAGGTAATATTCAACAATTAAACGAACTATCAGCCAAAAATCGTAAAATTGTCAATGACTGGGTGAGTCAAAACCCATTATTTGAACTGGGTGTTGGCGATATCGAAAAGCGTGGAGCAGCAGTTACTTTACTTAAAGTCAACGATCCGGATATTACCGATGCAGAAATTCATGCAAAGATTATTCTTCGTTCAAAACAAATGCTCGGTTACGAAGGCATTACTCATACTAACGGCTGTTATGAAAAAGGTCTTGATGTAGCACGTTATGTCAATGCGTTCCCCGGTACGCCTGGTGATTACCGAGCCTGGATTGGCGGCGTACGTCCACACGAAGATATCAGTGCATTACTGGATAATATTGAATACGCTTACCATCGAGCTAAAATATCAGTATTAGAAGATTTATTGGCAGAACAAGGCGAAACATTCCCGCAAGAAAATGATAGCTCAGAATTAACTCGCCAAGATGATCCGCAAAGAGCGTATAAAATACTGATTGCTGATTTAGTTGGTATGCGCTTTGATGCTAACGGAAACCCTGACTTTAGCGAAGTAAAAGCCCATATTGAGGCCAAGGGTGGTCAGTTCCACGAAGGCTCAGTCGAGTCGGCTGGAGAACTTGAAAAAGGTAAATTGCATTTCTTCTATCAACCTGATTTAAGTACAGAAGAAGAGCTGCTGGCTCAAACTGCGGATTCTCAATATGACGCACTGATTGCTGCAGCAACATTCTTTCCTGCGCAGTCAAAATTTGCATTTGGCGGTGTGAGAATAGGCGCAGGCACCGGTAACATGGGCAGCGATAGCTGGGGCGGTGGTAACGGCGCAGGTGGTGAAGCACCATTGATGAATACCCCTAGCTTCAATTCACGTGCAACCGCACAAATGGCAATTAAAGCACTACTTAAAGTTTGTCCGGATTTACCAGTTCAAACCATGCACGATTTAGTTGTGGCAGGTGATTTTGACACGGGTAAAAACCTGTGTGAATACCCTACCGAAAAACTGGAAGGCAAAAAACTGGCCGTATTAGGTTATGGCAACATTGGTCGAGAAGTCGCTCGACTGGCTCAGGCATTTGGAATGAGTGTCACTATTTACGCCCGTGAAAAGCACCAAAAATGGATTGAATCTGAAGGATTCAACTATGCTTCAACCATTATTGAAGCCGCAACCGGTGCCGATGTAATCAGCCCGCATACAGGGTTGGGTGCAAAAGATGCAACAACCGGAAAATTTGCTAACCAAGGTATTTTAAATACCGAAGTGTTTAATGCATTAAACGATGGTGCGATTGTTGTCAATTATGACCGTGGTGAAATCATTGACACAGATGCACTCGACAGTGCCATGCATACTGGAAAAGTCCGCTATGCGGCAATCGATGCCGATTTGTTTAAAAACGCGGAGACAGGTGAGTTAAGCGGTCCAATGCTGCCTTATTTAAATGTTGTTAAAAACCATCCTGAAAAAATGGAACTTTTACCGCACGCAGCAGCCGACACAGAACACCTATCACGTGTTGAAGGCGCCAAGCAGGCCGTGAATCAAATTTTTGATGTTATCCAGTTTAAAGTTGTCACTAATGCTGTGGGAGATATTCCTGCGGGCTATACCAGCAATGGTGCGAAAACAGTTAAATGTGTTGGTAAAGTTACCGCACAAGATTTAACTGGTGCAGCATTTAATGCCCAAGAAGTTGCCTCTTTAAGACAGCTTTCTGAGCAAATGGCAGCCTTTTGGGGGGCAATCGATGCCACTATGGATGCAGCAAGAAAACAAGAACTACTGGATCGTTACGCCGCAGAAATGATATTAAATGCAAATACCTATGCCAGCCAATTAGCAGCACTGGGATTGCAAGGCCCTGTTGCGGAATAAGTTACTGAAAAATATATTGGCTAAACTTTTATCAAAGTAAGTTTCAATATGTAACTTTGTGAATAAGTAATTAACAAAGTCAGTAACGACAATGTTCTTAGCAAAAACGTCGCAAATTTTCGCGGCGTTTTTGTTTTGAGAAAAAGCGCTTTATCGCTACAGTCATGAGTTTTTGTTCAATTCATCAGGAAAATTGTCATGAATCAAACAATTAAAAATCAACTTATCCAGCTATGGCAAGCCGGTGTAAATGCAGTTTCCGGAAAACAAGCCGTTATTCAGGCATTTAAAAATCACCCTGACTTTCAACCCGACTTGATTATTGCAGTGGGTAAAGCTGCCAGTGGTATGTGCTTGGGTGCACTCGATGCAATATCGGCTCCCTGCCCCGCAATTGTGGTGACTAAGTACCATCATACTGATCCACAATTATCGGCGAAACCAGATGTAGAAATAATCGAATCTGCGCACCCGGTTCCCGATGAAAACTCATTGCTTGGTGGAAAAACTATTCTACAAGCCGTCTCTCAAATGAGTGAAAATTCAAAATTACTTTTGCTGGTTTCTGGCGGCGCTTCGGCTCTCAGTGAATGTTTACCGGAAGAAACCGGTTTACAGGATTTACAAAAAATCACGAATGAAATGCTGGCATCAGGTCAATCAATAGCGGCCATTAACGCCAAAAGAAAAGCCCTATCACAAATAAAAGATGGCAAGTTATTAGCACAATTTAAGGGACTAGAAGCACTGGTTTTTGCAATCTCTGATGTAGAAGGCGATGACATTCAAGTCATTGGTTCAGGCACAGGCGATAGCCGATTAATCAACCATAAGGCGCAAAGTCAAATTATTGCGTCGAATAAAATTGCGCGAGATGCAGTTTGTGCGGCAGCACAAACACTTAATTTACCGGTCAATCTCAATCAAGAAACCCTATACGATGATGTTTTTAGCATTGCGCCTAAAATTGCCGATGCATTAACAACCGGCCAACCCGGTGTTTACCTGTGGGGTGGAGAGCCAACCATTCAATTACCGGCCAATCCTGGCAATGGTGGACGCAATCAAAGTCTTGCACTAGCGGTGGCAAAGGAAATTCAAGGTAAAAACAATATTCATTTGCTAGTTGCAGGCACCGATGGTACTGACGGCCCAACAGATGCAGCAGGTGGTATTATTAACGGCCAAACATTTTTAATTAATTCGCAACAAGCCGAACGTGATTTACAAAATGCCAATGCAGGTGCTTATTTACGCGAAACTGATAGCATCTTCATTTCAGGACCAACCAACACCAATGTTATGGATCTTGCTATCGCAATTATTGAATAGCCGTTAATTTTAACGGCTGTTTCTTTATTTTTTTGGCGTTAAATCGCCCCATATTAGTCAAATTTTACAGCTATTCCACAAAAGAGTACCGTAAATTAATTTATTTTTTTAACGCGATTAGCTAGCAAGTTCTATTTTTATTCAATTATTTTTCACTTTCCTATCAGCTTTTTTGTTATAAATTTCGTGTGTTTTCTCATGGCTTAGCGACCCTCTGATACGCCGTGACCAGTCACAAGAAATACGTGGGATAAATCCAATAACAATAAAACAACAATAATAAGCGGTTAATTCCTTTAATCGCTTCAGGAGAATAATATGAATAATACAAAGATGAAAATGTCACTCATCAGCCTTGGAGTGCTTTCCGCTTTAAACTTAAATGCGGCTGAACTGTTCAATACCCAGAAAACATTTACCCAAGCAACGCAATTAATGGCTAGCAATCCAAGCATTAACCAGGCTTACACTTACTAGGCAAACACCAATGCTTTAAGCTTAAGTACCACTAAACTCACATTAAATTTATTTCCAGAACTTGAATTGTTTGCAAATAAAACTGAAGCTTATATTAACAACTCAGGTAGTTTAATTTGGAAAGGTAGTGTTGCATCCAAAAACAATTCACTGACCTCAAAAGACTATACCGACTCTGTTATTTTAGTCATGCGCAATAATAAAATTTCAGGGACGGTTCGCTATGATGGACGTCTTTATAAAATTGAACCAACCGCAAATGGTTCACATCTGGTTTCTGAAATCAACGAAGCTCAAATGAAACCCGATCATCCACCAGGTGCAATGGCAGAACTTGACGCTCAAAGCGCACCAACTACCATTCCTGAAAATACACAAACCACTCAGGTTCAAGCTAATCCAGTGATTCGCGTATTAGTGCTCTACACCTCGGATGTGGCGCAAAACATGCCAACGCTGGTTGATCTGGCTGTCGAAGAGACTAACCAAGGCTATGTTAACAGCGGCGTTAATGCCACTGTAGAACTGGCTCACTTACAACAAGTTAATTATACTTCAACCGATATATCAACCGACTTAAATCGGTTAAAAAGTACTTCTGATGGCTATATTGACGAAGCACACCAACTACGCGATCAGTATGCCGCAGATGTGGTTATGCTTATGGTTCCCGATAAAGGTTCAGCTTGTGGTAAGGCAGCAGCGCATTTGCAGTAACTGCCGAAGATTGTGCGACAGGCTATTATTCATTTGGGCATGAGATTGGGCACTTGCAATCAGCGCGATATAATCCAGAAACCGATTCCAATACAACCCCATTTGCCGATGGACATGGACATCAAGACACTGAGAAACAATGGCGTACCGTAATGTCTTATAACTACTCACTAAGTTGCCCCAGAATCAACTGGTGGTCTAATCCTAATAAAACCCGTAATGGACGTTCCATGGGAACCACTGCTAAGAGCAATAATACCCGCATACTCAATTACACCTCACCAACTATTGCAGGATTTCGTGACGGAGGAACGACACCTCCGCCACCGCCGCCGGGCAATAATGAACTGGAAAATGGCGTAGCAATAAACAATCTTGAAGCCACCAAAGATAATGAGCTTAACTTCACTATGCCAGTACCAGCTGATGCCTCTAACATTTTATTTGAAATGTCAGGTGGTTCAGGAGATGCCGATCTTTATGTGAAGTTTGGGTCTAAACCAACCAACTCAAGTTATGATTGTCGTCCTTATAAAAATGGCAACGTAGAAAGTTGTAGCTTTAACGCACCTGCTGCAGGCACATGGTATATAGACCTTTATGGCTATAGCATCGCCTCAGGTGTCAGCTTAAACGTTAAAGCAAACCCTTAAAGCATGTTGCATGGTGCTCACTTGTACTAAATAATGCTTGAAACGCATTTTAGTTATTACATAAAACGTCAAACAAAGGAAAGGGTTAAGTAGGCCCTTTCCTTTGATGGATTATGCAAAAACTTAAATTGTCTCGATAAAACAGCAATCATTTATTTGATACGCTGAATCGAATAAGGTTATAGAAAGGTCGCATTTAGTCATTTAACGTCAGTTAAAAACTAGCAGAAAATGGCCGTTTCCCTAAGGTTTTAGCAATAAAATCGAACGACTCTAACTCACTATAGAATCCGCTTAGAGACAAGACTGGCCAAGTACTTAGGTAATAATGCCGTTGATTTTAGCATTTGAATAACGGTATTTTATTTTTTCATGGATACAACATAAGAACAGCTAACCTATGACAACTACAAATCAACAATGGTCCAACGGTGTTTCGGTTGAGCAACAATATACCACTCAACAAACCACTAATCAGACACAAACACCGCAAAGTGGTCAATCACAATCTGTGCCATCTGCTAATTCTGCCCCCAATAATGGCAGCACAGCCAAAACGACCACCAACATTCTTTCAGCCATGCCTAACATGCAAAATGGTGGCGATAAAAATATTCCTATTTTGATGGCGCTGAATAATCCGCGTATTATTCAATTTGGTGAGCTACTTACTTCTCAAGAGTGTGATGAATTAATCGAATTATCGCAATCTCGATTAAAGCCCTCTACCGTGGTTAACCCAGTTAATGGCAATTATGATTATGACCCTACTCGCTCAAGCCAGGGCTGCTTTTTTAAGCGTGGAGAGTTTGAATTGATTCAACGCATTGAAAACCGAATCAGTCATTTATTAAATGTCCCTGTAACCCGTGGCGAGCCAATTTCTGTTTTAAACTATATGCCCGGTGAAGAGTATCAGCCGCATTGGGATTATTTCGATCCCAAAAACCCTGGTAATGCACGCAGCTTAAACCAAGGTGGTCAGCGCTATGCCACGCTTATTATGTATTTAAATGATGTTGAAGCTGGTGGTTCCACTATTTTTCCCAAAGTTGGCTTGAATGTGTTACCCAGAAAGGGACACGCGGTATTTTTTGCCTATGCCGATCATGCGGGTAATCTTGACGAATTATCCTTACATGGCGGAAGCCCAGTAGAAAAAGGTGAAAAGTGGATTGCTACCAAGTGGCTAAGGTTAAATGAATTTTAAAACTAGTGTGGCTGGCAATAGAATTTATCGAATGAGAGCTAACCTTTTATCAACATTTGAATGCAACCGATAAATTAATTATCGCAATTAAGCAAAATAACAAACTCAGCAATCGTTGCAAAAATTTTCAGGATATCGACAATGCGATTCGAAAACTTACATGATAATACCCAAAAATGGATTCGTGCAGCCGTTAATGAAGGCCACCCTGCCGAAGCAATTATTTATACACTGCATACCGATGGACATCCTCAAGACATTAATGAAGCCGTTTATCAGTATTTACAAGAAATCTACCCTAGAGAGCAGTCACCGCTGATTCCAGATCAACTTCGCTCCACCGAAAGCACCCGATTTGCTTATGATAAAGAAGTTCAGGTGTTACTGACACTTGACCAGCCCCACGTTATTTTATTTGGTGACTTTTTGTCGAGTGAAGAATGCGATCAGATAGTTGCCGACTCAAAACCCAAATTGCGCCCTTCAACGGTAATTAATGCGGTTTCAGGTTCCTATGATACGGATAATCAAATTAGAACCAGCTATGGTTCATCGTTTAAACGAAAAGAAAATGACTTGGTTAAACGCGTTGAAAAGCGAATCAGTGCGCTAACCGGCTGCCCAGAAAAACATGCGGAGCCTATACAAATATTAAATTATGCTCCGGGCGCCGAATACAAACCACATATGGATTATTTTGATCCAAAATTTTCAGGCAACGCCAACGTTTTGGCAATGGGTGGTCAGCGCTATGCCACACTCATTATGTATTTAAATGATGTTGATGTTGGTGGTTCAACAGTATTTCCTAAAATCGGCTTAGATATTCTACCGCGTAAGGGTTGTGCTTTATATTTTGCTTATGCCAATCAAAATGGCTGGCTCGATCACCGTACACTACACGGCGGCAGTCCGGTAATTTCTGGCGAAAAATGGATAGCAACTAAGTGGATGCGCTTTGATAAATACACCGGCCCATTAGCTTAAATTCTCATTAATATACTAATACAACAACTGATAACTAATTATTCATTATCCTATTCAACAAAGTCCATTACAATCATCTGTCAGTAAACACAAAACAGGCAGATGATTTAAATCTCAAATTAACGCTCATGGTAAAAGTATTTTTTATTACTTAACCATATTAATACCAATTTTTATATTCTTTTTAAAATAACAAGATAAACTAGTATGTCATCATAAATCAAACCATGAGTCGATTAAAAAAAATACTAAACCATTTAAATATCCAACCACTGCAATTAAAAACGCCCCTTCTATAAATCAAACTATGCCATTTTTTAATATCTAATTGACGAAAAGACATTCAACATCTATACCTAATATAAATATAACTTGATAATTTATTTTAGAGATTCTTCAATGCAATGGCAAAACATCAGTCTGAAATGGAAACTGTTTTTACCAATCACAGTCATTATTTTATTAGTTACTTTACTAACCATTCAACAACTTTACTCTACCCAAAATCTATCAAAAGATTTTTTTGGTGTCTATGAAAACTATATGCCATCACTTGACCTGGTATTAAATGCGGATCGAGATTTATATCAAGCCCAAATCGCAGAACGAACAATTGCCATGGGTAAAAGTACCAGCAAACTACTCAGCGATCACAGTGAAAATATTCAGCAAGTAAAAGACCGTCTAAATAAAACTGCCACTTATGACATCAAACCTGAGACAAAACAAAAAATTAAGCAAATTTTAAATGCTCTCAATAGCTGGGAAAAAAACTCTAAGCAAATGCTCAATGACTTAAGTAATAGCAAAATTAGTATCTCCCAAGCAACTCAATTGAGCACACAATCTTTAAATGCCGAATTTGAATCAATGCGTGATATTCTTGATAAAATTGGTGAAGATTTATCAAGTACATCGAGCACTTTGGCGAGCGCGGCCAAACAAACCAGCCAGTCAGCTATTACATCAATTATTATTTATTCAATGCTAACTTTAGTTTTTGCTATTGGCATAGCAGTTATCTTTCCGCGCATGATTTTAAACGCCTTTGACAATTTGCGAAAATCACTTTACGACTTGGCAAAAGGTAATGGTGATTTGACAAAACAGTTACCGGTTAATGGACAAGATGAAATTGGTGAAGTCAGCAAGACATTTAATCAATTTTTAAACTCACTACGCAATGTTATTCAAAGTATTGCTGAAACATCTAATCTGATTCAAAACTCTTCCTTAGATTTAAATGGTGTGGTTGAACAAAACAAATATACTCTCGATAACCAAGCTGAATCGATTTCACTCGTCGCAACAGCCGTTACTCAGCTAAGTACGACCATTGGTGAAGTTGCAAATAATGCACAGGAATTAGCGACAGAAGTGGGCAAAGCCGATAGTAAATCTACCGAAGCAAGCAGTATATTTTTACAGTTTATCAAAGAAATCACAGAGCTAGCTGCCAATGTGAATGATTCAGCAGAGGTAATACAGCGTCTAGAAAGTGAAGCCACCGGGATCGTTGTGGTACTAGATGTAATCAAAGGCATTGCCGAACAAACTAACCTGTTAGCCCTGAATGCTGCAATCGAAGCAGCCAGAGCAGGTGAACAAGGGAGAGGATTCGCCGTTGTCGCCGATGAAGTACGCTCACTTGCCAGTAAAACCCAAGAATCAACCCAACAAATTAATGAAATTATTGCTCGCTTACAAGTTGGCGTACAAGAAGCAGTTTCAATAATGAACACCAGTCAGAAAAAAGCCGACGTCACTCTTGAATCATCAAAGAATGCACAAGATAACTTACAACAAGTCACCAACCTGCTCTCATCAATCAATGATCGTATTTTACAAGTGGCAACAGCTGTCGAAGAGCAATCCTCAGTAGTTGACAATATCAATGAGAACGTAGAAAAAATAAATACCGATGCCAATCAAACCGTAGCGCAAGGCTTGACGGTAAAACGTTCGTGTAGCTCACTACTCGATGCTGCTGAACAATTGAAAGGTAATGTTAGTCGTTTTGTTATTTGAGTAAACTTCACTTGATACTAATAAAAAATGAAGAAAACTCATCCTATGTCCCCTAAAGTCACCTCGAACTGTTATGACTAATTGACATTTGGTAATTCTGCAATAAATTCATTTAAGCCAACATTATTTTAAATAAGTCTTAATAATTGATAAGCAAACTAACCATAAAGAAAGAACGCAATTAAGCGTTCTTTCTATGAATGAAAAATCCTTTTTTTATGGATTGGCCTTTACATTTAAAGTTACCCCAGAAGCGTCACGATATCCGCGAAGATCTATATACCAAGTACCTGATGCAGGCATGTTAAAGTTACAACTTTCAACATTACCATCTTTATAAGGACGACAATCATAACTTGAATTGTTTGGCTTCGACCCAAACTTCACATAAAGATCGGCATCTAATAAAAATACTTTTAAATATTTCTAATAAAGATCGACAATTTCACTCAAACAATGTCAACAAACAAGTAAGCCTGTTGAGAACTATGCTATTCAAGGGCAATTTAATTAGCTGGTTTCTTAATGACCTTGCTCTGTAAGTTGTCTAACACAATTATTTTCAAAGGAAATTTATGAAAACTAAAATAAATCATCTACTCAAGATACTCCCAATTATTACCGGTAGCTTATTGTTTTCTAGCAATAGCTTTGCTGGTGATGAAGCTGTAAATTGTCGAACAGAAACATTCGAAGTGCCCGTTTATGCGGGTTGGGCTTACTGTACTGCCTACTATGACAATAAATCCTATCCACTCAGTGAATATTTTTCGCGTTCGGAATCTGGGCATGAATATATTTCCGATTATATCCGCGATCAATATGGCACAATGCGAAATGTTGGTTGTTGGGCGAATGTTCCTTTTTCACACGTAGAAAGCATACCTGGAAGAATTTGTGACCATACACCCAAGGCAAGTATAACTATTTATCGTCATGAAGGTTCAACCAGCATCACCGTTTATGTTAATGGCACCGATCGTGATGGTCAAATTCAACTAAAAGAGTTATGGGTTAATGGCGTTAAAAAGTCATCTTCATCTTTTACCTCGCTCAGAAGCGCCGATACAAGCCTTTCCTATTCCCCAACCAGCAACAAACTCATCATTATGATCTTTAATAACTTGTGCTTTTATTTTAGGTAAATTTAAATGCCAGTCACCAAATGACAATGCATCTAATAAATAGCGATTGCCAGCATAGACTCGGCTGATTGCCATTGAAATCTTGGAGTTTCCGGGTAACATAACATCATGACTTTCAAAACTAACATGCCCCATAGAGAGATCGACATTTTCGCCTAACAATTGGGTTGTTTCTGAAGTAGGACCATCACAAATGTTTTGCAATGCTTTCAAATTTTGCGAAAAACTGTTGGCTAAAGTTGCAGTTATCGAAGTAGACATACTTGAGTTAACAGCAACTTGCGAATCGCCATCAACCTCCCCGCCTTGATTTATTAATTTTTCACTTGCTAATTTTTCAATTTGTAAAGTTTCGTTACCGTGATTAGTAGTTCGATCTTGTGCTGCAGATAAACTAACCATGCCACACAGACTTAAAAGCAAGAATATTTTTTCATTGATAGGGTCTTTTTTAAATAATTTGCTTGTTTATTCAACTTACCACAATGAGTGCATTGACCATGTTTTTTAGTAAAATAATTCATACCCGTTCCTATTGAATAACATTACCATCTTCGTCGGTTTTTAATATTGGAGAGCCGAGAATATCCGTATGAATGTATTTTTTTTTTGGCAACTTCACCGCACTTTGAGTAATTTGACTAAATGCGGAACATGGTTCAGTTTGATTGCATGCACGAATCTTAAACTCATAGTTGCCCGTCGATAATTCGGTTAATTCATGTACCGTCATCTCAGTTTTATTTTTAATCAATAGCCATTCGCCACCATTATAGCGTTGTTGTAAATCATAACTTGTTGCAAGTTCCACCACTTGCCAGCTAACCGAGAGGCGACCTATTGAACGATTAGAGATAACGGGGGCTTCAGGTACAGCTGGTACCGGTGAGTTAGTAATTTCAACTACTTGAATGTCACTATAAATTGAACACTCTAATGCGGCATTACAAGCACTAAGTCGAAAGGAATAACCCCCTGTCGCTAATTGTTCAAACTGATGCAAAAGTTCTGTGGTTGCATTTTTAATAATTACCCAAGCATCATCGTTAAATTTTTGTTGCAAGTGATAATGTGTCGCGTCCGATACTGCAGGCCAACTAACCAGAACATTATTTTCAGCAGTTACTTCTACATTAAGTACCGTTGGTTTTTCGGGAATGGGCCATTTAAAGTGACGAGAACTTGAATGGGTTCAGAAAAAGCAGAGCATTCTTGCAAACGGTTACAGGCTTTTACACGGAAATAATAACGACCAGATACTAACTGTGTTGAAAAATAAGCGGAGTTATTATCATTCGTGACATAATCAGTCAACTCACCATTAACCAATTGCATTTGTAAATTATAATACTCGGAATCTCCAACAGCAGACCGACTAATCGAAAGATTACCATCGGTGCTATCTGGTGCAGATAAATTGCTCGGTACATCAGGAACTGCAACTGGATCGCTCAAACTTGTATTCACCACAGTAGAATATTCAGAACACTCATTTAATCGATTACATGCTCTTTTATGTGACTTAGATCATATAATTTTGGGTAACACTCGCATTGCTTTATACCGAAGAGAAATTTTTTTAATATTATTGGCTTACTATTGCGCTTTTAGCCCCGATAAAAAACAACAAATTTAATTTTAAATTCGGCACTAGCATCTTGTGTAGTATGAGCTAAAAAATATCAAGAAAAAAAGAAGAAGAGACTCCTCTCTTCTTCTTATTCAAAAAACAAGCAATCAATATTACTGCGCTTTTGTTGCTTCTATTTTTAATGTGACATCTGAAGCAGCACTATAACCACGAACATCAATATACCAAGTATCAGCCTCTGGGTTAGTAAAGTTACAACTTTCTGAGTTACCACTTTTATAAGGACGACAGTCATAAGAAGTAAGTGTTGAAGCAGCACCTTTGCGGACATACAAATCAGCGTCCCCACTTCCACCGGAAATACTCACATTTAAACTTGTATAACCGGCTGATAAAACTTGAGTAAATCGAGCCCATTCTCCACTAGCAATTGAACTGATATTCTCGGTGCGATTAATCGGATCACCACCGGTTCCATTTTCGGTAAATTTACCAACCAAACTCACGCCAGAGAAATTACTATAGGCTTTTAATCGAATGTAATAAGTTCCGCCAGTTTCGGTGCCAGTACATGACTCATTATTACCACCTTTATAAGGACGGCAATCATAACTGGTATCTGTTGGTTTAGCGCCAAACTTAACATAGAGATCTGCATCACCACTCCCTCCACTAATATCAAATTGAATACCAGTGGCACCTGAAGGAACATCCATAGTGTAGTTGAGTTCTTCACCACTTGAAGCAGAAAGATTATTAACAGGAATACCATTTTTCAGCACACTGGGATCAGAACCATCACTAACGGTCAAATTTTTATTAACGGTATTTGTCGCACCTTCGTTATCGGTCACCGTTAGTGCAACATTATAACTGCCACTTAACGAGTAATTATGGGTTGGATTAGCAATAGACGATGTATTATTATCACCAAAATTCCAAGAGTAACTCACTACGCTACCATCAGGGTCGCTAGATTTATCGGTAAAAGTAGCAGTTAGTTGATTGGTCGTCACTGAAAAGTCAGCAACGGGCACTTTGTTACCACCGGTATTATCGCTTCCATCAGGAATACCATTTGGGAAAAAGCTGCTGACTTGTGGCCATATTTTAGAGATTAATGCGCCACGATTTAAATCAGATGTACACGAAGAGCCATTACCGAGATGATGTAATGCGACAACTTTATGAGAGCTGCGTGCTAAAACAGGTGAACCTGAACTTCCACCAATAGTATCACATTTATAACCTGCATCAGTATTATTGCCCATTCCATCAGTAACCGCTTGATCTATTCGGCAAACATTCCCCGAATTTTGATCACTTTCGATCGCCAACTCTTTTGGATTACCCGAACCATGTTGCGGAATATAAATTTCTTCTCCTACGGTTAATGCACGCGGGTCAAGTCCTAAATTCCCAAACGAAGATAAGCTTGAAAAATTATTTACCGTATATAATGTATAGTCGA
Organism: Aliikangiella maris; assembly: GCF_040719265.1. Lineage (NCBI taxonomy): Bacteria > Pseudomonadati > Pseudomonadota > Gammaproteobacteria > Oceanospirillales > Pleioneaceae > Aliikangiella > Aliikangiella maris. The sequence goes on along the minus strand of NZ_JBFDAH010000004.1, from coordinate 60,382 downwards.
GTATTGCATCGGTTTTTAACATGGATGCACCTGAAACTTTAACAATATTCGACTCATTGGTCGAACCGCCACAGCTAGTTCTTTGGTAATTGAACCATGACTCTGATCCCTTAATTTCCGAATCTGTTTTATTACAGTGATTATTTGTAAACATTCGGTTTTCATTACCAACTCGCCAAGCGGTACAAACACTTCCTGTTCCTGTAAAAAACTTAGCAACCGCTTTTGAGCGAGCAAACTCGGTTGGATGAGAGTTTTCATAACAGATTGCATCTTGTCGCTGGTTAGATCCACAAGTTGACTTAATAGAATGAAGAGCTTCATAAATCTTTTCTTCCGAGTAACCTTCGAGATAACTATCTACTACGACTCCATGCTGTGGCCTCCATACACTACCTGCTGGCACATGCAATCGAATGACCGCAGTATCCCCAAAAATAGAAATACTGGAAAAACTTTTTCTACCATCATCACCTGACTCAACGCTATAAGTCAGATCATCTTTTTCATTATTGGCGTAACGGTAACTTTCTGTTCCCGATCTGTTAGATACAGTAACATAAGCACCATCAGGTATTTCAAATTGACTAAAGTGGGGTTTAATTAATCCGGCGCCAGGCACTTGAATTTTTTGCGTGACAATCTTTGTACTGCCATCATTTAACGATGATATAAGGCTATTTTCTAAATTGAGAGTAACACTTATATTTTTACGCTCGGCAATTTTTGTCTGGCTAGACTGTTGCAACGATTCTTTCAACGTTAAAGCGTTTGAGTGGTTTAATAATTCAGACAGATTATTGCTACTTGCATTACTAGCACTAACTGATAAAGACAAGCCTACACACACCGACATTACGGTTTTTGCAACTTGCCTAGCTATGGGACAATGAGATTTAACTAAATGCATTTTTTATCTCCAGATTAATAATCTTGGTAAACACTGCTTATAGGTATAATTAACATAGTGATTGCTTTTCATCTCATAAAAACCTTTTGCGTAAATTTAAGAGATTAGAAAGTCAACCCAGATAATGTAGATGATTAGGATTTTGAATAATATGAAAAATAAACAATTGAGTTTTAGTACCACCGGTTAATTAATAGTTTTTTTTCGTTCTGTTAAGCAGGTCATATTCTACAATTTACTTGATGTAATTCGCTGTATTATTAGGTAAATCTTATAGAGAGTTTAGTTTCACTTGATCTTCACCTTAATTTATTGTTATTGAATAGTCTGAATATGCTATATATGACTTTTAATTTCATGAATAATGGAAAAGAGGAATAGTGAAATGATTAAGAATAAGCGAGTCAACAATCTGGTAATATGCTTTTTAGTCTTATTTAATTCTCCGAATATTAATGCTTCGCCTGAACGCTATTGCGATTTTGATTGCACACTAGATAGACATTTAAAAGCAATTCAACAAAAGGATTTTGAGTTATTCAGCTCAACACTTACACAAGGAGAGCGTCTTACTTTTATTTTACCTAATGGTAAGTTTTCTGAAGATATTCAGTCGTATAAAAAATTACTTAAAAACTGGTTTGCAACAGATGGTTGGACGTTTTCAACTAAAGTCATTGCTATTGAGAAAACCAAGGAAATGGTAAGTGCTTTACTATTAGTCAGTTATGATGAGCTAGAAAGAAATGGTAAACCATATCATCTCGATCACTATTTGAGTTTGGTATTTAAAAAGGAAAATGGACACTGGGGATTAGTGCATGATCAAAATACTAAGACATCGCTTAAAAAGTCGAATTAGTCAACCAGACATATCAGTTTTTTTAGATTCATTTAATTATTATTTGCTTAAAATTACGCTCTTATAAATAGCTTTGTAAGAGCTTCATTAGTTTGTATAAATAATACCTAATAATATTTTGCCTATCTTCTGGCTTTATAAACTGGTAAGAGATTAGTGTCTTGAGCTAAAACTGGTCTAACCTTTCGTTGCTAAAAGTTCTATTCTAAAGTAAAGATTATCCTCTTATACCGCACTATTACTTAATCTAACGATCTATTTTCATGCTTGTATTTACCCTAAGACAAAATTAAAAACTTGAATTTAAATAAATTTTTAAGATAATAGCGCTGTTATTATCGAATCAATTTTCGCTGATTAATAACTGGATAACTGGATAACTGGATTTTAAGTCGTTTTATATGGAGAGCATAGCAAGATGCTAGTATTAAATACCATTTCAAATAAATTTTTATTGGGATTAACATTATTAATTTCATTTTCTTTAAATGCCAATACAGATTCAACCAAGCAACCGATACCGCACACGATAGAAGATTTCGCTCAATTACCTGGCGCAAGAAATGCGCAGATTTCTCCAGACGGAAAGCATTTTGCACTAGTTTTCCGTAGTGAAGGCGAAGAAAAGTTAGCAATATTTCAAACTGATGATAATACTCTGAAGAGTGTATTTTATGTGAGAGGAATAAGACGGAGTGTTGGTGATGTTAACTGGGTAACTAATGAAAGGCTTGTTTATGGGGTTAATGAAAACTATGCATGGGATAGATCTTTAAGGGATACAGGTGAATTAATTGCCGTCAATGTTGATGGTTCTTTTCATAAAATGATTTTTGGTTATAAATCAGGTCAACAGCAATTGGGTAGTAATTTAAAGCGAAAGCAAGCAGATTATGGACATCATGAAATTATTGATTTATTAGAAGGTGATGATAAGCATATATTAATTATTTTTTACCCATGGAAATTATCTGGGAATGTTTGGCGAACAAATATTGACATTACACCTGCAGTATACAAATTGAACATTTATTCTGGGAAAAGAAGATTTGTGACTCGGCTTAACGTCCCGCTAGCAACTGCTATTACTGATACTAAAGGTAAAGTTAGATTTGCGGTTGGTGAAGATAAAGAAGGAGATGAAGTCGTCTCTTACCGGGAAAAAGAAGAAGATGAATGGCAAAACTTTAAGATTCCTGGATTTAAAGGTAAGTATCTTGAGCCATTGAGTTTTACAAAGGATAATAAAGGTGTTTATGTCTCGGCAAGAATTAACAATGGTACTCGAGCTTTATTTGAAGTAAATCTTAAAGATCGTTCATTTAGTCAATTGTTTCATGATCCGCAGGTTGATCCTACAATTTTTATTAAAGACTACTCTAAACGAAGAGTTGTAGCTGTTGGTACCGAATTGGCATTACCTGATTATCATTACCTAGATAAAAAAGATCCAAAAGCAAAGTTACATGCAGGATTATTAGAAGCATTTCCAGGCTATGATGTAGTAATAACCAGTTCTACAAAAGATGGAAAAAACAGCATTATATTTGTTTACTCAGATAAAAACTCTGGAGATTACTATCTATTTAACTCTGCAACCTATGAAGCTAAACATTTAATGTCCAAACATGCTTGGCTTGATCCCAAGTTAATGGCTTCAATGAAAGCAATTACCATTCAAACGAGGGATAAAAAAGAAATTAGTGCCTATTTGACTGCGGCAAATCATCAACAAAAGCAATTACCTCTGATTGTAATGCCTCATGGTGGTCCTCACGGTGTACGAGATTACTGGGGTTATGATTGGGAAGTTCAGCTACTCGCTTCTAAAGGTTACGCTGTCCTTCAGGTTAATTATCGAGGGAGTGGCGGATTTGGTTATGCATTTGAGCAATCTGGTTATGGAAAATGGGGAACACTTATGCAAGATGATGTTACCGATGCAACTTTAGCCATGATAGAACAAGGAATTGCAGATAAAAATAAGATTTGCATTTATGGTGCAAGTTACGGTGGCTATGCCGCTTTGATGGGAGCTGTACGTGAACCAGATTTATATAAATGCACTATCGGCTCAGTAGGAGTGTATGATTTACCCATGATGTTTGAAGAGGGAGATATTGCTGATAGTAGAAGTGGGTTAAATTATTTGAAAAAGGTTCTTGGTACCAACGTTGATGATCAAAAAGCTCGTTCACCTGTTTATAATGTTGACAAGATAAAAGCAAATATTCTGCTAATTCATGGAAAACAAGATGAACGAGTTCCAATTGAACAAGCAGAAGCATTAATGGATGCTTTAGATGATATCGATAAAAAGTATGAATGGCTCAAGTTGGTTAATGAAGGTCATGGATATTACGATGTAAAAAGTCGTATTAAAGTTTATCGTAAAATTATTGATTTTCTAGATAGAAATATCGGTAGTTAAACAAACGATAAAATGATGATTTTTTGGCAGATAAAATCAAGTGCATTGTAGTAAAAAATTATCTGCACTTGATTGGTATACAGAAACAAAGTTGCTTTTAATTTGAAAGCACTTAAACCGTTAAACTAACAAAAATAACACAAAGCTGATCTATTCAAATCAAAAATAGATCAGCGCTTAAGTGACTTAGCCAATAATTATTGTGGCAGAGATTGTGGAATCACATAATAGATTTTATCCTTCAACCAAGCAGCTCCACCAAAAATATACATCCCAGAATATTGAGAATAACGCCACTCAATTTTATGAATCCCCTCTGAAAGCGGAATATTGTAATATTGCTCCATGCCTGAATCTATCGTTAATTGAAGCTCACCATCTACAAACACCTCGAGTTGATTACAACAATAATTCCAAATCATCCAGTTATCCACTTTTGCTGAAAACTGTAAATATCCGTCAGGCACATTCAAGGTGGTTTTTATGGCGCTATACTCATCACCGTAAGCCCCACCCGAACGAATTGAATAGTCATTCTGTGAACTTTCATTCAAATCAATCTTCCAATTAGTACTTTTCTTTTTATCTTGATACACAATTGGTGAAAGCTTAGGTCCCTCATAAGGGTCAACCTCAACAAGTGCTATTTCATAGAAACCTGGTGTATGCATAAGATGCTCTGGAACCGAGTCAATACTATTTGCATCTGACTGGGCCCAAATTTCTTCATGGTAATCACTGAATCCATCACCGTCGCTATCAAATAAGTTGGGTAACGATTCAAATATATTAATTTCATCCCAATCAGGCAACCCATCAAAATCAGAGTCGGTTAAGTAAGGACTGGAGAGATAAAAGTTAACTTCATCAGCATCATTAATACCGTCGCTATCAGTATCTTGCGCAACAGGCGATGATAGCGCATTAAATTCTGCTAAATTAATTAACCCATCGTTATCAAAATCTTCAGATGCATCCGCTGCATTTTGATCATCTAATGAGTAAAGCCACTCCCACCAGCCAATCATGCCATCATTGTCCTTATCTTCAAAATTAATATTGGTAATTTTCACATCACCATTAATATTTTTAAGAAGAACCAAACCATTTTCATATTTAATCAAGTTAATAACTTGCCCATCAAAAGTATTTGAGCCAATTGATGAGTAACTTTCGGTTTCCCAAAAACTTATACTAAAAGTAGACTGATGATTTTGTACGGTAACTAATAGTGAGTTTATCCATTGGGAATGATCAATAGAAGTCCCCAAGTTACTAATTTTAGTAAACCGACCAGTTTCAACAACTTCTCCATCAGCTAGCAAAATAAAATTACCATCGCTGGAAATTGAGATAGGTGGCACATAATCAAAATATCGATAATCCATTATGCTAACAGAATGACTAATCATTTCTGATGAAAAATCTACTTCTTGAAAATTAAAATTAAGATATGCCCCAGAAGCATCTTTAAAATAATATATTCTAGAATAGTTTTCATCATATAAGTAGTAATCACCTGTATCAAGTAAGCCGCTATCACTCCGACCAAAATATTGGCCCGATTCAGTATACGTACCAACATGAATCTCATCGCCATAACCAAAATCATAATATTCCTTGATAGCAAGAATTTCACCTATAGAGAGCAAACTAACAATATCATATTCAATTTCTAAAAAGCTTTGCTCAACGAGGTCTTCAGCAACATTGATATAATGCACCTCACCAGAACGATAGCCAAGGTACAATCGATTATGCGCTGTTGAATACGATATTGATAATGGAAACTCTTTAGTCGTATTTTTCACAATACCAACCGACAAAGGTTTGATATAAGTGGCCTCAGAAATCGACCATCGATAAATCAGTCGATTCTCTTTGCTTAACAAATAAATAATTTCACCATCACTTGTTACTTCATCAGGTATAAAATCAGGAATCGCCTCTTCATAATCACAAACACCATTTCTGTCATGTTCTGTTGAATAACAAGCGGGGTCATCAGGGAATATGTCTAGGATTAATCCTGTTGTACTCGTACTTTCATCATGCCCTTCGTTCCAACTATCGGGATAACCATCATTGTCATCATCAAGTGAGGCTGCGGGGTCAAATGGAAATGCATCTAAAGTTATGTCGCTATACTGACCTTCGTTATAACCATCATTCCATCGATCGGGATACCCATCACCATCACTATCAATTGAGGCAGATGGTTCTAGCATAAATGCATCGTGTGTGTTAACGACGCCATCCCCATCGAAATCATTATTTGGTAAGTAATCAATAAAATTAACTTCTCTATTTTCATAACTAACGATAACTAACTTATCTACATCGCCAAATACACCTTCCAAACTACCTGTAAAAGCTTTCTCTTCTAATGAATAATCAATAAAAGGTAAATAACGATTTATATTATTAAAACTAGAATTCTGAACACTAATAAATGTCCCATCGGCAAGCCACTTTGAGAATTCATGCCTGTAATAATAAGACTCATTTACTTGGGTTAAATCTTTTTCAGTATAAACATATCCACTTGCATCTAAAATATATTGACCATTAAACGAAACGGATAATGGATAGCTCAATGCGTTTGCTCCAGCTATCTCATTCGATAAAATAGCGCCTGTGCTTTGATCAATTGTTTCAACGGTAAAACCGGAATAAAATGGCTCAAACCTATAAAAATAAACTTTAGAATTTACTTCACTCCATTCGTGTCCCCAAATAATTTTACCTACATTTTTACTATCAACTAATGCGCCAGACTTATCAAAAGTATGGTGCCAATCAGTTTCGTCAACTCTACTTTGAACCAGTAAGTAATTGCCCGCAGCAACAAGATCGATAACGTCTTCGGTGGAAACACTGGCTAAATATTTTTCTGTCAAATTTCCTAGTAAATCAATATAGGTAATTGTTCCTGTTTCATATCCAAGATATAGACGATTATGTGCAGCAGAGTAGACCATCGTTGCCGGTGATATGTTGTGAAGCTCTCCCGGCAATCCAACAAATATAGGATTAGTATAAAAACTTTCATCTATCAACCAACGGTGGACTGTTGAGCGGGAAGTGTCGAGCAAATAAATTGTCTTGTCATCACTCACGGTCTTAACTGGATTGTAATAATATTCAATATACCCACAAGAAAGACCATCACCATGCTCTCTCAAATAACAAGGCGAATCAGGATAAACATCCAACACTAACCCAGTTGTACTTGATGATTGGTCATAACCCTCATTCCAACTTTCAGGATAACCGTCATTATCACTATCAACGGAAGCTGCAGCATCTAAAGGAAATTGATCTAGCATTAACCCTGTTGTAGTTGTATTTTGATCATGTCCTTCGTTCCATTCATCTGGATAACCATCACCATCACTATCTTTTGAAGCAGCAGCATCCAACGGAAATGCATCATCAATATCATTCACACCATCCGCATCTGAATCCGTATTTCGTGTACAACCCGTTTGAGGGCTAACCGCTTCTCCTATCGGAGTCCCTGGACACAAATCATCTTCATTCAGCACGCCATCATTGTCATCATCTAGCACTTCAGGCTCAACTACATTTAGGTGAAATAATTGAGTACTTAATTTCCCCAAGCCATCATCAACCATAACCGCTACACGGTGTGTTCCAAGTTGTGAAGCATCAGCAACCCAACTCACTAATCCACTATGACTATCAATTAACATATTTTGTGGCGAGCTAATCAACTGATAACTCAATGGACTTGAATCATCAACGACAACCATTGAATATTGGTATTCACTATCGATAGTTGCTTCTAATGCCGGTTTACTGATGATGTGTGGCGCTTCATTTAATACACTCTTTAACTCAACCGTTGCCGTGTTAGAAATAAAGCTACCCGCACTCACGACAAAGGTAAAACTATCGTTGCCATTAAAATCAGGTCCTGGTGTGTAGGTATAAACAGGCCCGTAACCAGACAAGCTCCCGTATTGAGGGGATTGTTGAATATGATATGTCAGATAATTGCCCTGACTATCTAATGCTCTAACACGAATAGAAGTCGCTGACTGCGCATCAACCTGATAAACCGAATCATAACTACTAGGCGGTTCACTGCTGGCAACATTCAGTGTTAGGTAATAAGACTGTAACGCGGTTAACCCAGTACTGTCGCTGACTAAAACAACCACCGCTTCAGTTTGTAAATCACTGTTTGATGGCGTCCAGCGAATTAATCCACTGACGGAATCAATCATCATATTAGCTGGTGATTTTAATAATTCGTAAGTCAGATAATCGTTAATATCGAAGTCTTGCACCTCAACCTGATACTCATAGTCCATACCCACATAAGCATAATCAATCGGTTCACTGACTATTACCGGTGCCTGTGGTAAATCATTGACCATTAAATTGAATGTTTGGCTATCACTGCCATTTTGGCTGTCTAATACCACCACCGTTACCGAGTGCTCTCCAGCATCAACCCCTGTTGGCATCCACTCAATTAACCCACTGTTTTCGTTAATCGTCATGCCTTCTGGCGCACTGGTTAATTGAAAACTTAAACTGTCATTGTCCTCATCAGTTGCGACAACTTGATATTGATAATACTCACTTTCATTCACCGATAAAGAAGGCGTGCTGGTGATTTGTGGCGCATGATTGGATGAAGCAGAATCCCCCACCAATAAGGTTACTGTTGCTCGATTCGAAAACTGATTTCCGGCACTCACCACATACTCAAATGAGTCAATGCCTAGGAATCCTGCCGCAGGTGTATACTGATAAACCGGTCCATAACCACTAAGGCTGCCATTAGCGGGGGACGCAACGAGATGATAAGTCAGATAATCCCCATCAGCATCTGATGCAGTTACCCGAATCGCCGTTTGTGTTGACAATTCAATCTGGTGAGTCGAGTCACTAGCTACAGGCGGTGTATCTGCCGCAAGCCGGCTCAGCCAACTGTATTCATCAACCATCATGACTTCTGAAGATTGATTGGTAACAGTTGCAGAAGTTAAGCGTGAATTTGGTTTGGTTTTACTCGAATGAGTATTATTTGCTTGAACCGACAAGTTCATAAAAGCAGCCAGAGTGGTTCCGATTAACAGTGAAAGTTTCATAGCGCTCTCCAATGTAGCTATTGTTCCATATTTACTGGTCATTACTAATCGACACCTTTTACAGGTAAGTCTTCATTGACCCGTTAAAATGACAGCTCGAACTTATTTTGTTTTATGACAGAAATTACGTAAATTCTTAATTAATTCATCAATCCTTGAAGTAGAGGTGTGTTAGAGATGAATAATGTTGATTTTATGTGTTTAGCTTTTTATGAATATAACCTTTTACAGTTATAGATTTTATTGAAAAAATATTTCAAGTTAAACCAACTGGTTAAGTTTTGCAGCTTAAATGATACTGACCTATTTTCTTTAAATTGATTTATTAAATTCAATCGGTATATTAAGGTCAACCAGCTTAAAACCTAAGCAAACTAAAAGAACATCGACAATGATATTAGATAGCCTGCCTCATTTTGCGATAATTCTACCTCTCCTCCTCTGTATATTCAACTACTATTTAGTTCTGTTTTTATGGCATTAATCCTTTTTTATCGCTTATCAATTTATTGATTTATTTATAATTCAAATAAATATTTTCAACTTAAAAAACTTAAACAATCATACATTTCACCAGCTTGACCATCAGGATGACTCATCTAACAATATTTTGGTAATTGCTTCAAAATCAATCGCAACTATCAGATTAATTTGACGAGCAAATTAAGTTTTAAATAATTATATAAGCCTTTATTTTTTATCATTTTGCGCTATGCATCTCATATCAAAACTTATCTAACCGATTAAACATTTTTGTCATACGAACAATCTAATCTTTTCAATATCCCATCGCCCGACACTTAATAATCAGAAGAATTTTTTGTGAAAAAATATTTTAGTTTTATTTTTGCTTTAGGAATAATTTTATTCAGTCAATCTTCTTTTGCTGGAAATTGTGTTTATGGATGTCCTTCAGGTAAATCAGGTCAAATAATTAATCGACCAATTTATACACTGCAAAATAATGCGACAACCAAGTTTGCGGATTGGACTGCTTATCAGGTAACTCAAGTAACTATCGATGGTCCTAGTCGTTCACGAACGTGGAGATCAGATCCAAGTATTAGCGCAAGTAAAACACTTGAACCAGCAGACTATAACGATGCACATGCTGGAATTAATACTGATAGAGGCCATCAAGTTCCCTTAGCTTCATTTAGCAACACCGCCTATTGGTCACAAACTAATTACTTGTCAAACATTACGCCACAATCATCCAATTTAAATCAAGGTGCTTGGGTAGATTTAGAAGTAGCGGTTAGAGATTTGGCCAGAACAGGTCAAGATGTTTATGTGGTTACCGGTCCTCTTTATGAATGGTATTTTAACGAATTGCCACGTGCAGATGAATATCATCGTATCCCTTCGGGATATTTTAAAGTTGTAATCACCGTTAATAATGGTTGGGTTGAAGCCTCAGCTTTTATTATGGAACAAAACTTAAGTCGATATGCAAACTTCTGCTCTAGAGAAGTCACTGTTGATGAAGTTGAACAGCGAGCAGAGCTGAACATCATGCCTTCACTCCCTGGATATAAAGAGTCAGCGGTTGAAGGCAGAACAGGTGGATTAACTTCGAGTCTTGGATGCTAATTATTTAAGTCATCAATAATAATTACAGATCGATAATTATTAATTTTTACTAATAATGCCGAAACTTAACCAGTTGATGTGTTACAGTATTTTTCTTATAAAGAGTTTTTTCTAAAATAAGATAAATAAGGTTAAGTTTCGGAATCATTGAGATAAAGATTACTTATTCGTTATTCTTATTATTTGAATCCGCCACATTAAAATGTGTGTGACATTTTTTTGAAACCGACTGCTCATTAAAATAGGACGGTAATTGATGGGTAAGTATATAAGTAAAAACCAGTAAAATAAAAACAGCCAGCAACATTACTTCCCTTTCTTTTGAATTCATCAAACACTCCGTTGATCGTTGTAGAAAGTTTTACTTAAATATTTTCAACCTGTTTAATTAATATTTGTTGATATGGTGCTATCTGAACGAACTCGCTTGTATTAATCAAGTTCGCAGAATTAATTAATATGCAGCAGCTAAATTGTATAACGATAGTAATTGATTAAAAAGTCTTATTATTTACAATTATATTTTTATCTCAAAGTCGTCGGCATCTTTTAGCATAGGATAACTTTGGCGAAAAGCTTTGAGTTCGTCAATATCAATAGTCATTTGAATAATCTGTTGCTGATTATCCTCTGCTGAAACAATAGCTCGGCCTAAAAAGTCATAAATTGCCGTACCTCCAGAATGGTCAACATTTTTTCCGTCTAAACCAACTCGGTTAACACCAACAACAAAAACTTGATTTTCCATTGCTCTAGCTTTCAATAAAGTATCCCATGCATCGCGCCGCATAATAGGCCAATTTGCTACGTTAACCATTACATCATAATCTTGTCGGTTTCGTGACCATACAGGGAAACGCAGGTCATAACAAACTTGAGGCAAAATGCGGATTTGGTTAATTTCAAAAACTTCTCTGCTTGTACCCGGATTAACATATTGTTCTTCATGTCCTAAGCGAAATAAATGCCGCTTGTCATAGAAATAAGTCTCTCCATTTGGGTATATCCAGTAAAAACGATTGCGTTTTCGTCCCGCATCTTCAACAAAAACACTGCCCGCTATGACAGCATTATGTTTAATTGATTGCTGCTGCATCCACTCATATACCATACCACTTTGTTGTGGCTCTTGAATTGCTTCATCATCCATTCCAAAGCCAGTAGAAAATGTTTCTGGCAATACAATTAAATCTGCCGACTTGATAGAGTCTAATCTTTCTGCAAGATTAGCGAGATTTTTAGCTTTATCTAGCCATTGAATATTAGTTTGAACCGCAGCTATAGTTAAAGTTGACATAATTTCTCCGCAGCATTTAGCAGTGTATTCTCATTTTTAGCAAAACATAAGCGTACAATTTTATCTGATGTTTGATTTTCATAAAAAGGACTTAAAGGTATCGCAGCTACGCCTTTTTCTTTTGTTAACCAATGACAAAAATCTCGGTCTGACTTTTGTGAAATTTCACTGTAATCAACCAACAAAAAATAGGTCCCTTGTGAATTAAGCAATTTAAATCGAGAGTCTTGCAGTGCGTTTACCAAGCAATCTCGCTTGCTTTGATAAAACCCGGCAAGTTCAGTAATATGTGACGGTTCTTGCTGCAACATTTTGGCGATACCAAGCTGAGCAGGCGTAAAGCTGGCAAAAGTCACATACTGGTGTATTTTTCTAAACTCATCGGTTAATTCCGGTGGCGCAGTACAATAACCAAGCTTCCATCCTGTACAATGAAAAGTTTTACCAAAACTAGATACCACCAAAGAACGTTCGAATAATTTTGGAAAACGTAATACGCTCTCATGCTGCCTTCCATCAAAAGTGATAAACTCATAAACTTCATCACTAATTAAATATAAATCATTTTCCCAAACCAGTTTTTCAACTGTTTGCATATCTTGCTCAGTTAACAGTGTACCTGTTGGGTTATGTGGACTGTTAATAATTATTGCCTTGGTTTTATTGGTAATTACCTCTTCAACCTGTTGCCAGTCAATTTTATAATCCGGTGCTAACATCGGAATGTGAATACAACGCCCACCAGCTAACGCAACTGCCGGTTCATAAGAATCATACGCAGGATCAAAAACAATAACTTCATCTCCTGAAGTCACTAAGGTTTGAATGGCACACCACAAGGCTTCAGTTGCGCCAGAGGTGATTGTTACTGATTGTCCGGGATTAAGTGGCATGGCATATTGCCTATGAATAAGTTGTTCTACCTGAGCTAACAGCTCTGGCGTACCAATAGAAGGTGCATATTGATTTTTACCACTTGCAATAAATTCATTAACTGTCGATTTTAAAAGTTCGGGTGTATCAAATTCAGGAAAGCCTTGCGATAGATTGATCGCACCATGCTGATTGGCCAGCATCGACATTTCGGTAAATATACTGACTGCAACATTATTAAGTTTACTATGAAATGACATATTTGTTTCTCATCAGTTAATTGGTGTTCATTGAGTTTGACGGTGTCAGATTTTTAGAGTTTAAACTCAGCCCATACCGGCGCATGATCACTGGGTTTGTCCATCGCACGAATATCATAATCGATCCCCACATCAACACACAGTTCATAAAGTGCCTTGGTCGCCAAAATCAGATCTATTCTTAAACCACGCTTAGGCTCATCAGAAAACCCTTTACTGCGATAATCAAACCAGCTAAAGCGATCATTAACGGTTGCGTTAAATTTTCGAAAAGTATCATAAAAGCCTTTATCCATAATTTGATTTAACCATTCACGCTCTTCTGGTAAAAAACTACATTTTCCTGTTTTTAACCAGCGCTTGGCATTCTTTTCACCAATACCAATATCTAAATCAGTATGCGATATATTCATATCGCCCAAAATAATCCAAGGAGATTGTAATTGTTCTTGGGTGAGGTATTGATTAAGGTCTTGATAAAACTTTTCTTTTGCTGGAAATTTCAAAGGATGCTCGCGACTTTCACCTTGTGGGAAATAACCATTAAATACAAAAATATTTTCTTTTGAGGTTTGATGTTCACTAATTATAACCCGTTTTTGAGTTTCTGGCGTGTCACCGGGAAATCCCTTTATTGCCGAAACAATAGGATTTTTACTCAGTGTAGCCACCCCATAGTGACCTTTCTGACCATGATAAACCACATGGTAACCAATCGACTCAATAAGCTCATGGGGAAATTCAGTATCATCAACTTTTGTTTCTTGCAAACAAATTATATCTGGAGAATGATTATCTACAATAGCTTGAAGCTGATGGGGTCTGGCACGTAGACTATTAATATTGAAGCTAATAATTTTCATTAATATCTCTATTCTTTTTTTAATTTGATTAATCTTTTTAAATTTATTGACTATTGATTAACAGCTAAATATTCTCAATAAATTGTGCATAATATGACATACTAAGTCACATTTATTGTAAAAAATAAACTGACAAAAACTACTCTTTTTAATTCAGCATTAATTTTCACTCATCTTATCGTGGCCATTTAGCCAGTTATTCAGCAAGGTGTTTTCAGCTTCCGCCAAAGGACTTAAATAGCAGACGCTTTTATAGGCAGCTGTTAGCTCACAGGCAGCATGATGTAATCGCTCTCGACGAAAATAGCTAATCATAACGGTTTCTCCCAACGGAATTCGCGCAATCGTTTTGTCTAATTCCGCCGCACTGATTTTAATATTATCGAGAGCAATAATTAGATCGCCATTTGATAAACCAGCCTGCATTGCGCAGGAATCCTCAAGCACAACATTGACTTTAACACCAGCTGGGTCGTCTGTATATAATACGCCCAAATGAGCAACGGTATTTCTTTCTTTTGGCTGCTCAACATATCCTCCTTTTTCATTATGTAAATATGGCTCAATTAACTGACAATTAATTCCCACCTGACTCAATAACGCCGTTAATGGAATATCATCGGTTGAATAAACCAATTGCTGAATGATTTCTTGGCATGATTGCCCACTAATCTGCTCAACAATTTGCTCAACATCTTGCAATGTAATGCCTATATTGGTCTTACCAAACTTAATCCAAATTTGGCGCATAACATCATCAAGAGATCGTTGGTTTACTGTTAAACTCCGAATTTCAAAATCAAGCGCTAAAGCAACCAACGAGCCTTTGGTGTAATAGCTGACAATACCGTTAAGCGCATTTTCATCTTGCTTATAAAATTTTGTCCAAGCATCAAAACTAGATGCCGCTACAGATTGCTTAAACCGCCCTTGCCCTTTGTGTACTCGAGTAATAGTTTGAGCCAACATATCCAAGTACTGTTCAGGCTTGAGTACCTTTGCACGTGCGAGTAAAAGTTCATCATAATATGAAGTGACACCCTCAAAAAACCATAATAATTCCGTATGTACTTCTCGATTGAGTTCCAATGGAATAAACTCTTTCGGTTTAATCCGTTTCACATTCCAGCAATGAAAATATTCATGACAGCACAAGGTTAAAAATGTTCGATATCCCTCATCCATTTGATTAGGATTATCTCCTAATAATGGCAGATCGGCATGGCTACAATGTAAAGCTGTTGACGAGAGATGTTCCAACCCACCAAATCCATTTTTCAACACAAAAGTCATAAAGATGTACTGCTCGAAAGGCGGTTTTTCATCACCAAAGAATTTGACTTCGGTTTCACATATGGCTTTTACATCATTTGCTATTCGCTTCCAATCAACTCTGGCTGGCGCTTCGGTAAAAAACATTTTATGCGGCACACCAAAAACATCAAAAGAGATTTGTTGTAAGTCACCTATTTCAAATGGATAATCAATTAATGCCTGATAATTTTCACTTGTATATTCGCCAAAACCCTGGGTGTTAATGTTGACCGCAGGCATTGCTGTCGCAACTTGCCAAGCATTTTTAATCGCCAAAGGAGACGCATTTAAATGTACATGATGTGGCAACTCATCCAGATCAGTCACCTTTAAGAACAAACTGGTACCATTAAAAAAAGCATGCTGATTGTCCAGGTGAGCACTTCTCACAGATAAATCCCAAGCATACACTTGATAAATAATTGTCAGCGCTTTAACCGAATCGGTTATTCGCCAGCAGGCTTTTCCGATTTTTTCGAGTATTACAGGTTGTTGTTCCTCAAAAGCAGTAATTGTCACGATATTTTTTGCAAAATCGCGGATCATATAGCTGCCGGGGATCCAGTCAGGTAGAGAAAAGGTTTGTCCTTTTTTCAAAGGTTGTGCGATTTTGAGTTTAACTTCAAATAAATGCGCATTTGCGTTTTTAAAATCGACGAAATATTCTATCATTATTTCTCTCTATTTTTTCCTGAGTTAGGCTGTAGTGATTTAGATTGTAGTGATTTAGATTGTAGTGATTTAGATTATAGCGATTTAAACTGTGATAACTTACGACTGCTAGCCGAGTTTGCAGCCTTGGCTAAATATAAATCGGATTAAATAACCAGACTGCAAATTAGCACGCTATTTGCTAATCAATATCAAATCACTCAATAAAATTCGTATCTATATTTTTACGTCTATAATTTATTTTTAAATCTATATATTTGTATCTACATTTAAGATACAGGTAAACAAAACTTACTTCGCTTTTGATTATTTATCATTCAAAGAGTTTATTCTTTTGAACGGTTATGTTGATAGTTAAATACAACAAACAATATGGCACCGGTCAAAGTAATACTTAAAGGTAAAAACAAGGCATACCGCCCCATTTGGAGTTCATTGACTTCTAGCCATTGATAAAATCCAATTCCGACCAATGGCGCAAAAAGTCCTCTAACGCCAGTTAAAGTCACATGAATAGCCATATATTGCATTGATTTTGTTTGACTGACAAAATCATTATGCCCTAAATTCCAACCAATAACCGCACCCGACATAGCAATACCATAGCAGCAGGCTCCAACAAAATAAAGAAAACTCAGTCCACTTAACTGTGCAGCTAAAAACAAAGCGATAGATGAGACAAACCCCCAACTATGAATTGCCCTAAAATGAAAAATATGGTTGTTATCAAGTAATCTAGCCCACCAACCAACAGCGATTGGAATAAGTGAAAGTGGAATTGCTGTGGTAATTAATATTTGGCTACTTTTACTTAAGTCGGTATATTCATTAAGGTAAACAATTAGCGGTGCCATAAACATTAAATTACCGGTGCCTAGGGTAAACATAGCCAATAAATATTTTGCAAAAGGTTTATTTTCAGCCAGCAGACGAAAAATACTGGCAACCGATAGTCCACTGGCCGTTGATTTTTCGCGCTCAATTTGCTTTAAACTACCGCGCATCACCAAATAACGATAACGGAAAGCCCCCACCATCGACAGCACCGATAAACTCAAATAAAGCCACTTAAACGCTTCAAATTGCCAGTCGAGTACTTGGCCAATAGCTATTGCGACAATGGCCATGAGCAAGGAGGTCAAAGTCGCCAGTTTAGCAGTCACTTTGCCACGAATATAACGCGGATAGTTAGCCCGCCAAATATCAGAACGTATTGTTAATATGCCAGACCAGCAAATTCGCGCGATAATATAAAACATCAATAGCGCAAAAAGTCCCGATTCATCAAAAGTAGTCTGGCTAATCCCAAGCCCACATACACAGCAGACTAGTGCCAAGTTAGACACCAATCGAGTCCGGCTGCGACCATGACTTAACTTGACCCACACAAAACTAATCAAGTTAGAATAAAATGGCGCACCAGTACTGACCGCCACCGCTAAATTTAACAACCAGCTCTCGACCCGTCCCTCGAATCCATTTTTAATTAATACACCAATGACACCACCTTCAAGTAGCGCAAGCATTAAAGCCAGACTAGTCCAGGAAAATAATTCGCGACGTATACGCTGCTCAAGTGTTTGTCTTTGGGTTGTAGAAATAGCAGGGATTATTCTGGACATCAGTTGAATAACTCAGTGTGCAAAAACAGGAATAAATTAACAGATCGGACCGCTAATAGTAGATTATTCATTAATTATTGCAAATAGAAATAGACTATTTGATTGAATTTGGACACCTTTGCTGTGCAAATATTAGTCATCTAGAGTAAATATAAAATCTGCCACTTTATCGGCAGCTGTTTGCAAATTATCTGCGAGCGTTAAACCAGACTTTACCCGAGGCTTAAAGCTGTGATCACCGTCAGCTAAATACTCAACACAAACCTGTTTGCTCAATGCGTGACCTTCTATCTCATTAGGCTTACCCATACTATCACGTTCTCCTTGTAGAATTAATGTTGGAATACTAATGTGAGCTAAATGTTCTCCTCTAAATTTTTCTGGCTTATTCGCAGGATGAAAAGGAAAACCAAATGCGATTAGACCACTTATCTTAAATTCAAGTTTAAAATCAGGCGCAGACTCAGTCGCCAACAAACTGGCTACCCTTCCCCCCATAGATTTACCAGCCAATATTAATTTATCAGTAGGCAATAACCGTTGACTTTCTTTGAGCTGTTTGATTTGTTGATTAAAATCATCAATTAATCGTGGCATTCGATCAGGTGGACGTCGTTTACCATCAATTAATCGCTGACGCATATAGGGAAAATCAAATCGAAAGACCGTTAAATCTTTAGCGCTAATAAGTTGATCCATCTGTTGCATCCAATCTGAATCTTTGTTTGCTCCAGCCCCATGAGCCAATAGAATTTTAAATTCACTTTTAAACAAGTAGAAGTCACCCAATTTAAGTTAACAATAGGAAAATAACCAGTTTAAATTATTTAAAAAATTTAATCCAAATCAAATATTTCCCGCGCAATTAGCCAAAGTAATTATGAGTTTCTTATCGCTCTATACTTCAATTAAAAACCTGGTTTTGTATAATTACTTATTGACGTATTTTAATTGTGGATAATAACGGAAAAAATAGCCTTAATATATACTGGGTTATATGAGAATTTAAAATTGGATAAATTCGCTGAAGAACAACAGATAAAAACGTTACCTGTCAATATTGTTTATACACAAAAAACTACAGTTCGAAACATTTATAACTGAACGATAATAATCTTTTAGACCTTTTGTGTAAGGTTTATCAATCAGCCAACGCAATTGATATAACTTCAATGAATTGAGAAAAAGTATTTTACTCGTCATTTTTACCAAGCATTAGAAATTACTATTTTTAAGCAGCCAGCGTTTTAATCGTTAAAATTTAAGCAGATTAAGCAGATTAAGCAGATTAAGCAGAAAAAGTTTAAGTAGAAAAAATAGGCCGCCAAAAGGCGGCCTGAAACCCTAAGAACAATCGGGGATTTGTTGAATCAAAATTGAGTCAATACAAGTCGCTACCAACACGCTGTGTTGCATTGTTGTCTAAATTTCAGCGATTGCAAAGATGGTGCGAAGAATAAACGGGTGAGCAATATCAATCAATGCACAAAATACCATTTTTTGCCCGAATAAAAGATATTACATGTTTTATTTTTTAAAGTGAGAACAGTGACTGGTTTTTAATGCATGAAATTATTTTTTAATATATAGCCACATGAGAAACCCTAAAATTTTAATTGAGAAAATCTCGATGAATAAACTGATGTTTCTCGTTAACTTTCGGTAACAATGATAAAAAGCCATTAAAAACTTTATGGCTTAATGCCAGAGATCGATCAATTCGATAATGTGTTTCCTGCCAAATTGAATCAACTCGCGCTTTAGCTTTATCGAGTCCCAATTCTTTTAAATGTTGAGGTAACTTTAGCCAGCGTTGAATTAAGGATAAGTCAGTTTCAAGATGAAATTGAAATCCATAAACATTGTTTTTTAATTGAAAAGCCTGGTGAGCAATCTGTTCACCGGTAGCAAGTAACGTTGCATTTTTGGGTAAGTCGAATGTATAACCATGCCACTGAAAAATATTTTCACACTCATCAAAATGACCGAGCACCGGATCATTTTGTGCTGCCTGAGTTGGTGTAATAGGGTACCAGCCAATTTCTTTTTTAGGTGCCTGATAAACTTTCGCGCCAGCCGCAGCCGCAATGAGTTGTGCCCCCAAACAAATTCCCAAGACAGGAATATCTTGTTGCATTGCCTGTCGAATCACTCGCTGCTCGGTTACCAGATGTGGATACTCATCTTCTTGACCAATATTCATTGGGCCACCAAGAATAATAAGTGCATCGTAGCTACAAATATCCGGTTTAGCATTAGGTTCTCGGCCAAAATTCACGTATCGAATACGGTGCCTTTGTGAACGGATCAGTGGATCAAGTGTACCAAGAGGTTCATAAGGAACATGCTGAAAAACCATTATTTTTGCCAAAACTTAAACCTCTGCTCGACAGTTTTTGCTGAAACACCAACGAGACAATCACTTTTTGTTGCTCGATACATCAATAAACCAAAACCTAAATCGGTTAATCACTCACAAATTATGTTTTTAATTGAATAAACATGCATAAAATCACTAGTTTTATGCTTATTGCTTGAATAACCCATATTTTAGTCAGTTTATTAATATTTGACACAAATGAAAATAGCGCAAAGCAATATGTAAATAACTGTCAATCTTATTGGGATTTTTGCAACTGGCGCTTGTACAGCGGCAAACGGCTGGTTATGCTGCATGTCTCGTTTAATTTTTACTAATAATGACATTTCAAGATGAAGAACAACAAACTCAATAAAAATCAATCCCTTAAATCAACAATAAGGATGTCCGTCGCCGGTTTTTCCTTGGCCATTTGTAGCGGACTGGCGAATGCCACAATTGTCCAAATTGAAACCCCTTTGGGTAATTTTGAAGTCAATCTCTATGATGAGAAAACTCCTGAAACCGTCAATAATTTTCTTAATTATGTCAATTCAGGGGCTTACAACAATTCAATCATTCACCGTTCGGTTACTGATTTTGTCATTCAAGGCGGAGGATTCAGTTATCAAAACAGCTGGCCAGCACAAGCGATTACCACCAACGCCCCCGTTATCAATGAACCCGTCTATTCTAATGTCAAAGGCACTATTGCGATGGCAAAACGCTCTGGCGCGCCTAATAGTGCGACAAGTCAATGGTTTATTAATTTAGCCGATAATAGTAAAGGCAATGCACAACTAGATTCACAAAATGGCGGGTTTACTGTATTTGGCGAAGTTACTGGCGATGGGATGGCAATCATTGAGCAAATTGCGGCATTACCTACCTATAACTTTTCAGGTGCATTTAATAGTTTACCACTTCAAAACTATGGTGGTACCGGTAACCCTGATGAAACTCACCTTGTTATTAATCAAATAACGGTGATCGATGGGAATACCGATACCGCAGCAGGATTAAATCCTCCACTCAATACTTCGATTAATACTCCGACAACGCCAACAACACCTAAATCTTCGGGCGGCGGCGCTGCTGGTTTTGGATGGATACTTGCCATGCTAGGTGTTGCCTTATGGCGAAACCAGTTAAACACTCGAACTTAATGATAGCGATTTTACTTTTCACTATTTGTCTGAAAAGCCAGCTTTTGAGTTGGCTTTTTCATTTGTTTTGCTCCCCAGAGCAACAAACGCTTAATTAAGTCAAAACCATCTTCAATTAAACTAATTGTTGCCGGTAAAAATAATGTTGTTAGCAGTGTCGAAAATAACAACCCGCCCATAATGACATAAGCCATGGAATAATAATAAACTCCACCGAGTGATGGCTCTTGAATAACAATCGGAATAAGCCCTACCAGCGTTGTCAAAGCAGTCATAATAATCGGTCGAAGGCGCTCTTTACCACCTTGTAACATGGCTTGATGACGCGGCCAGCCTTCGCGTCGATATAAATTAATATGCTCAATCATAACAATCCCGTTGTTAACCACAATACCGAGCAGCAATAGCACGGCGATTGATGCGGGCTGGTCAAAATCAACGCCAAATAAAAATAAGGTCCAAAATGCCCCTGCAAGCGCAAAAGGTAAACTGATCATTAATGCCAGCGCTTGGCGCAATGACTCAAACAGGCCGGCCATCACAGCATATATTAATCCTAAAGCCAGTAACAGATTCAGCCAAAACTCCTGTTGACTTTCCTCTGCATCTCGCCATTGATTATCAAATTTCCAGGTATAGCCTTCCGGCAACGGCATCGTTTTTAAAATGTCAGTCACCGTTTTAAAATGTTCATTTCGCTTGCCCGTTTCAAACCTGGCTCCTATCCAAATACTGGAAATTTTATTTTGACGATTGATACGTTCTGGTCCCTTGCGAACTTCAAACTCAGATATACTTTCCAATAAAACAGTTGAACCATCACTTTTGATAACTGGCATATTTTTAATATCTTCAATCCGAGTATCTTGCTCATCACCAAGCAAGAGTCGCATATCAACTTCGCCATCCTCGGTTTGAAAACGAGAAAGTTTGCGTCCTCGAAAAGTCATTTCAACAACGCTGGCAGGCTGGTTTGAAGCGACGCCAAAATCATTCATTCGGTCGCGGTCTAGTTGCGCTTGCAGTTCGAGTCTACCGCCTTCTGCGGTGGAGTTAAAATCATATAATCCAGGCACATTTTCAATCATTAAAATGGCTTGCTCAGCCAGTTCGCTCAATACTTCTGAGTCGGGACCTTCAAGCGGGATTCCAATGCGTTTACCACTATTACGCTTCCAGAAAGGACCGTTATCTTGCACCGTTAACTTAACCCCCGCAATTTCTGGTAAAATTTTAGGCAGTTTTCGGCGCACCAGATTCATGTCTTCTTCATTTTGAAACCCTTGTTTCATGTAAAGTCGGGTAATACAACGACCTTCACTCCACCAGCTATAAATGGATTTAACATTTAACTCTTCTTTATAGGGCTCTAGCGCCTGCTCAACCTGAGTAATAATTTGTTCTTTTACGGTTAACGATGCTGCCTCGGTGACATCAACATTTATACCAACAAACATTTGAGTCGGTGCGGCATCAAAATTAAAATTAATCTGTTGAAAAGGATAAATGGTTGATACAAAAATTGCAGCGCCTGCAACCAAAGCGACCCAACGATGCTGTAGGGTAAATGTGAGCAAGCTCGAATATTTTTCCTGTAACGTGTCCATAATCGGCGATTTGACATTTTCTTTAGAATGCTTGAGCAGCTTGGTTGAAGCCAGCGGAATGAGTGTCTGACTAATGAATAAAGACGCCAACAAAGTAATACAAATCGTGATACCCAGTTCTCGCAAAATAATATTCATTTCGGTAGGTTTGGAAAAGATCATGGGTAAGAAGACAATAATTGAAGTCACCGTTGCAGTAATTACCGCGACCGAGACTTCTTTGGCACCAAGAATTGCAGCAACCCTGCCGCCGTAACCTTTCTTTTGAAAACGGTCAATATTTTCCATAATCACAACGGCATTATCGACCAGCATTCCCAATCCAACAATTAAACCCAGTAGCGAAATTGTATTGAGGGTTTTACCCTGTAACCAAATAACCCCACAGGCGACTATCAGGGAAAATGGAATACAGGCAACAGCAACAATCGTTGCCGTCACTTTGCGTAAAAATAAAAACAACACCAGACTTGCTAGGATTGCACCAAACTGCCCCGTTTGCTCTAAATCTCCCAATGTATTGCGTATTTCCTTGCCTTGATCCTGCCAGACCAGAAAATTAATCCCATCAAGTTCAGGATCACTTTGCATTTGTTCAATTTTTTGATAAACCGCATCGGCGATAGTTATCGTGTTAGCAGAAGATTCTTTAGCAATATTTAATCCGATCGCAAAATTACCATCCAAATGACGACCATATTCTAATGGCGGCTCTTCATAGGTTACTTCGGCCAAATCACTTAAACGTAAATTAACTGCCTCACTAGCTCCCGAGCTTGAAACGCCATTCGGCAATCGCTTAGAGGATGATATAGGTATATTTTTGAGCTGCTCCAGTGAAACCAATTCACCCATTGAACGAACAACAATTTTGCTTTGATCAGAGCGCAATATACCAAGCGCTGTATTTTGATTATTTTGTGCAATATCTTTCCAAATTTGGCGAGCATCAATGTTATGTCGTTTTAACTGTGCCAGATTAAGATTAATGCGTACTTCTCTCGGATTAACACCATCCAGAGTGACCACAGCCACACCTGGGATCCGCTCTAACGGCTTGACTATTTTGCGATCTAGCAGGTTATAGTTTTTACTCAGATCTCGCCCCGATGAAAGTCTCGCTTCCATAATCGTTTCTCCCGACTCTCGGGGATTCCAGTTTTGCGAAACAATAATTCTTTCCAAATCATCGGGCAATTCACTTGTTATACGGTCCAGTCGCTCATGGATTTCAGCCCTTGCCAGATCCATGTCAGTATCAAAACCAAACAATAGATTGACACGTCCACCACGATGGTCGCTATTTGACCACATATGAAGGACACCATTCATTGAAGAGAGAGCTTCTTCAACAGGCTTAACCAGCATTCGCTCAATCGCTTTGGGTGAAGCATTTTGATACTCCATCACCACATGCAGTGTTTTATTTTCAACTTCGGGCATAAATGCCAGTTCCAGGCGCAGCAGTGCAATAATGCCCAGTACCAAAATACTGGTAAGCACCATTAAGGTGCCAATGGGGCGTTTAACTGCAATTTCTGGTAATGTCATTATGTCCCCTTTATGCGCCTTTTACTATCTGGTTTAGATCGGTCTTTGTTTGTTCATGATGGCTTTCAATTTCTTCGGCATCAACCACTGATTGCTCAAGTTTTCGTAGTTCTTCATCAGTCACAACTTGCGAAGGCATAATCAGATAAGTTGCAGGTATGATCAATAAAGTTAACCCTGTAGCAACCAACAAACCAAATGAAACCACTACCGCTAATGGTGCGCGCAACTCAGCACCTTCACCAAAGCCTATCGCCATTGGCAACAAACCTAACACAGTAGTCAGAGTTGTCATCAGTATGGGACGCAAGCGAGACTTACTGGCTGCAATAATCGCGTCGAGTTTATCCATACCTGCGCGACGACACTGATTGATAGCATCGACTAAAACAATCGCATTATTGACGACAACACCCACTAAAAATACCGCGCCAATCATCGATATTACGCTAATAGCATAGCCTGTTGTATAAAGCCCCAGAATTACTCCAATTAGGGCCAAAGGAATGGTCAATAAAATAACAAATGGGTGTCCCATATGCTCAAATGTCGCAGCCATTACGATATAAACCAGAAAAACAGCCAATAAAACGGCAAATAGCAGGCTACCAAAAGACTCTTCCATTTCTTTATTTTGTCCACCAAATTCAAAGCTGATTTGCGCAGGCGGTGGATTATCTTGTATCAGTTGTGCCAGTTCCTGAGTAACCGATTGAAGACTCCGTCCCTTAAGACTGGCCGCTATGACAGCAACACGAGACTGCTGAATTCTATCAATCGCCGCGGGTCCCTGAGCAGACACAATTTGTGCAACGGCCTTCAGAGTTACCGGCTTACCGTCGACTTCGCCAATGATAATATTTTCCATATCATTGACGCTGTCTCTATCAATAACCCGGTTTCTCAAACGTATGTCTATCTGTCTGTCTGGCTGTTGAAAGCGAGAAACAATAGTGCCATTAATCCGCTGGTGTAAGGTTTCTGCCACTTGCTGAATCGTAAAACCCAGACGAGCCAGTTTTTCACGATCGAATTCTATTTTTAATTCGGGATTGCCTAATTCAAGCGAAGCTTGAATATCAACTAACCCCTCTACCTTTTCCAATTTTGGCATCAGACTTACTGTATATTCGCGCAAAACATCAATATCTTCGCCATAAAACAACATTTCCATCGGTGTTTTTAAACTAAAGAAGGAAGGTCGCCCAAATTGTACATCGGCTTGTGGTATCTGGCTGTAAGCAGCGCGCAAATCAGCAATCACCTGTTCTTCTAATCGACTATTGGCACGATCTTTAATCACAATATTAATTTGCGCCAAATTCTCATCCTTGGTTTTTAACGATAACCCTCCGCTAACATTTCGACTACCCACTGAAGAATAAATATTATCTACACCAGGATGTGCCAACGCGATTTTTTCCATTTGCAACATCACATCATTTGTTGTCGGTAAAGCTGTACCTTCAGGTAAACTGACATCAAAATAGAATTCCCCTTCACTCATTTGGGGAATCAATGAAGTGGGGATTTGCGGAACCAGTTGCCAAGATAAAAATAAAGCGATAAAACCACTCATCAAAGTCAGCCACTTAAAACGGAGTGATTGCTTTAAAACGCCTTCGTATAACCGTGAGAATCGGCCCAGAGAATTTTGCTGCTGCTTAACCTGCTGTACTTTTTGCGCTTTCTTTTTTAATTGAGATGCGTTGTTTTGCCCTAATGATGCCAACATTGGAATTAGCGTCAACGAAACAATTAATGAAGTAATCAAACTAAAAGTAACGGTTAACGCTTGATCTTTAAACAACTGTCCTGCAATACCCTCTACAAACACAATAGGAATAAAAACAGCAATAGTGGTCAGCACCGATGCTGTCACTGCACCACCAACCTCACTCGTACCTTCAATGGCAGCAGCAATAATCGGCAATCCTTTTTCACGCTGGCGATGAATGGATTCGAGTACCACGATAGCAGCATCAACCAGCATGCCAACACCAAGCGTTAAACCACCAAGAGACATAATATTCATTGATACATCGGAGCGATACATCAAGATAAATGTGGCAACCAGCGACAACGGAATGGCTGTGGCTACAATAGCTGTTAATCGAAAGTTACGTAAAAACAACCACAAGATACTTATTGCCAACAATCCGCCAATCATCAAGGACTGCTTAACTTCGCTAATAGACTGCTCGATAAATCGTGACTGATCAAACTGTAGAGATAATTTTGCTTTGGGCGGCAATTTACGTGTGAGTCGCGATAGTTGACTTTTAACTGCATTTGCCACTTCAACAGTATTAGCATCCCCTTCCTTATAAATCGATATCATCACGCCTTCAACCCCCTGAAACCGGGTGATTTCTTCGCGATCTTTGCTCGCCCAGGAAACTTCAGCAACTTCTCTCAGTTTTACCGCCGCAACGCCCGGAGGAGTGATTCTGAGTTCACGAATTTCTTGTAAACTATCATATTCATTAAGCGTTCGAACTAACAATTGTGTTTGCTCATTTTTCAATGAGCCCCCAGGCCGATTAATATTCGAATCACTTAAAAGTTGCGTCAATTGCTGCGGAGAAATACCCATAGCAGCAACTTTTCCCTGATTAATATCGACATGAATTTCTTCTTCTTCGCCGCCTTGGATTTTCGCCGATGCGACACCTTCAATACGCTCTAATGCTTCTTTAACTTCTCGTTCACCAAGCAAACGCAATTGAGTTAAGGGTAAATGGCCACTCAAGCTCAATTTTAATATAGGATCGAGTGAAGGATCGTAACGCAAAACGATTGGCGCTTCGGCTTCTAAGGGTAATTGCAAACGATCCAGTTTTTCACGGATATCCATTGCCAGATTCGACATTTGAGCATCCCAGCCAAACTCCAAAGTGACTTCAGAAATACCCGAGCGAGATACCGAATGAATTTGTTTTAATCCTTTTAATACACCAACAACTTCTTCTACCGGACGAGTCACCAACTGTTCTACTTCTGCAGGAGCCGCATTTGGAAAAGTGGTTTGCACCGTTAATGAAGGATAACTGAGTGAAGGTAACAGGTTTATCGGCAATCGGGAAAAACCAACCAAGCCAAAGGCTACCGCAGCCAGTGCAGCCATAAATACGGTAACGCGTCTTTTGACAGAAAACTCAACTAGCGAACGAATCATTCTTGGTCACTCTTAATTGGTGATGCTTGATCAATGCTGTTTGCCCGAGCGAGCAGCATCAGAATTAGAAGAATCAACAAGACTTTTCGAATTTTGCTGTTGATTTGCAAGGTCAGTTGCACCTTCGGCGCCAATAACTTTTAATAAATTACCCTCATTCAAACTCCGCTGCCCCTTAACAACAATTTTATCAGCTTGGGTAATTCCGCTAATAATTTCAGTTTGCTCACCAACGACATAACCAATTTCAACCTTCTTACGCACTGCTTTACTATTATCATTAACAAACACATAATGCTGGCCACGCTCTTCAATCAGCGCGACACTCGGCAACAACATCGCGTTAGCACGCTGATCAGTAATCATCGTAATTTCGGTAAAATCACCCGGTCTAACATTTGACGGATAGGCTTCTAATTTTACCGTAACTTTTATAGTTCCTGTTGCCGGATCGACAATTGGGCTGACCAAATCAATCACACCACTTAATGGCTCAGCAGAACTATCAACGCGTAGTTTTACCATTTGTCCGGCAGCGACTTTGCCGATTCGGTTGGCCGGTACATGCACCTTAACTAACAATGGATTAATCGCCATTATGCGAAAAAGTAAATCCCCCGCTGAAACATGTGCACCAAGATCAACTTCTCGCCATACAACCCGGCCCGCAAACGGCGATGCGATGCGCGTATAAGTCAGTGCCAGCTCGGCGAGCTGTAAATCGGTTTGTGCCGTTTGAAAAATATTATTAGCCTCTTCCCATTCTGCTGGAGAAAGCATGCCACTTTTTTTCATCTTATTGATACGCTTGAACTCTCGCTCGGCACTGGCAAGCTTTTGTTGGGCCTGCTGAACACGCAAGCGTTGATCATCATCTTCCAGTTGCAATAAAATCTCACCTGCACCAACATCATCACCTTCTTCTCTGAGAATCTTTCTAACAACACCATTCGAGCGCGCTTTAACCTGTGCATCGCTACTGGGTGTTAAAGTTGAGGTTGTCACATAATAGGATGCAGCATTGCCAATTTCAGCCTGCATAACTTCAACCGGAATCGGTTTGCTCACCTTTTTAGGAGCTTTTCCCTGTTGTTGAGCGTCTGGTTTGGCTGCTGAATTATCACTACAACCAGATAATCCGACCATTCCTGCTAATACTATCAGCCCAATTAAAGCCAAACGTTTATAAAAAGACACCATCATCAGCTAAAGTTCCTAAATGTTCTGTATTAGAATTATTTGGTAATTTATTATCGTTAAATGTCTACTGTAAGGCTGTTAAATTTACGATAATTTACAAATTATGAATGGTTAAGCCTAAAACAGCAAAATGTAATCCTATAACATGTTCAACTGAGATATATGAGAATAAGTGTAAAATTTTTTGTCAAAACCAATCTATCGTTTAAATCATGAATTAAGTTGCCAAAATTTCAACTTTGACAAATAAAACATAAGTTTCACAGCACTTCACCTAAATAAAACAATCGAGGCTGAATCTATTTAACTTGGCAAATGATTCATAAAATGGCAGCTTTTATATGGTATATACAATTTATGGCAACTTTTTCACGGATATTTGCAGATAAATTCGCTAATCTTACGCCGTCAATCTGTTTATTCGATCATATTATCAATAAAAGCTTGTACAAAAATCATTCGAACTATACACTGTCGCCCTTCTCCATAGCAGGGAGGTGAGAGAAACGAATAAGCGAAGTTAATCTTGTTTGGATCAATAATAAAAATTAAAACCATGGAAATAAATCTTAAAATCATTACTGTTTTAATCTCTTTCTTTATCTCTTCTTTAGCGGCAGCTAGTTCGCTCAAGCTTAGTGGAAATGAAATTAATTACATTCACCAAAACAATCTGCTTAAAGTTTGTGTTTCAAACAATAACAAACCCTTTGAGAGCACTGAAAATGGGAAACATGTCGGCATCACTGCTGACTTTGCATTTTTGATTGCACAGCAAACCGGATTCAATATTCAACTGGCAACAGCTAAAGAGTTTGTTCAACAAACATCGCCTAACAGCTTTCAGCAATGTGATTTATCATCAATCGCTAACTTTGACCGAGTCTTAAAGAACAATCCATTAGCAACCGTTCCTTACCTGGAATCACCACTGGTTTTTACCACGACGCAAGATAAATTGTTTATTAATTCAATTAATGAACTGTTTGGAAAAAGTATTGCGATTGTCAATAAGTTTGACTACGCCCAGCCGCTGATACTGCGGTATCCGAAAATTACCTGGATCGAAGTCGATGAAATCCACAGCGGTATAGAAAAAGTAGCTCAAAGGGAAATTTATGGATATATAGGTCCTTTAGCTTCAACAGGTCAGTTTTTACAGAACAACTATTATCACAATTTAAAAATAAATGGGGAATATAGAGATAACATTGCGTTAGCTTTTAAAGTCAAAAACAACCAACCCGTATTAAAGCAAATTATTAATAAAGCCATTAATAATATCGACAAAGAACAAAAACAAGCGATTAATCATGCCTGGATCAAGGTCAATTATGAACATCATGCCAATTACGAATTAATATTAATTATTATATTGGTAGGAAGCGCATTTTTCTTTGGGCTGCTTTATCGTCATATCACATTACGCCGCCATGCGAATGAACTGAAAAAAATATCCCAGACCGACAAATTAACCAATTTATTTAACCGGGTTAAAACCGATGAAGCCTTGATTTATCACTTAAACAGTTTTCGCCGCTATGGTGATATTTTTTCGATTATATTACTCGACATTGATGATTTTAAAATTATCAATGATCAATACGGCCACATGGTTGGCGACAAAGCCTTGATTGATGTTGCCAATGTACTCAGCGCAAACTGTCGAAACACTGATATTATCGGACGTTGGGGTGGCGAAGAATTTTTGATTATCTGTCCCCATACCAGTTGGCAAAAAACCATTCAAATGACGGAAAAATTGCGCGAAAATATCGAGCAGATAAAACTTGAAAACCCAACATCAAAACTACCAGACCACCAAATTACCGCCAGCTTTGGTGTAACTGAAGCCCAAATTGAAGATACTCACAACTCACTTATTGTCAGGGCCGATCAAGCTTTACTCGAAGCTAAACGCAAAGGTAAGAACCGTTATGTCTCGGTGCGTTCAGGGTTAAACTCAGAACTGATTACTGATTAGTTTATCTACCTTAAGATTCAATTTCATAAACAATATCCAGCAAAATCATTACAATAAATAGATTAATATTCGATAGCCAAGTTAGACAGACGCTGTTCAGTCACTAGCGTCTTAACTTCGTCGATTAGCGCTTTGTTTTCCTTACGCTGAATAATTAGCTCGTACAAATCCGTTTGCATTGACACTTCCCACTGATATAGTGGTTCGTCGGTTATAGTCGTCGGTACTTCTTGTATTTTTTCTTCTTGTATTTTTTCTTCTTGTGTTTTTTCTTCTACTGATTGCTCTTGTGGGTTAACTTCAGCCGTTATTTCGTCTACCGCTTCCAGTTGTAACATTTCTAGATACGCAGTTACCGTTGCAATTGAAAGCTGACTGAGCTCTGCTGCGCAATCAACTTCACGCTCAACAAAGCTTTGTAGCAACGTGGTTAGTCCACTGCAAGCATCAATTGCAGGAAATACCGCATAAACATCAAAATCCTCAGCACGAGGAATCACATTTTCCAGTTTATCTAATTGTAATGGCACATTAAACTTAACGGGTAGCCTGGCCAGCTTCTGCCAGACTAAATCCAATTGATTAACCAGTATTCCAGGCTCACCAAACTCACAGGCTTGCGCAAAATATAGATAATTTGGGAGCATTCGTTGTACTAAAGCGGCAGCAAAAAGCTGTTGTTGCCACTGATTCATTTGAGCAAAAGCAAACATAGTTTCTCAATAATTTATTTGACTGACAAAACGGTTATTTGACTGATAGCAATTGTTTAATCAGATAGACTTAATAACACACAGATAAACAAGGTTGTTTTATTCAATGTTTTAAGCAATTTATTAATCAAATACTCTTTAAAATATTAACTTATCGAAATAAAAAATGATCTAAGCAAAGAAGCATTTAAATTCAATTATCCAAATCATCAACAATTAACCAAAGAAATAACACTGCATTATAATCGCGAAGGATAAGCATAATCTTGGAGAAAAGCCAGCAGTGAACGCCATTTAAAAATAATGCTAAAATGAAAGACTAAATAAAACAGTATTTTAACCTAATTTTTGGATTGCTCAGCTAAACATGCCATTTAACCTACCCGATCTGAATGCCCTGACCATTAAACAGCCATTTGATAGTCTTACGCCCGAATTGCGTCAACAACGCCAGAAAACCCATGAATTATGCCGAAATTTTAATCGAGCGCCGAGTAAAGGGCATCTGAAAAAGGTCGTTAATAACTTCGCCTGTGCGGGAGAAAACATTATTATCGAGCCAGGCTTTCATTGTGACTATGGCCAGCAAATTTATATGGGCAATCAGATCTATATCAATATCAACTGTACGCTGCTAGATGGCGGCAAAATATATATTGGAGATAACTGTTTAATTGGCCCAAATGTGCAAATTTTAACCATCAACCACCCAATATCACCATCGGAGCGCTTGCAGAAAACTAGCCTGGCAAGTGATGTTGTTATTGGCAAAAATGTCTGGTTAGGCGCAGGAGCCATTCTATTGCCCGGAGTCATAATTGGTGATGGCGCCGTAATTGGTGCAGGTAGTGTAGTCACGCGCCCCGTTGCAGCCAATCAGCTAGTGGCAGGTAATCCAGCCAAACCTATCACCAACAGCACTCAGCAAAATCGCACGCTCTAAATACATTCATTGATTAACGACGAGTAACTATGGTTAACTTTATAGCGGCATTTAAACAACTTTATTGATGTGTCACAGAGTTGAAACACCTAACTGACCCCGTTCATATAGTTAATAATCGCTATTAAAAACAGCGCGCAACCTCGGTTTTCGAGCTATAATCAATATCGGCGAGCGTACGATTTTATCTCTAATTAGAATTCAAAGTGATCCCTTTATTCTTAAGTCGATAACTGCATCGCCATCAGTCGTCAATCAGCCAGCGAAAACTTGGTTTATTGTCATCTTAATTATCAGAAAATATAGCTCAGATAAATTTATTACCATGACAAAAGATTCAGTAAGTTCTAACGACGAAGTAATACTGAAAACTGATAAACAGACTATTCAGGCGCAACTGATTGAAAAGTATTTAGTCAATCAAAGCCAGGATTCAAGTGATGAACAAGATGTCGCACTTTTTACTGAGGAACTACGTCACTTAATCAGCCAACAAATTGTACAACAACAATCACCACAGTCGCCAGATGACACAAGTTCGCTTGAAAATAGCGATGATTTGATCACTGATTTAAATGATACCTCAACCTTTCATATCAAATTACAGAAATACTTACAACAAAGATTTACCAAAAAATCATTTGAAATTTCAGCTTCTCGCCAAAATTTGATCGAACTGGTCGACAATCTGTTTGAGTTTGCGCTAAAAGAAAAAAGTATTAAACCCAACATCAGAGAAATCATTCTTCAAATAAAGCCAATTTATTTATTACTGTTATTGCAATCCCCCGAAGCCATCACTTTAACTGCACACCCCGCCAAAAGTCTGCTCGACGATGTTGCCAAAGTGGGATTGTTATGGGATGAGTCCTCACCTAATGCGGCATTAATTTTGCAACAACTACAAAATGTTTTAGATCAATTACAGCAAGCAGCATTGTCTGATCGATCATTGGAAATGACTTTTGCCAGCAATGCTCAACTTATTAAAGCCTTTGCAGATAATCTTGCCAAGCGAGCAGAAATATTTGAAAAACGTATTCGAGAAGCCGAAGAAGGTAAAGCCAAGGCAGAACTGGCAAATCTACAATCACAATCTGCACTGAATAAACTAACTTGCAAAAAGAACATCCCTGAATTTATTTTACAAATGTTACTCAATGCTTGGCAGCATATTATTTTTCTCGACATATTAAAAGCTGAAAAAAATGATTCTCGGGATGCCCTGTTTATTGCTAAAGCGCTTATTGTTAGCATTCAATCTATTAGCGATATTGAAGAGTTTTCGAAATTTATTGAGCTTCAGGAAGTCTTACTCAAATGGCTACGCAATAAATTGGAAAAAACCTCTTACTCTTTTACTGAAATCGACGCATTTTTTGCTGCACTAGACAAAAGACACAGTGAGCTGATCAGTCAAATAAAACTCAAACTGGAACAAGGTCCCAAAGAGGAAATTCTGCGTTTAAAACCCACCACACCTTTTAATGAAACAGCTGATGCAACCATCACGCAAAGTGGTACAACTTTGACGAATGACGATATTGCTATTGATGAAATGACCGTTGAACAATGGGTTGAATACCGATTTCAACTAATCCCTGAAGAAGCAATACAGCCAGCTGACACCTTGTCTCCAAAAAGTCGGCAACAAAAAGACTTGGAAGCCAGCATAAAAAGGATTCAATTACTCAAACCCGGAGATTGGCTGGTGATTGAACAGCCAGAAAAAAGAATTCGTTGTAAACTGGCATCATACATTGACAGTGCCGACAAATATATTTTAGTCAATGGTTCGGGCAATAAGATTACCGAATTTACTACCGAAGATTTAGCATTAGCTTATAAAAATAAAACAATAAAAATCGTAGGGAACAAACCTCTATTTGAACAAGCTTATGAATCAATTTTTGGTAATTTATTACAACGATTTAAAGAGGAAGATGCGGCACAAAAAAAACTGGCACACCTAAAAGCACAAGAAAGCAAACGCCAAGCAGAAAAGCTTGCCGCGCAACAAGCGGCTGCCGCACAACTACAAAGTCAACAACAAGGGAATATTCAGCAAGCTGATGCGCAACAAGTTACCAAGCCAACTTCGAATCATCAAGTAACATCAGCTAAAATCACGACAACTCAATCCAGAAATATTCAACCTGAAAATGTAAAACAAGAAAATCAATTATCAACAA
This sequence comes from Aliikangiella maris, assembly GCF_040719265.1. Classification (NCBI taxonomy): domain Bacteria; kingdom Pseudomonadati; phylum Pseudomonadota; class Gammaproteobacteria; order Oceanospirillales; family Pleioneaceae; genus Aliikangiella; species Aliikangiella maris. The sequence goes on along the minus strand of NZ_JBFDAH010000004.1, from coordinate 25,666 downwards.
CTGAAGCACAATCAAAAAATGTTAAAACCACCATACAAAGTAATATACAAAAAAGCGCACTCGACAATGCGAATAGAAGTAATGCAAATTTAATTAAAACACCTATCCCTTCAAAAGAATTAACCGAACAACAAATTGATAATATTACCAAGCTCGCAGTTGGCAGTTGGGTCGAAATTTTTATCAAAGATAAATTTAAAAAATGTCGCCTTGCGGCTAAAATTTCTGCCAGTGACAAATTTATTTTTACTGATCGTAGTGGTATAAAAATAAAAGAATGCAATACAGAAGAACTCAAAAGCATTTATCGTCTTGGTGAATTAAAGCTCGATGAACAAAATGATTTATTTGATCAGGCGCTCGCATCGGTTATCTCTAATTTACGTAATTTAAAAGCTGACAATTAATACCATCACTACTTTAGTAAGCTTAACACCGTAACATCTTAACAATAATATATTCCGCTTGTTATTTTTTTAAATATCCAGTATTTTCAAAGCTTGTGTTATTTACCTTTAGCGGGCATTTTTTATGCAGCGTGTTAATTTAAGTCAATTGACATTATTTCTTTCGACCTAGCTCTTAACAGTTTATCCATCTGAGTTATTCGCTAATACCTTATATAGCCCTACTTCATCGCCCAAAATGATAGATGCCAACAACTGGCAAATCACTCACTTACCCGAGAAAACCTCCTTGCGTGCCAGCGCTATCGGCTTCGATACCATTTGGGTTGGCGGTACTGAAGGTAAAGTTTTTATTAGCCATGATCAGGGGAAAAATTTTATAACATCACAGCTGCGGCAAAACTTGGCAGCATTTCTCAACCGAAGGCTTTTACACTATCAATAGCGATACTTTACGTTTTGTTGGTGCCGGTCATGATGGGCGTGTTGGAATCTTGGAAGTTAAATCAATGACACAAGCAACCAATCATTAGCTTTCAATACTTAAAAGTTGACGGCTGATGATTAGCAATCAATCAGAATATCACCTAAAGCAGATTTCAGTTGCGAAAATTTAAATTCAAACCCCAAAGATTCCAGTCGGGCAGGTATTACCCGCTGCCCTTTAATGAGCAAACGCGCTCGCTCACCCATAGTCAACTCAAATAAGCCTTCAGGTACTCGAAAAAGACACCAACGCTTAAGTTGCTCACAGAGCAATTGAGTAAATTCTCGATTAGTCACAGGTTGAGGCGCGGTCAGATTAAATTCGCCGTGACACTGTCTGGACTCATTGTGAATCAAAAATACGATTGCACGTACCATATCTTGAATATGTATCCATGATAAATACTGGTTTCCGTCGCCCAAGACGGTCGCTAACCCAAGCTTAAATGGCGTAAGTAAACGAGGCATAAAACCACCCCGCGGACTTAACACAATGCCGGTTCGAACAACACAAACTCTCACATTCAAACTTTCAGCAACCATGGCTGCTCTCTCCCAAGCATCACACAATTCATGCGTAAATTCGTGGTGCGGAGGACAGGTTTCATCAAGAATTCTGTCTTCACCATCGCCATACCAACCAACGGCAGAGCCACTAATTAAGACTTCAGGTAGATTTTCACGGGTTTGCATCCATTCCACCAGGGTTTTAGTAAAATCAACGCGGCTACGCCAAATATTATGCTTTTGCTGTTCACTCCAGTGTCGATCAACGATTGGCTCACCCGCCAGATTAATCACCCAGTTAATTGATTGCAACGCAGGAATTTCGGAAAGAGATTCAATTAAGTAAATCGTCACTGAGTCATTGAATAAAGTTAATGTACTTGAATCGGCCGAATGAATTATTTTGACCGTGCACTTAACCTGTTTCACCACATCATTTGAATTAAATTGCTGTTGTGCCTTTTTAACATGACGAGTTAAAACAAATACAGTGCCCCCTAAAGCAATAAAATATTCAATCAGAGACTCACCTATCAGCCCTGTTCCGCCTGTTATAAGTATTTGTTTCTTGGCTACTCTATTCATCAATCGCTCGCCCAGACCACGCTTTAGTAATCAGTATATTCATCAATATTTGATTCCTCTAGTAAAAAATGATTATGAGTGCTGGTCTGATGTTTATTAAAGTTGGCCGCTAACATAAATTATATGCCATTCATAGAATGCCGAGTATTGGCTATTTTATGACTTTCTTTGTGCCAGTTGGCAGATTAATTTCCATTCATTATCTTTAACAGGTTGAACAGATAAGCGTCCTTGTTTAAGTAACACCATATTCGCCAACTCAGGATTAGATTTAATCTCCGGCAAAGACACAATTGCCGAAAACTTCTTGACAAACCTCAGATCGAAGCGAAACCACTTAGGTTTTTCAGGCGATGATTTTGCATCAAAATATACACTCTCTGGATCAAACTGGTCGGGGTCTACATAAGCTTCACTGACCACTTTTCCAATACCAGCCACCCCAACATTTTTACAGCTACTATGATAAATTAACGCCAAATCATCAGTTTTAATTTGGTCTCGGATGATATTTCGCGCCTGATAATTTCGTATACCATTCCAAGGCTCAGCCAGCTTTCCAAGAGCGGCTAAATCATCAATTCCAAAAACATCAGGCTCAGTTTTTAATAACCAATAGTTCACATTTACGACCTTTTCATATAATGGATGCTTACTCAATATTGCAACTAGTGTAATTTATTTATCAGATTGATTCATGTTAGATTCAGTTTACATGGGTTTTAATTGTTAGCACGATCCACTAAAACAGCAAAAGAGAGCTCAAGTATGCCTAAATTCTACTTGATACTGATTAGCCTGATTATTGGGCTTTATTTGCCTAGCAGTATGGCTGAAGATGACGATGAGCAGCCGACCGATGGCCAACTAGCACAAATTCTAGCCCCTGTCGCTTTATATCCAGATAGTGTATTGACCCATATTTTAATTGCCTCAACTTACCCACTTGAAGTTATCGAAGCCAATCGATGGCAGCAGCAACATAGCAATGTATCGCCTGGCGATGCGCTGGATATGGTTGAAAACAAGAACTGGGATCCGAGTGTTAAAGCGCTGATTCCCTTTCCTAAAATATTACAAAAACTCAGTGAAGAGTTAAGCTGGACACAGTCACTTGGCGATGCTTTTTTACAAAATGAAGAGCGAGTACTACAGGTAATCCAAACCCTGCGACATCAAGCAGATCAAGCTGGTAGTCTTCAAAAAATGGAGCATATGGAAGTTGCGCGCGAAGACGATAAAATTATCATTCAACCTATTAAGCGAGAAGTCGTCTATCTCCCTTACTATGATTCACGTATAGTTTATGGGCATTGGTACTGGGATCACTATCCTCCTGTTCATTGGACCTGGCATCATCATCACAATCACCATTTTAGCCATCATCACCCTTTTTATTGGCAGCCTCGCGTTCATATCTCATTTAATTACTTTCATAGTGCATTTCATTGGCATAACCATCACGTCATTGTGGTTGATCGGCACCATTATCATGCCAAACGTTACCGCCATCGTCGTCACATCATCGATGATTATCGAGGACGTCATTGGCGGCATAATCCGGTACATCGGCGCGGCGTCGCTTACCGCAGCGAACATTTACGAAAACAATATCGTAGTAGTCGCCCGAGTAGAGAGCACACTCAAGTTATTCGCCGAAATGAACGCAAGGTCGTCCATGCAAGTCGACAAAACCACCGATCAAGCAATGAACGAGCGACAATACAGCGAGATAACCAAAATCGTTCGGTGCAACGGGAGCGCACTAACCGCTTGACCAGTGAACGTGCTAACAACTCATCTCGTCGTGCCGAACGTCAGACTGGTAGCTCTAACGCTACAAGTCTGAATTCAAGTGGACAATCACGCTCGGAAAGATTGCGTCAACAACTAACCAGTGCTCGGGAACGCACAACCAAACAAAACCAAGCAACAACTCAACATCAAAATACGCGTCGTGAGCGAGCCAATACAAACAATAATACAAACCGTGCGACAAATAATAGTCAGCGAAGTAACCGGACCTATCGCGAAGACTTAACAACGCGCCGAGTACAATCAGATAAATCCAAGAAAAGTCACGCAACAAATCGTCAACAGGTTAACCGTAGTGAGCATAACCAGCGGAATACTCAAGCCAGTCAACAGCAAAATGCTCAGTCATCGCATCGAGCTGAACGACGCTCAAATCAACAAAATCAATCCAGATCTCGAGAACAAATCAGATCGGAGCGAAACACAAATCAGCGACAAAATACACGCAGCGAACACCGCAGCAGCCAACAGCGATCACATAATTCAGAGAGACAAACTCAACATCACTAGCAAGATCGCCAAGTTATTGATACTTGTATTACATCAACCGCAAGCAAGTCAGTTATTCAATTGACTTGCTTGCGGTTTTAATATTTTTTTGTCAGATTGTTCACTTTAGATAATACAATTGAAAGGTGCCAGATTGACTTTACTGAAATTGACTTTGCTGAAATTGACTTTACTGAAGTTGACTTTATTGATATTTACTTTACTAAAATCTGCTTGACTAAAATTCACATAACTGACAAATACTTTACGAACGATTAGCGGATTGACTCAACTTAAATCTACTCAACTGTCTTTGGTTTAACATCAAATTATTTTAATATTTAGCTTTTATTCTTGTTACTTCTAGTTTTCATATTTGGCTTTCAATTATCGGTTTTAATATCTTGAGCATGAAAGCTTTCTGATTTAACCGTTATCTTTTTGCGCAAAATTCAACGCTAACTAACGCTTTAGGTTAACAGTGGTTAAGTTAAACGTCTTGCTTTATTCACAGGAAAAAACTGAACAAATTTTACTTTTGATGCACAAAACTGCCAACTTTCATCTAAACTGAAATTAAGCCAATGAATCTTTGTCAGCTCATATGGAACACACACGAAAAAGCAATTAGTTGAAAAAATAAAGCGCTTACTGTTACAACAAGTATCAGAACGCAATATCTCAGACTTTCAATTAGACAAACAACTTCACACAATTATTGATTCTGTCATTAATCAAAGTCAGCCTACGGAATCCAGAGAGTTGACCGTGCTACTTTCTGATTTGCGCGGCTTCACGGCGATAGCAGAAAAATTTTCCCCTCTTCAGGTTATTAACTTGCTGAATCGTTATTTTTCCCAAATGAGCCGAATTATCGTGCAATATGGTGGCACTATCGATAAATTTATGGGTGACTCTATCATGGCACTATTTGGTGCCCCACGCTCAACAACACATGACTTAGCCAATGCGATTGCCTGTGCAATCGAGATGCAGATTGCGATGACAGAAATCAATCGCTCAAATAGTCAAGAAGGTTTACCAACACTCTATATGGGAATTGGTATTAATACCGGTGTGGTTTTAATGGGAAATTTAGGCTCTGAACTCCATCGAGAATATACTGTTATTGGTGATCAAGTTAATCTGGCTTCTCGTGTCGAAGCTCATTGTCTACGTGGACAAATTCTCTTGAGTGAAAATACTTTTCAAGCGGCTCAATCTTTTGTAAAAATTGGGCGAGTCAACAGTGTAAAAGTCAAAGGTAAAATTCGCGCAGTCAATATGTATGAACTGCTGGCAACTTCTCAACCGGTTGCATTAGAAGTTCCAATTCAAGACTTCAGAAAAAGCCCCCGGATAATGATTGATGCGCCTTTGGCTTTTAAACGAGTCTCTAACAAAGTTGTCGAAGAAAAAGAATATACGGGTCGAATAATTGATATCAGTTACGGTGGGCTCTTTGCCACAGTGCCGACCAAACTGAATCCTTTAGACGAAATAAAAATTCAACTCTCCATGTCAATAATGGGACGTGATTCTACAGATATTTACGCACGGGTAATTACGGTAAATACTTTTGAAAATCAATATGAATGTAAATTTGAATTTACCGCTATCGATGATGAAGCACAGGCGGTTATCAAAGACTTTGTTGACCATCAAATAGAAAGATTATGATACGAAAAATTTTCGGCTCAGATATTCAACAATTAAGTGGTAAGAGTCAAATTTCTGTCAAATAAAACTGCTATTATATAAGTGTTGCGCTAATAGAGAGCAAAGGCAGAGAGAGCAAAGGCAGAGAGAGCAAAGGCAGAAAATCCTTCATTGCAAATAAAAGCAACTGAACTAGTTAAAATAATCAGTTAAAAGAATAAAAAATAAATAAAGAGAAATGGGTAGTTGATTGAGCTAAGTTTAATTAATTTGAAATTGAATTAATCTTAACTTAATTATTTTGGGAGTTAATTAATCTAAGACTTATTAATTTGGGACTTGATTAAATTAGAATATATTTAGATCAGGATATGTTTAAATCAAGGTATATTTTAAATTGGAGCGGGAAACGAGATTCGAACTCGCGACCCCAACCTTGGCAAGGTTGTGCTCTACCAGCTGAGCTATTCCCGCGTATTTGCTAGACAAGGAAAGTCTAACATAGAAAGTCTTAATCTTAACACCAGATTAATCAATCTAACAGTGTTATTTTCCACCATCTACAGCATGGTGCCCGGGGCCGGAGTCGAACCGGCACGGTGTTGCCACCGAGGGATTTTAAGTCCCTTGCGTCTACCAATTTCGCCACCCGGGCTATGAGTAGCTATAAATTATGGAGGCTGGGGTCGGAATCGAACCGGCGTACACGGAGTTGCAGTCCGCTGCATAACCACTCTGCCACCCAGCCAAATCTTGGCTTTTTAGTTCCTTTAAAATAGTTACTCCATTAAACTAGTCTTACTTGCTATTGTTTTTGCTTTAAAATTTATTTCTTCAAAGCAGAATCCAAAGCTAAAAACCCAGTGCTCCATTGTATACTTTGAATATTAAAAGTATATTGCCGAGCCTAATTATTTGGAGCGGGAAACGAGATTCGAACTCGCGACCCCAACCTTGGCAAGGTTGTGCTCTACCAGCTGAGCTATTCCCGCTTCAAGTGGGGAGGCATTTTACAGCAAGAAAAATGTCTGTCAAGCATGATTATCGCTACAAGCTTAACTTTTTTATCGATCACGCAAACCGCTGATTTTATAATCAATTGTCACCAGAATTCGACTGATTATTAAGCTCTGAAGAAGCCAGTAATGGCCAGGTGGCTTTCAAATAGATATACATGGACCATAAAGTCAGCGCTACTGCCACATATAAAAGTATGTAACCCCAAATATAAAGCCAAGAATGTTCCATTATTGTTTTTATTTCGGCTTCATTTCCGGCTAACAATAAAAAGAAAATTGCGGAAAGTTGCATTAAGGTTTTAATTTTAGCCACAAAAACGACTTTTACAGCAGAGCGTTCGCCATATTCAGCCATCCATTCACGAAGTGCCGAAACAGTAATTTCACGACTAATAATGACTAATGCCGGTGCGGCAATCCAAATCGTTGCATGCTGTTCTACTAATAAAACCAGCGACGCCGCTACCATTAACTTATCAGCAACTGGGTCTAGAAACTCACCTAAAGACGATTGCATGTTGTAACGTCTGGCAACCCAACCATCAAACCAATCTGTCCAGCCAACAATTGCAAAAATAATTGCCGCCGTAGTTTGCCCCCAACTAACTGGTAAATAAAAGAAAAATACCAGTAAAGGAATGCAGAGAATTCGAAATGACGTTAATAAATTGGCAATATTCATGATATATTAGTGGCAGAAACCTGTGGTAACCATTTTAGCATTGAGCATCAATATGTCACCTGTTAATCATTTGATTTGTTGATTTAATTGAATGGTGCATACAAAAATTTATCATTAAGTTTTCACATTAAAGATAAATAAAATGACATTCGCATTTAATCATGCAGTTGATCATAAATCAATTGCGCTAAATTTTGACTAATACCTTCAACTTGTTTTAAATCGCTGACACCCGCTCTTTTGACTTCCTGCAATCCACCAAAGTGCTGAATAATCGCTCGTCGTCGCTTTGCACCGACGCCAGGAATTCCCTCTAAAAAAGAAGTTTTTCTAACTTTTTCACGCTTTCCGCGATGCCCGGTAATTGCAAATCGATGAGCTTCATCTCGGATTGCCTGAATTAAATGTAAAGCCAAAGAGTCTTCTTCCAATCGCCTAGCTATCGCTTCGGAGGGAAAAAAGATTTGCTCCATACCAACTTTTCGATCACTGCCTTTAGCGACACTAATGAGTGTTACCTGGTCTAATTCAAGATCATCTAATACTTTTTGTGCTTGATTTAATTGACCTTTTCCACCGTCAATTATTAATAAGTCAGGTAATTTGGCTTCTTCTTTAACCAATCGATTAAATCGTCTGCGCACGGCTTGCTCAATGGCTGCGTAGTCATCGCCACCGGTAACTTCTTTTATATTAAATCGCCGGTAATCTGATTTTTTCGCCTGTCCTTGTTCAAATACTACACACGAGGCAACCGTCTGTTCACCTTGAAAGTGGCTGATGTCAAAGCATTCCATACGCATTGGTAATTTATCTAAATTCAGCTCATCCATTAAACATTGTAAACGCTTTTGAGTGTGACTTTTACTGGCTAACCTTGCGGCAATCATTTCTTGTAAATTTCGATTAGCCATATCTAACCAGGCAGCCCGACTGGTCTTTACGTAGTGGGCAATTCTCACCTTTCCGGCTCTTAACTCGCCAATGGTACGCGCTAATGAAGCAGGCTCTTCAATATCTGTATTGATTACAATTTCGCTGGGTAATTCATTTTGAGAAGCGGTATAATAGTGACCAAGAAAAGATTCCATCAATTCTGTTAAGCTCGTATCCAGTGGCACCTTTGGAAAAAAATTACGACTCCCCTGCACCAATCCATTGCGTATATGCAAAATAAATATTGCTGCCACTTTTTCTTTAATACCGGCCGCAACAATATCGATATCTGACTCTCGTCCTTGAACTGCCTGCTTTTCAAGAACTCGACGAAGTTGAATTATCTGGTCACGAATTTGCGCCGCTTTTTCAAACTCAAGTTGCTGTGAAGCAGTCTCCATACGCTCGGTTAAGGCTTGAATAACTGAGTCATTTTTACCTTGATAAAATAATCGAACCAGCTGCACATCTTTTTGATAATCTGCTGCACTGATCTTATTCACACAAGAGCCACTACAACGTTTAATCTGATATTGTAGACAGGGACGAGATCGATAGTTAAAAACACTATTTTCACATTGTCTGATTTGAAACAACTTTTGCATCAGAGAAATACTATATCGAGCAGCAGCGGAACCAGTAAATGGTCCAAAGTAATCACCTTTTTGCGTCTGTTTGCCTCGATGGATGCTTAATCGTGGAAATTCTTCGGCTGATAAAAAAATATAAGGATAACTTTTATCATCTCTAAATATCACGTTATATCTTGGACGATATTTTTTTATAAACTGATTTTCTAAAATTAAAGCTTCATTTTCACTTTCAGTCACCACGATTTGAATATCATGGATCTGCGAAACCATCACTTTAGTTTTTGGTGGATGATCCTGTTTTTGAAAATAGGATGATACTCTCTTTTTGAGATTTTTTGCTTTACCCACATAGATAATTTCCCCAGCCTGATTAATCATTTGATAAATGCCAGGGAGCTTGGTGAGATTCTTTAAAAACAGGTTTGCATCAAATGTTGATTGTGAAATGGTCAATTAGCCTTATTATCTTAGCATGTTTATTGATTAAAATTTGGGCAAATCATAAAAAGACGACTCCATGTCTTTTAGTTCAGTGTTGCTGTCATTCACTGTTGATATCATTCGCTGTCGGCGCTGCTCAATTCGCTGTCAGCGCTACTCACTGTCGCCAAAGCCAAAAAGTGTTATAACTTTTCGGACTCAATCACTCCATGACGTATTGCCATGTGAGTTAATTCAACATCATTCTCAATTTTAAGCTTTTCGAATAAACGATAGCGATAGCTATTAACAGTTTTGGGACTTAAAAACAATTGCTCAGAAATCTCCTGAACTTTTTGTCCGCGAGTAATCATTAGCATTACCTGCATTTCCCGATCTGAAAGATCATCAAACGGACTGCCCTCATCAGGATTTACCGACTTTAACGCCATTTGCTGCGCGATCTCAGGTGCAAGGTAGCGTTTACCACTAGCAACTTGCTTAATCGCAATGGTCATTTCTTCGATACCCGTGCCCTTAGTAATATATCCAGCAGCACCTGCTTGCATAAATCGTGTTGGATAAGGTTCATCACCATGCACAGTAACCGCTATCACTTTGACATCCGGATCAAAACGAATTAATCGCCGAGTGGCTTCCAACCCGCCTATGCCAGGCATATTGGCATCCATCAAAATAACCTCAGGACGAAGTTCACGCGCTTTGGTCACTGCTTCTTCACCACTGGAAGCTTCTCCAACAACTGTAATTTTGTCATCATCAGAGAGAAGTCGGCTAATACCGCTTCTGATTAATTCGTGGTCATCTACAATCAATACTTTAATCATCTGCCCTCCCATTATTCAAATGCCTCATCCCTAAAATCATTCAGGAAGCTTATCACTTTGGATAAGTTGTGAAAATACGAAAAGTGACTTACCTTTCACTTCACTTTAAAATTAGTCAATATAAATCAAAATTACTACGCTTAAACAAGACAACACTGTTAAAATTCAGTGAAATTCAACTTACAACAGGATTCCTCTATGCGTGATTATAAAGCGCCAGAACATTTGCTCAAAGAAAAAGTTATTTTAGTCACTGGTGCTAGTGACGGAATAGGCAAAGCGGCAGCCAAAAATTACGCAAAATTAGGTGCAACGGTTATTTTGCATGGTCGTAATACCAGCAAATTGGAAAGTGTTTACGACGAAATTGTTGATGCAGGATACCCACAACCGGCAATTATTCCGTTAAATTTAATCAATGCCTCTGCAGAGCAGTGTAAAAGTCTGGCCGAAACCATTCAACAAGAACTCGGTCAACTCGATGGTATTTTACACAATGCCGGTATGCTAGGTGAACTTTCACCCATTGAATTTACTCCCAGCGAATCATGGCATCAGATAATGCAAGTCAATATTAACGCCGTTTATTTATTAACTCATGCCTGCCTGCCATTGTTAAGACAATCGCCCAATGCCTCGTTAATAATGACTAGTTCTAGTGTTGGCCGTAAAGGACGCGCATTTTGGGGCGCTTATGCTGTTTCAAAATTTGCTGTCGAAGGGTTTGTACAAATTTTAGCTGACGAACTGGATGGTTCAAATATTCGTGTCAATGCGATTAATCCAGGCGCTACCCGAACTCAAATGCGCGCCAAGGCCTATCCCGCCGAAGATAGATACCGCTTAGTTACCCCTGAAGAGATCATGCCAATCTATGAATATTTAATGGGAGACGATAGTCTATCAATCAATGGACAATCTTTTGATGCACAATAATCGTTCAATCCAGGTGTTTGCAAAATACTTAAATGAGCAAAACACCTGAGTTAACAAAAAATAAAATCTAACTAAGCATCTAAGTAAATTTGTCATTATGCAACTGAGTCAGTGACTGTATGATTACACCTACGCTTAACACGCACAAAACACTACTTTAGGCACTGCAGCTCACCAGCAACAACCTATAATCATACCCAACGGATGATCATACGGCAGATTGTTGCCAACTAATCGACAGAATTTCGACTCCTTACTGTCATCTCAAAAGATTTTTGTTGAATATTGTGAATATAATTCGTCAATTTTTCATCACTTATGTCATAATCTCTACTATTGCTCATCTAAGCTATTGTAATTTATAAATATAATATTTATGGCATAAATTTTGCTGAGTTGAATGGAAAATAGACTCAATCTGTTGTTATTTGAGGAAAACATGAAAAGTCCTAACACAGCTAAAGTAATTGGTATCGAAGGCTACCGTTTTTCTGAACAGACTTCTGAACGTTTAGAAATTGCGAATTTAGCGATAAAATTACAACAAACCTTAGAAATTGCGCCACTACTGCAAAGCTTCTGTGCCGAAACTGCAGCAATTATTCCTTGTGACTCCGTGCGTTTTGCCAATAAATCACGCGATTTATTTTTTCAAACTGGTGAAGAGCAGCTCCATCGATGCCGCTATCGACTGGCACTCGAGGAAGATGATTTAGGTGAAATTGAATGTACTCGCCAGCAGCCCTTCACTATAAAAGAAACCCAAGCCATTGAGAATTTATTAAGTCTGTTAATTTATCCGCTACGCAACGCACTACTGTATCAAAAAGCAGTAGCAGAGGCACATCGCGATCCACTGACACAAATTGCAAACCGGGCAGCATTTAATGAAGCACTTAATCGAGAAATTTGTGCATTTAATCGACACCACACCGAATTTTCAATTATGGTCATTGACATCGATTATTTTAAACAAATTAATGATACTTATGGTCATCTGGTGGGTGATCAGGTTTTAAAAGAAGTGGCGACTACAATTCGCAATACGATTCGACGTTCAGATGAAGTGTTCCGTTATGGTGGCGAAGAATTTGTTGTTATTTTATCTAATACAAATATTGCTGGCGCAAGATTTATTGGTGAACGTGTCAGACGAGAACTTAAACAGCTGGCTTTTAAAAATTACGAGCAGTTGCAAGTTACAGCTTCAATTGGTATCGCAGCCAGCAACACATTGGTCGATGCCGACAAAACGTTACACCATGCCGATAAAGCTTTGTATGAAGCAAAAAATACCGGCCGTGATAAGGTCGCTGTGTATGCTTAACAGCGACCAACCAGCATAAAAATATTCAAGACTACAGTATCAATCAACTCATTTAATAAAAAGTTTCATTATTTTCAGCCATTTTCACCAATTGCTCTGCCGGCTTAAAGCGATCCCCAAGGCAATTTTGTAACAACCTTAGTTGTTCAACAATTTTTCCTGCTCCCTGAGAGTCAACATATCGGAATGGTCCGCCCAGAAATGGCGGAAACCCTAATCCAAAAATTGCACCAATATCTCCATCACGCGGACTATTAATGATGTTTTCTTGTAAACAATAAACAGCCTCGTTAACCATTTGTAGTAAACAACGTTGCGCAATTTCCTGTTCATCAATCGAGTGATTTAATCGATTAACATTAATGCCGAGCAAAGGATAAACACTAGAATCAACTTGTTTGTTTGATTGTCTGCTCACCCATTTCAAAATCGGCGAAGTGGATTGATACTGATAAAAGCCCCGATTATTCTTTTTACCTTTGCGATTATCATCAATTAGTTTGCTGAAAACTTCAGGGGGCGCAAAGCGTTGGCCAAGCTTTTCGACTAATATCGGCGCTATTTTACTTCCAACATCAATCCCAACTTCATCGAGTAATGTCAACGGTCCAACAGGAAACCCAGCATTCTGTAACGCATTATCAATTTGATCGATAGCAACACCATCGACCAGCAGATATCCAGCTTCATTAATAAATGGCGCTAATATTCGACTGGTATAAAATCCGGCGCCATCATTGACAACAATTACCGTTTTACCTTGTGCCTTCCCTAATGCAACACAGGTCGCAATCACTTGTGGCGAAGTCTTTTCAGTGACGACAATTTCGAGTAAAGGCATTTTTTCAACTGGCGAAAAGTAATGCATACCGATAACTCGTTCTGGATGCTTACTTGCGCTGGCAATATCCGCAATTGGAATTGAGGACGTATTGGTAGCAAAAATAACTTCCGAGTGACATTCTTTTTCTATTTCACATACCATTTGCTGCTTTAAATTTAAATCTTCAAACACAGCTTCAATCACTAAATCGACTGTTTTAAAACCACGATACTGTGTTGTACCACTTAACCGTGCAAACCGTCGACTTGCTTCACTGATTGTTATATGCTTTCGTTTAACCCGCTGTCGATAAATATTCCAGCAGTATTTCAACGCATGATTAATGCCAGCTTCACTGGTATCTTTTAAACGTACTCGGTTAAACGCTTTTTCAATTGACACATACGCAACTCCAGCGCCCATTAAGCCACCGCCTAAAACACCAAGTCGCTCGACTTTTGTGGGCACTATACCTTCCGGTGCGCCCGTTTCTTTTTTAAGTGCTGTTGTTGCAAAAAAGATATTGATTAATTGTTTAGCTTCTTTAGACACCACAAGCTGACCAAATAATTCAGCTTCAAGCGCCAGTCCTGCTGCAAATCCTTTTTCTAACCCTTGTTTGACAGAACGAATAATTTTGTCAGGTGCAGGATAATTACCACGAGTTTTTTGCTCAGCATTTTGTAAGGCTTTATTAAAAATCAAATCGCGACCATACTGATGCGACTCTAATATCAATTGTTGCCATTTTGCTTGATTGAGCCAACCTTTTTTAGCAAAATTATTCTCTAACTCACTCGCTTTGCGTCTTACTTTTCCCATGTGCATTTGCGCACAACGCACTGCAGCTTGTTTTAAGTGTGTGAGCGGAACGACTTCATCGACTAACCCCACTTTTTTAGCCTGCCGGGCAACTAACTGTTTGCCGGTTAACATCAGTGTTAAAGCTTGAGCAATTCCGATTAACCTGGGTAAACGTTGCGTTCCACCACTCCCCGGTAGCAGTCCCAATTGCACTTCTGGTAGTCCCAATCGCGTTGATTTTTCGTCGGTTGCAATGCGATGGCTACATGCCAGCGCCAATTCAAGTCCACCACCTAAACAAGCCCCATTTATTGCCGCAACTACGGGCATTTTGAGATTTTCTAATCGATTGAAAATTTGCTGACCTTGTTGTGCCAACTCACTTGCCTGCTCTGCGGTTTGAATTTGCTTTAGCATTGAAATATCGGCACCTGATATAAAGTTATCCGGCTTGCCGCTCATCACAATCAACGCGCTTATCGCATTGTGGTTTTCAATTTCATCCAAAATTTGATTAAACGCATCAACAAAAGATGCCTTTAGCGTATTTTGTGAATCGCCCTGTACATCGATAGTTACCCAGCCTATCTGGTTTTCTACCGTAAAATGAAACACTGACTGCTCAATATTTTTCATTATTCCGTCTCCAAAACCATTGCAGCCCCTAAACCACCGGCAGCACAAGCAGTGACTAAAGCAGTGCCACCTCCGCGGCGTTGTAACTCATTTAGCGTTTGTGTAATCATTCTGCCGCCAGTTGCTGCAAATGGATGTCCATAAGCCAATGACCCGCCCAGTACATTGAATTTATCCCAATCAATTTCGCCAATCGGTTGAGAACGATTTAAATTTTCGCGAGCAAAACTTTCACTGGCAAAAGCATTCACATTACATAATGCCTGTGCGGCGAAAGCTTCATGCATATCGATCAAGGTCAAATCCGAAAGCTGCATTCCCGCTTTGTCTAGCGCAATGGGCGCTGCATAGGCAGGCCCCATCAGCATATTTTTTTCAACACCTAAAGCGGCAAAACCATAACTGCGAATATAACCAAGTGGCTCATATCCTAGTGTTTTGGCTTTTTGCTCACTCATCAATAAAAGAGCACTGGCACCATCAGTTAGTCCGGTGCTGTTGGCTGCCGTTAAGGTACCAAATTGTTTATCAAATGCCGGTTGCAGTTTACTATATGCAGCCAGCTTTGATTCAAAACGAACATTATTATCAATCGACAAAGTTTCTTTAAATGGCTCGACATAAGCCGTCATGACTTCGTTAGCCAGCCAGCCCTTACTCCAGGCTTGAGATGCCAACTCATGGGAGCGATGTGCAAATTCATCTTGCCGTTCACGGGTAATACCAAAGTCGCGTGCCATTTGCTCGGCGCTATCGCCCATCCTCAGTCCAGTTGAGTATTCTTTTACCGACGGAGGTACCGGTAACAGATACCGTGCTTTCACCTGACTTAAAATTTTCGCACGCTGTTTCATCGTTTTAGCTTTGGTTAATGCCATTAAAATTGATGCCAGTTTCTTGTGGATCCCTATCGGTACAACAGACGAACTGTCTGCTCCACCAGCGATGCCAACACTAATTGAACCCGCCATAATTGACTCAGCAATAGTAGCGGTTGTCTGAAATCCTGTGGCACAGGCTTTCGATAGGCTAAACGCATCGGTTGTCACCGGCAATCCCGCAGCCAGCACAATTTCTCGCGCTATATTTGGTGCATCAGGTTGAATCAGTGCTTGCCCAAAAACGACACGCTCAATCAGTATTGGGTCAATATCTGCCTGCGCAATCAATTCGCTGACGACCATTTGACCCAGTTCAATACCACTGGTGTTTTTAAAAAAAGTTAACTGTTTAGCAAAAGGCGTACGCAATCCTGCAACAATCGCAACACGTTTGTAACTTCCCTTAATAGATGGTGCTGTCGTTATTACAGGCGATTGCGAATTGGGCTGTTGCTCGGTTGAACTTGGTGCTTGAGAATCATTGTTGTCTTGTTTTTGCGTCATAGCGATTATTAACCGGTTAATGTTTAGCCATTGTGCTCACGTTTAAACTAAATTATGTGGAATTTAATTGACAAAGTAAAATCGGGTTGTTTAACAGTATAATCGGCGAATAAGTCAAAACAGGTTTATTTGACCTGTTTATATGTTAAATAAATCCGAATATATTAAATAAATCCGATTTAACCACTTATCTTATTGTCTATTTGATATCGATTAGTTGTCTATTTATTAATACTTTCTTATTAGTGCTTTCTTATTGAAACTTTCAGATCGATTAAATAGTGAAGATAAGTGGCCAACCTCATCGGACCACGATAATAGAAAAGCTTACACACAAACGATAAATAGAACAAGTCCATGCTTTCACAAAAAGTCAGTATGAATGATTAATACAACCAAAACACCACTGAATTATACTGAATCAGCGAATTTGCCCTTCACCTTCAACCACAAATTTTTGTGATGTCAATGATTCTAGTCCCATTGGCCCGTAAGCATGAATTTTAGAGGTTGAAATTCCAATTTCAGCACCTAAACCCAACTCTCCACCATCAGAAAATCGCGAAGAAGCATTAACCATAACCACCGATGCATCGACTTCATTAATAAATCGCTCGGCATTATCTTGCGATTGTGTTGCGATGACTTCGGTATGACCAGAACCATATTGATCGATAAACTCAACCGCTTCATCAAACGAATCAACAGTCACAATAGAAATCTCCAATGCTAAAAATTCTTTGGCAAATAAATCACCATCAGCAGCCTCAATTTCTGGTAGCAGTTGTCGAGTTTTAGAGCATCCATATAATTTGACCCCTTTTGCTTGCAAAGCGCTGGCGGCTTCGGGCAAAAATGCAGAAGCGATATGCTGATGAACAATTAACCCTTCCAGTGCATTGCACACGCCAGGGCGCTGCGTTTTACCATTAATCAATAAATCCAGAGCCAGAGGCAAGTCAGCCGATTCATCAACATATAAATGACAAACGCCCTTATAATGCTTAATTACAGGGATATGGCTATTGGCGACCACATGTCTGATGAGTCCTTCGCCACCCCGAGGAATGACAACATCTATAAGCTCATCCAGCTTGAGTAATTCATTCATTAACTGGCGATCAGTCGATGCGAGTACGGTGATTCCAGCAGGATGAAAACCATTGTCAGTGAGTGCTTTTTGCCAGCAGGTAGCAATGGCTTGATTGGAATGAAAAGCTTCTTTGCCGCCACGTAAAATAATCCCATTACCACTTTTTAAAGCCAACGCAGCCGCTTCAACAGTAACATTGGGGCGTGATTCATAAATCATTAAAATAACCCCTAGCGGAATTCTCTTTTTACGCACTTTTATACCATTTGGCCTTTTTGTCATAGGCAAGACTTCCGATAACGGATCAGGCAATTCGGCCACTTCAGCCAAGGCTTTTTGCATTTGCTCAATGCCTGTTAAATTAATGGTTAACCGATCGATCATCGCTGCAGACAAGCCGTCTTTTTCCGCCTGTTCAACATCACGCTCATTGGCCGCGAGTATAGTGGCTTTATTTTCTATTAATGCTTTTACCATTGAGAACAAAATTGCATTTTTTTGTGTCGGGTTGGCTAATGCGATTGCTTTTGCTGCTTTACGAGTTTGCTCACATTGTTGTTTAATCGCCGTTAAGTCTTGAGTATTCATTATAATTTTCTCCTAATTCAGCATGCTATTCATTCGGCTAGACGCAGCAAAAAATAGTGTGCCTGTTTGCCGCGTTTGCTTGAGCTGTTCAAAAGTTGCCGCTTTTCTACCATTAACAATTAACGTATTAATGCCTGCTTGCATCGCCGTATCTGCTGCCTGAATTTTAGTTTTCATACCTCCGGTTGCAATCGGGTTTGTGGTTATTCCAGCACTTTGCAAAATTGAATCATCAATCGTTTCAACCACTTCGATTAATTGCGCATCGGCATGAAGCTGTGGATTTTTGTTGTATAATCCATCGACATCGCTACAAATAATCAGCAGGTCAGCATCGCACATAACAGCGACCTGTGCCGCCAGATTATCATTATCACCAACCACTAATTCATCAATCACCACAGAATCATTTTCATTGATAATTGGGATTGCCTGCATCTGTAATAACGTATTGAGCGTATTTTTTGCATTCGCTACACGCTTACTACTTTCCAAATCAGAACGCGTCAATAAAATTTGTGCGCATTGATTATCAAATAATTTTTGCCAATGTTGCATTAAATAAGATTGGCCCACTGCAGCGAGAGCCTGCTTTTGCGGAATAGAGACCTGCTGAGCCAAATCAAATTTCATTAGCCCTGCCCCTGCGGCAACACTCCCCGATGAAACCAGTACCACCTCTTTACCATGTTGCACAGAATGTTGAATAAACTCAGCTAATGCCAACAGATAACGAATACTACAACCATTTCCCTCTGGCGCGATTAACGCACTCCCCACCTTGATCACGGCACGCTGCCAGTCAATCATTTGCATTTTTACACTCACTTTGTTTTCAGATTTGAGTTATTACCTGAACCTGGATTAGCCCGCGGTTCACAGATAATTAATTAAACTTTTTTAAAACGATAAATAAAAAAATAGATTAACTAACCCACAAGGGGAGTTGGGATATAAGGAGAGAATTTAAAATTAAAAGATTTTGAGAACATGATCTTATTTATTTAAGGGAATCACTGTTTATCCTACAGAATATTCGACGAATATCAACCATTATTTAACCAATTGCTTATAAGAAAAAGCCATATATTAACCGATTATTTACGCCAACTTAGCACAGTTCTGTTGAATATTTAAATTAATAAGCATATTTCGTACCTTCGATCTACTGTTCTTTTTGACCTTAGTCAATACGCATTTGCTCAATTTATTTACAATTACATCGTGGTAGTCAAGTTATTCCACCCTTCATAGATTCATTTAAAAAACTAGGAGACAAGATCATGAGTTTAGTTAGATGGAATCCTTTTAGAGAATTTGACAGTTTTTTTTCACCTTCCACTCGATTAATGAGTAACTTTCAAGACTCTGCTATCGAATCAAGTTGGAAACCGCTCGTTGATGTCACTGAAGATGCCAGTGAATATCTCATTAAAGTTGAATTACCAGAAGTCAAAAAAGAAGATATCAAAGTGGCGATTAACAACAATTATCTCACTTTATCGGGTGAGCGAAAATTTGAAAAAGAAGATAAAAAGCTTCACACCATTGAGCGATTTTATGGCCATTTTGAGCGCACCTTTAATCTGCCTGAAAACGTCTGCGAAGCAGATATTCACGCAGAATTCAAAGATGGTCTATTACAATTACATTTGAAAAAATCAGAGTTACCAAAAAACAGTCAACGCCACATTAACATTCAATAAAACCTAGCAGCATTGGCTTTTAGTTGAAACTAATGTGTCGTTTAAAAAACTAAAAGTTGTTGTCACGTTTGTGAGGAACGCTGAGGTATAAGCTAAAGCGGTAACCGATACTCACCAAAACATTGAAGCTGCCGGGTCGACTAACCGGCAGTTTATTTAATTTTCTTTCCAATAACTTTTCATTTCATAATATAAAAATGAAGCAGTCCAGGTGACTAACACTAGTCCAGTTAATGATTCTATCCCCGTCAAATATCGAATTTCACCAACCGGTTGTATATCGCCAAACCCCAAGGTTGTGTAAGTTGTGAAGGAAAAATAAGCACAATCCATGAGCGAACCGCTAGAGTTTCCAACTAAATTTCCCCACCCGCTAATATGAATCATCACATAATAAGCTAAAGCAAATACCCACACCTCAACTATATGCGCAAATAGTGCACCAAAAACACCGATCACAATTTTAAAATTATGTTTTACTCTCAATCGTGGTAATTGATGCGTCAATTGATGCAAGATTTCATAGTGAATCAAGACGACAATAGCGATAATCAGGCTGTTAACAATAAAGACACCAAGCATTAAAGGTGACACCAAAATAGTTTTGAGTGACACACAGGTTATCTTGTTAAATGCGAAATAGCAACGCTACTGACTATTGTAGCAATAATAATCTATTGGTCGATAAGAAAAGAACGAATAACAACAACTCATATCAGAATATTCAATAAAACTCGAGTTACTCCACTAAAGAACTGACGATGAACATTGATTGGATAAAATTTAGTTTTCAGAAATTTAGTCAAAGTGGCAACTCGCATTTGGCAATTGATATAAGACTTAGTTGTCAAATGCGAGCAGTAATTATTTTAGTAACAATCGTTTTGTGGAAGTCGTTACAAGCTTGAAAAATTATCTTCGTGTAAACCACATTCACGCTTTACACCACCAAACCTTGTTTCTTCTTCGCTCATTCCCAAACTTAGTGGGACAGTGCTATGAGTATCACCAATCGAAACATAACCTTTTTCCCACAAAGGATGATAAGGCAAATCATTCGCTTTTAAATACTGATAAACGGTTCGATTATTCCAGTCAATTAATGGATGAACTTTAATTCTGCCACGAATTTTTTGAATAACTGGCAAGTTTTGTCGACTATTGGATTGGCTACGCATCAATCCAGCAAACCAAGTCAATACATTTAATTCTTCCAGTCCACGCTCCATCGGTTCGACTTTATTCATCTGATTGTAACGGGTTAAACCATCAACACCTTTTTCCCAGAGTTTGCCATAACGAGCTTCTTGCCAGACGCTTGAAACTTTAGCGCGATAAACTTTTAAATTTAATTGTAATCGGCTGGTCAATTCATCGACAAATTGATAGGTTTCAGGAAAGAGATATCCCGTATCGGTTAATATCACCGGAATATCTTTTTTCAATTGCGTCACCATATGCAGACTGACCGCCGACTGAACCCCAAAGCTTGAAGAAAGAGCAAACTCACCAGGCAAATTTTCTAACGCCCACTCAATTCGCTCTTGTGCTGTTTTGGGTTCAAGAATTTCATTCGCTTCTTGTATTTTTCTTTCATTCCAAACCGAATCTAACACGGTCATCTCCTACATTAATTTGTCATGTTGACAAGATGAACTTGTCAACAGAGTTAAAAGTCAACGTATTTACTGATGAAAGTCCAAACCATTAACAACTGCTTTGACGTAATTGGCTCTAATTACATAGTCGCCAAAGCTCTCATTACTTTCACGCTGCTTAGCATAGTTTTCTAATATTGATTCAAGCGCTTCAAGAATTTGTGGCTCACCAATATTTTCTCGATAAAGTTTATTTAAACGACTCCCCACGGGATTACCACCTAAATATAAATTGTATTTACCAGGTGCCTTACCAACCAGTCCTACTTCGGCCAAAAATGGTCGAGCACAGCCATTAGGACACCCCGTCATGCGCACATTAATCGGTTGTGTCTGCAATGAATACTTATCCATCAAAGCTTCGAGTTTGTCTAAAAATGTCGGCAAATACCTTTCAGCTTCTGCCATTGCCAACGAGCAAGTTGGAAATGCTACACAAGCAAGTGAGTTCAATCTTGTTGGCGACTCTTTATCACCAATACTAATATTGTATTGTTGAACAAGTGCAGCAACTTTGTCTTTAACTTCAGGCTGAATGTTACTGATAATTAAATTTTGATTTGGGGAAATTCTAAATTCTCCAGAATGAATTTTTGCGATTTCCAAAAGCCCGGTAAATAGTTTCGCCTCATCATTATCAATAATTCGGCCACTGTGAATATAGAGTGTTAAGTGCCAGTTTCCATTTTCGTCTTGCATCCAACCATAACGATCGCCGTTATGAGTAAACTCATAAGGTTTTGCTGGAGCCAACTCAAATCCGAGGTATTCATTTAAAATCGATTTAAATTGTTCGATTCCTAAACGATCGATTGTGTATTTTAAACGAGCAAGCTTTCTCACTTCTCGATTACCATAATCGCGCTGAACTTTAACTACATTCTCAGAAACTTGCAGTACTTGGTCTAGGGTACAAAAACCAATTACATCAGCAACACGTGGATAAGTTGTCTCGTCACCATGAGAGCTTCCCATACCGCCGCCTGTAGCAACATTAAACCCAATCAGTTCATCATTTTCGACAATAGCAATAAAGCCTAAATCATTGGCAAATATATCCACATCATTATAAGGCGGTACTGCAATTGCTGTTTTAAATTTTCGTGGCAAATAAGTTTGCCCATAAATAGGCTCTTGAGTTGATTCAACTTTTTCGCCATCTAGCCAGATCTCATGATAGGCTTTAGTTTTAGGTAATAAGTGCTCGCTGATTTTTTTTGCCCACTCGTAAACCTCGGCATGAATTTTTGAAGTTTGTGGTAACGGATTACCCATAACGTTACGATTCACATCGCCACAAGCCGCGATAGTATCGAGCATTGTTTGATTGATTCCAGCAATCGTTGTTTTTAAATTTCGCTTAAAAACACCATGCCATTGAAATGCTTGACGCGTTGTTAGTCGTAAGCTGCCATTTGAATATTGTGTCGCAAGTTCTGCCAATTGAATATACTGCTCAGCGCTTGCAACTCCGCCAGGTACACGTGCCCGAATCATAAATGAATACAATGGCTCGAGTTTTTGTTTTCTGCGCTCGTTTCTCAAATCACGATCGTCTTGCTGATAAATCCCATGAAACTTAATCAACATTAAATCATCATCAGCAACCGAACCCGTAATCGGATCTTGTAAACTCGGTGTTATTGTGCCGCGTAAATAGTTACTTTCAACTTTAATTCTTTCAACATCCGAATGAATCGTCGGATCGTATTGAGTCTGCTTAATAGTCATAATCAGTATACATCTCTTTGGTAACGTTTATCTTTTCTTAGCTGACTCAGGTAAGCTTCAGCATCTTCCTGATTCAAACCACCTTCAGATTGAATAATCTGGATTAGTGCATTGTTCACATCTTTGGCCATTCTGTTCATGTCACCACAAACATAAAGATAAGCGCCCTGCTCATTAATCCATTGCCAGACTTGTGCTGCACTTTCTAACAGACGATCTTGCACATAGATTTTCTCCGCTTGGTCTCGAGAAAAAGCGACACTTAATTGATTAAGCAGACCATCTTTTAAATAAGCCTGTAGTTCAACTTGATATAAAAAATCAGTATTGAAATTTGGATTGCCAAAGAATAACCAGTTTGCACCATTGGCCTCGGTCTCTTGACGTTCTTGCAGAAAAGCACGGAATGGTGCAATACCAGTGCCTGGGCCAATCATAATTACTGGTTTATCTGCCACAGGTAATTTGAAGTTTTTGTTTTTATCAATGTAAACCAACACTTCATCATCTGCTGCCAATGATTCAAGCAAATAGTAACTAGCCGTACCAAAGCGAGTTCCTTGCTCATTTTCAGATTCTTCCAGACCAACCGTGATATGAACTTCTTCAGGATTCGCCTGTAAGCTTGATGAAATTGAATACAAACGCGGTTTAATTGGTTTTAATAAATCAACTAACTGTTGTGCTGAAATTTGTGCTGGCGCAGCCAACACCACATCGATAACTTGATGGTTTTTGATATATTCTGAAAATTCACTTTCTGCAATTTTATTTAACTCGTCACTTTTTGCGAGTATGGCATATTCACGAATAAAATCTTTGGTCAATAACGAAACTTCCAGATTCTCTGTCAGTGCGCTAAGCAGTGTTTTTTCGCCACTCTTAACCGTTACATTTTCTTCACCGGACAGTTTTAATGTCGCTAAAATTTCTTGCACAGTTTGTAAATTATTTTTTGGCCAGATTCCTAAAGAGTCGCCCGGCTCATAAACAATACCAGAATCTTCTAAAGAAATTTCAATGTGATTAATATGTTTTACCGAATCACGTCCGGTAATTTTTTGATTATCTAAAATAGTTGCAGTAAATGGATTGTCACGGGTGTACTGACTGGTTACTAGATTATCAGTGGCGCTTCCCGTCTGTCCAACTGCCGTACTATTAGCCGTATTATTAACAGTCGTTAATTTCTCAAGCGCTTCTACAACCTGTTTAATCCAGTTTTGCGACGGCTCGGCATAATCTAAATCGCAATCAACGCGCTCAACCAAAGCTTTGGAACCCAGCTTAGTCAATGCCTGATCAAAATCTTTGCCGGTTTGACAGAAAAATTCATAACTTGAATCTCCCAGACTTAACACAGCATGTTGCACGTCAGCTAACTTTGGCGCACGCTTACTTCGAATAAACTCATGGAAGTCAATTGCATCATCAGGTGGTTCACCCTCACCATGCGTTGATGCGACCACCAAAATCACTTGTTGCTCTTTAAGTTTGTTCGCTTTGAAGTCAGCCGTTGAAACCAATTCAGCGTCAATGCCTTTTTGCGAAAGTGCTTGATGGAGATTTTCAGCAATAGACTGCGCATTACCGGTTTGTGATCCATAAAGCACAACCGTTTTAAGCGCAACTGGCTGTGCAACGGATGCCTCCAACTGCGCTTGCAACAATTGATTAGTTTGCGACAATTGAGGCGTATTATGTCGAGCATCGGCAATCCCCGAGCAATAGCCACTTAGCCAATAAAGCGCTTTAGTATCAAAACCTTGCACTTTCTCTAATAGCTCATTGCTTAAATGCTGAGCGTTTTGAGGAAAATCTACTTTTTGGTTCACGTTACTTAGTCAATTAGTGAGAATTGAGCAAGAGTTTGTACTTGTCACTCACTTTATGCCACTAATCAACAGCTATTCGGCAATAACCAATGGTAATTTTCTTTATTCAATTGAATCCGGAAAAAATTAAATTTTTAAAATTCAAAATGTTAGCTTTAACACAGATATAAAATAGAGCTAGTCAAGTGGCATTAAAGCTTTATGACAAAGATGGTTTAGTCACTTATTATGACATTCTTTACACTCCTCCCCAGTAACAAAACGAGAGAACTCAAGGCGCACCCTACTTAATACCGATATAAAATATTAGGCATTTCAAATAGTGGGGATTTCAAATAGTAAGGATTTCTCTTGACTTAAAAAGAACAGTGATAATAGAGAAAGGCAATATGAATTAGTAAGAGCATCCATGCTAACCTTTTAGATAGGGCCTCCGGCAAACATTCGACACATTAAAGTAATTTTCCGAGTCTGTAATTAAGATTTTTCTCAATTTTATGTGAGATATTGTCCATTCTGTGATCTATACCAGTAAAAATTAATTCAATTCCAGTTTAAATTACGGTGCGGCAAAAAATACCTGATTTTGTGTGATTTCCCACATTAATGTCGAACCATTCAATCCTTTTCAGCCAAATTAACATCATCACTCAATTCTTCTTTATAACGTGAATTCGGGAAACTTAATTTTTCTGTAG